>CAZXPJ010000004.1:0-5185 GCA_964642925.1 uncultured Eubacteriales bacterium | reverse complement strand
TTTGTTATAGTACTTCCTAAGACAAGTGACCAGGAAGTAAGAAATTTAATGAAAAGAATTTCTGAGGAAATTGAAAGAACTAAAATTGGAACTATTAAGTTGTCCGTTTCCTTCGGTTGGGATACGAAAACCAATGAAGATCAAAATATCATAGAAGTTTTGAATAGAGCAGAAAGTTTTATGTATAAAAGGAAATTATCTGAGAGTCCTAGTATGGTTAGTAACACTATACAAGTTATCATTAACACTCTTCATGAAAAAAATAAAAGAGAAAAGTTCCATTCTGAAAGAGTAGCAAACCTTTGTTTTGCAATAGGTCAAGAAATGTCCCTAGACCAAGAAAAATTAAATGAATTAAAGCTTGTGGGCTTAATGCATGATATCGGTAAAATTGGTATAGATGAAAATATTCTAAATAAAGAAGGAAAGCTTACGCAAGAAGAATATGAAGAGATCAAAAAACATCCAGAAATAGGCTATAGAATCTTAAGTTCAGCTAATCAAATGTCAGATATTGCTGAATATACCCTAGCTCATCACGAAAGATGGGACGGAAAGGGTTACCCTAATGAACTAAGGGGTGAAGAAATTCCCTTAATCTCCAGAATAATTTCTGTTGCAGATGCCTTTGATGCCATGACAAGTCAAAGAACATATAAAGACCCTTTAACAGAAGAACAAGGGGTAGAGGAGCTTAGAAAAAACGCTGGTAGTCAGTTTGATCCCTTAGTAGTAAAAGTATTCACAGAAAAGGTGCTGAAATATTGAAAAAAATATTTTTATATTCCACAATATCCCTAATTATTTTAACAATAGTTAGGGAAATATTTAACCTTAATTTTAATCCTATAATAATAACCATTGTCGCTTCTATAATGATTTTATCTGGCTTAACTTTTGCTAAGAAATTTACAAGAAATCTAAGTTTAATCGTTATATTTGTCTCCCTATCCTTAGGATTAATTTACAGATTAGATTTTTTAGAAATCTTTAGAGGGATTGATAGCAATATTCCTATTGCGGTTCTTTTTATGACGGTTCCTTTTATCTCCATTCCTATAAGAAGAGGAAAATATCTAGAAGCTATAAATCTATATTTTAAGAAGTTTTCAGATAGTCCAAATAAGTTCTTTTCTATTGTGTCCTTTATGATTTTTTCTATTGGTTCAGTTACTAATTTGGCTTCAGTGAGAATCGTAAATGACATACTTTCCCAGTCTAAACTACCAGGTAAATTTTTATCTAAAAGTTATGGGACAGGTTTTGCAGGATGTATGGCTTGGTCCCCATATTTTGCTGGGGTTATGTTATCAGTAACCTATGCAGGACTAACATTTTCTGAATTTTTGCCTTTTGGCTTAATCTTTAGCCTAATCGTTATGGGTGCTGGCCTATTTTTATTTTCCTTTGATAAAGAAAGTAAAGAAGATTTAAGTTTATGTTTAAGGGGACTAGATATAGAGGAAGATATAGACGAATACAAGGCTAATAAAAAGATAAAAGTTCTAGCTACAAACTTTATAGTTCTTTTACTATTAGTTATAATTGGGGAGAAGATTTTTAATTTCTCTAATATAATGTATTTAGTAAGTATTGTAAGTTTAATTTATGGCTTGGTCTGGTTGTATGTTACAGCCCCTCCTACAGTTTTTGTAGAAGATATACTAAGTCATAAGTCAAAAATTATTGAAACAGTTAGTGAGGTTGTTTTTTTTCTCATTGTTGGTATTTTAGCTAGAGCAATATATTTAACTCCTATTAAAGAAGTAATTCGAGAAATTCTAATTATGACTACAAACTTACATCCTTTTCTAATGATTGAGCTAATAATAATGTCCATAGTGTTTTTTGCTGTCTTAGGTGTACACCAAATTGTATCTTTGACTATAATAGGCACAGTTTTGCCTCCAGAGGTTTTAGGAATATCCCCTATTGCCTATAGCTTAATTTTTGTTAGTTCTTGGCTATTATCAGCCTTATCATCACCCTTTGTACCATTTAATATGGTATTATCTGAAGTAGTCAAAAAAAGCACCTTTGTGGTTGCTTTTAAATATAATATATTATTTAATATAACAATATTGCTTCTCTCAGGAGCATATGTTTTTTTACTAATTTAAATTACCCCAATAAGGAGGGAAAATATGCTTGAAATAAAAGATCTTAAGTTTACTGTTCAAAAAGATGGGAAAGACTTTGATATATTAAAAAAGACTAATTTATCTTTTAGCGGTAACAAAATATATGTTATTACTGGTCCTAATGGTGGAGGAAAATCCACCTTAGCAAAATTAATTATGGGTATCGAAAAACCCACTTCTGGCAAAATCTTCTTTGATGGTGAAGATATAACAGAAAAAGATATAACAGAGCGAGCTAATTTAGGAATTGGTTATTCTTTCCAAGCTCCACCTAGATTTAAAGGTATAAAAGTAAAGGATTTACTTGAAACAGCAGCTAACAAAACTGTTAATATATGCGAAATACTTCATGACGTTGGTTTATGTGCCCAAGACTATTTGGAGAGAGAAATTGATGCCAGCCTTTCTGGTGGTGAGCTTAAAAGAATTGAGATAGCTTCTATTCTTGCTAGAAATCTTAAGGTAGCAGTTTTTGATGAACCGGAAGCAGGAATTGATTTATGGAGTTTCCAAAAATTGGCCGAAACTTTTAATAAGATTCATGAGAAATATGACACTACAATAATTATTATTTCTCACCAAGAAAGAATAATTAATTTATCTGAAGAAGTAATAGTTATTGCTGAAGGTAATGTTAAGGAAATTACGACAAAGGAAGAAATTTTAAAAGACTTTGATAATCAATCCTTTGCTTGTGAGCACAATGAAAACTGTGGAAAGGGGATAATTTAAATGCTTTCAAGCCTAGAGAAAGAATTAATAAGGTTAGTTGCAGATATGGATGATGTCCCTTCCGGTGGTGCCTACAGTATAAGGCGTAATGGGGATGGTTCTATGAGAAGCTCCAGTCCTAATATAATCGTTGAGGGAAGAGAAGATAAAAGAGGTATAAATGTAAAAATCAAAGCAGGAACAAAAAATGAAACCTTATATATTCCTGTTATAATTACAGAAGAAGGCTACAATGAGGTAGTTTATAATCATTTTGATATTGGTGAAGATTCAGATGTTACAATTGTTGCCGGGTGTGGAATCCACAATCCTGGTAGTGAAAAAACTCAACATGATGGAATTCATGAATTTCTTGTTCAAAAGAATGCTAAATTAAGATATGTTGAGAAACACTTTGCTCAAGGTCCTTCTGATGGAAAAAAGATTTTTAATCCTAAAACTATTATGACCGTTGAAGAAGGCGGCACAGCGGAGCTGGAACTTGTTCAGATAAAAGGGGTAGATAAAACTAAAAGAGATACCCAGGTAATCTTGAAAGATGGAGCTAAAGTTATAAGTGTTGAGAGAATGCTTACTGACTATGATCAAGAAGCTGACTCTATAATAAATGTAGAAATGAGAGGGAAAGATTCCACATGTCAAATCATCTCCCGTTCAGTAGCTAGAGGAAGTTCTAGGCAGTATTTTGATCTTAATATGTCTGGCTATGAAGATTGCCGTGGTCATATTCAATGTGATTCAATAATCATGGAAAATGCTCAGGTAGTAGCTGTACCAAGAGTATCTGCTTTTCATGTAGACGCTCAATTAATTCACGAAGCTGCTATAGGAAAAATAGCATCAGACCAATTAACAAAACTAAAATCCCTAGGATTAACAGAAGAGGAAGCAGAAGCGAAAATTCTTGCAGGATTCTTAAAATAAATTTATTATAATAGATGGAAAATAAATAATAGGAGGGAACAAATTGGAGTTTAAAAAGCTAAATAAAGTATTGGTCTTAGATTTTGGAGGACAATATAATCAGCTTATTGCAAGAAGAATTCGTGAACTAGGTACTTATTCAGAAATGCTTCCTTTTAATGCTACAGTAGAAAAAATCAAAGAACTTGATCCAAAGGGAATTATTTTTGCTGGGGGCCCTGCTATTAATACGGGTGAAAAAGACCTTCAACCAGATCCGGAAATTTATAACTTAAATATTCCTATTTTAGGTATTTATTCAGGTCCAGAGTTTCTTAATTTACCAGAAAATATTAAAAATTTTCACCGAGTTAAATTTTACCCAGATGAGAATAATACTGAAGAAGGAAATCAAATCTTAGAAAATTTTTTAACAGAAACTTGCAAGGGTGAAAAAGATTGGACTATGAGTTCTTTTATTGAAGAAGAAGTAGCAAGAATAAAAGAGGTAGTTGGAGATAAAAAAGTTATTTGTGGCCTTAGTGGTGGTATAGATTCCTCCGTTGCAGCTGTTCTTGTTCATAGAGCTATAGGTGATAATCTTACTTGTATTTTCGTAGACCATGGTTTTATGAGAAAGAATGAGCCAGAGGAAGTAAAAGAGATCTTCTCTAAAGGTATTGGAATTAAATTAGATTTTGTTGATGCCCAAGAAAGATTTCTTAATAGATTGGAATCAGTTTCTGATCCTGAAACAAAAAGAAAAATTATTGGTGAAGAATTTATTCGTGTATTTGAAGCTGAAGCAAAGAAATGTGATGATGCTGAGTTTTTAGTACAGGGTACAATTTATTCTGATGTAATTGAAAGTGGAACAGATACAGCAGAAACTATTAAGAGTCACCACAATGTGGGCGGTCTTCCTGAAGATATGGACTTTGCTCTAATAGAACCTTTAAGACATTTATTTAAAGATGAAGTAAGGAAGGTAGCTAAAGAACTAGGATTACCAGATACTATAGTTTATCGTCAGCCATTTCCAGGGCCGGGCTTGGCTATAAGAATTATTGGTGATATAACAAGAGATAGACTTAATACTTTAAAAGATGCAGATGCAATAATTACAGCGGAAATTAAAGAAGCAGGATTATATAAAGAAATCTGGCAGTCCTTTGCAATTTTGCCAGCTATTAAATCAGTAGGAGTAAAAGGAGAAAGCAGAACTTACGCTTATCCAATAGTTCTTCGAGCAGTTACCAGCGATGATGCAATGACAGCAGAATGGGCAAGATTACCCTATGAACTACTTGAAAAGATCTCTACTAGAATTGTTAAAGAAGTAAAAGACGTCAATAGAGTAGTATACGACATAACACCAAAACCACCAGGAACTATTGAGTGGGAATAGT
>CAZXPJ010000003.1:155565-158327 GCA_964642925.1 uncultured Eubacteriales bacterium | reverse complement strand
AGGAGAGTTAACTATGTATACAGTTTTTGTAAATCATACGGAAGAAGAACATATAGTTTCTTCAAATAATAAGGCATATATTTATAATAATTATGAATTTTGGAATAAGATAATTAGCTGGAGTATAAATAGAGCAGATACTTACCAATTTAGGTTATGGGAAACTGATTTAAAAGAAATAAGAGATCTTTCTTTATTGGGTGAAAAAAATGATGACATCGATACTAAGGAAATAGTATATTCTGGTAATTTAAATGATGGTGTAAGCAAATATCTCTTGGAAGAGTACCTTACGGAAGAAGGAGCTATAAAATTTTTTACTATTTTCTTTGAAAAAGAAGGTAATATAATATCCTCCCTGAGTCATTATGGACATGAAATACATTTAGAAATAGATAATATAGACGAAGCAAAAGAATTAAAAAAAAGATTAGATAATGAATTTATAGAAGCAGAAATATTAGAATATACTACAGATGAAGAAGGATTTATAAGTATTAAAGAAGTGCTTTCTGACACAGAATGTTAACTATGAAAGCCTAGTAAAGCTAAATAGCTTTACTAGGCTTTCCCCTTAACCCACCCTCACTTAAAAACACAAAATAGTAAATGGTAGTAACAATAAATTGTAATTTATACTGGTGTAACAATTATGGGCGTAAGTTGTAATAGCGGAATTGAACCACAGACTTTGCCCCAAAGCCACCAATGTTTGAAACAGCATACTCACTTTTGTATTTTAAAAGCTACCAACTAATTAATTATATTAAATCAATAGTCCAATTCATACCTTGTATCTTTGTATCTAATTCTCTAAATTCCTTTGCTAATCTATCTGCTTCTTTTTGAAACTTTTTAATGTCTATAGTGCTTATATTCTTAATTTCAGTTTTAGAATATCTGTCCTGTTTTTCACTAGCCCGTTGGGCAGCGTTAGCCAATATCGCTCTATGGGTTATTAAAGAATCTCTTTCAACAAGAGCTTCAGATAAAGAAAGCTCATTATTAAAAGAAGTATTATTATTCGTCCTGTTAATGGCTTTAATAATAGTAGTTAGCTCATTTTGCAAAGATATAAATTCTTTTAATAAAACATTTGGATCTTCACTGGGCAATTCTCCTTCTTGAGTTAGAACGTTATTGTATAATCTATTTTTTACTTGTTCTATTCGTTTTTGTAAATCAGCTCTTAGAATTAGTGCTTCTGCTAATTTCATAAAACCCCTCCTAAACTTATAAATTTATTATAACATAGCAGATGAAAACTGGAAAAGAGATGGAAATTGTACAAGAACAAAATCAAAAATCGAATCTTTTCCGTCTGCTATATTATTTTTTTATCTTAGAAACGAGTGCTCTGATAGTTTGCAAAGTTGACTCAAAATCTTCCTTTTCAGTTTCTTTTTCTTTTTTTCTAGCCATAAAGATTGAATTTAATTCTGCCCCAAGAACAATAACAATTCCTGTCAAATATAACCAAATTAGTAGAACAATAATACCACCAATACTTCCATAAACCTTTGAATAATTCCCAAAATTATCTACATATATTGAAAATACTTTTGAACTTATCAAAATTCCAAAAGTAGCAAATATTCCTCCTGGTAATGAGTCTTTAAATGTGATTTTTATTCCTTTTTTTAGACTAGGGGAAAACTTATAAAGTAATGAGAGAATTATTATCACACTTATAATTACTATTGAGCTTTGAAGTATGGAAAAAATCAGCTCATTGTTAGGAAGAAATTTTGCGATAAAATTATTATAAATTAACTTTTCAAATATAGTAGCAGAAAAAGAAAGAATTATAACTGCTATTAAACCTAGTGTCATCCCAATAGATAAAAGCTTTAATTTCCAGTATGGTCGGGTTTCTGATAAATCATAGGCACGATTTACTGCTTTAATAAGGGCCATTAAGCCATTAGATGATGACCAAATACCACCGATTAGTGCCACTGATAAAAGAGTCGGTCCACTAGAATTTATAACATCCTTAATAATATTAGTAATCAACTCCTGAGTTTGAAGGGGAAGATTTACTAAAAGACTATCAATTACATTCATATCACCTAAAGGTGTGAATTTTATAATTTGTAATAAAAGAATTATAAATGGAAAGATAGCCAGAATTAGATAGTATGTGAGTTGTGCTGCTAATTCTGAAACACCATCATTTTTATATTTGCCATATAGTTCTAAAACAATGTTTTTCATAAAATCATCCCTTTAATATTAAATATTAATATAAATCTAATGTTTATATACCCTATAGCTTTTTATTAGAAACATGAAAAGGGATATTAATCAAGGCTTTATGGGTAAGGTGTATGTACATAATAAAAATTAGCAAAGGAGAGAACTATGAATAAAAAAACATTTGAAATAATATTAAGAGTATTAATAGTAGTTGGGATAACAATGGCTAGTTTTATTTTTATTTATTATTTATTTAAATTAACTTACCCTTTTATCATTGCTGCTTTTCTTGTTGTTTTAGTAAACCCATTAATAAATTTTTTGGAGAAAAAGGCGAAACTCCCTAGATTGCTTGCTGTTCTAACGACTTTGTTGTTGTTTTTTAGTGGTTTTGCTGGCCTTATGACATTGTTAATTGCAGAAATAATTTCTGGTACTGCCTATTTAGCCAATATTCTTCCAGCAAAAATAACAGCTATGATTAACACTGTTCAGGCTTTTTTAATATATGAAGTAGTTCCATTTTATGAAGACATAGCTTCAAAGTTTAACTCCTTAGATCC
>CAZXPJ010000003.1:149788-155465 GCA_964642925.1 uncultured Eubacteriales bacterium | reverse complement strand
AACTATTCGGATTCCTAGGACTTATCCTTGGTCCCCTTTTCTTGATTTTTGGAATAACTCTTAAGCGTACAGGAGTTTTTAGTGATATTTACCAATATATTGTTCAACCAAAGAAAAAATAAAAAGCTTTAGGTAATATTTAAACTCCTCTAATATTCCCAGTAAGGGGAGCTGAAATTATTTTGTGTTTTTGAATATATTCTTTTAATACATCAATAGCTCTAATGTCTAAAGTTTTTCTATTTTCTCCATATTTTTCAGGAACACCTTGAGTAGTTACATATACTACAGTATATTTTTTTTTAGGGTTAATCTTTTCTTTTCCGCAGAATAGTTCTTGTATTCTTTCTCCATAGGGATTTTCAAATTTAAAATACATACTAATACCCATACATCGTTTTAAATATCCACCCATTTGCTCATAAGGATCAGTTGCAAAGGTTCTTTCAATATTTTCTTCTAACATATCCCAAATCTCCTTACCAGTTAAGACTACCTTAGAGAGGGGAGGATTGACTGGTATTATATTCCACAAATCATTTTCTGTTATATTGCCCTTAGGTATTGGAGCCCCATATCTCCAACCATTAGAGAAAGCCATATCAGCTTTTGAATATTCAAGCATACTTTGGAGTAAAAGATTATCCATAGTAGATTCAAGAACTTCGTACCTACTCAGATCTGTAGTAGTTTTTCCCAAAACTTTATTTAAGGTGCTTCTATAGGGCTCCATACTCTTATTTACTAGTGATTTCATTTCAAGATCTTCGGCTATTTCTTTATCTAAAACGGTTAATTTATGTTTGTAGTCTATTATTTTTTTATTCTCGATCACTAAATCTAAGTGCCCCAAAAATGATCCGTGACAGCCGGATTGAATAATGATAGTATCATTAATTTTAACTGGTTCATAGATTCTGTTATGAGTATGAGCACTTAAAAGAACATCAATTCCATAAACTTCCTTGGTTAGTTTAATTTCTTGAGGAAAGCCTAAGTGAGATACTACTATTACTAGATCTACCTTTTTCTCTTCCTTTAATTCTTTAATGTATTTAGGAAGTTCTTTATTCCCCATAGTAAAGTATAGACCCTCACTAAAATGTTTTGGCATTGTTTTATCTATAATAGTGGCGGCTATCCCAATTATCCCAATCTTAAGATCGTTTATTTCTTTAATGATATAAGGTTGATAAGCTAATTCATCCGTATCCTTGTAGAACGAATTGATTGCTAGCATGGGATAATTTAATTCGCTAATAATCTCATTAAATGCTTCAGGGCCATAGGCAAAATCCCAATGAGCTGTCATTGCATCTAATCCTAATTTGTTTAGGAGGGGAATTAGTATCTTTCCTTTAGTTTTTACTACCTGATGGGTTCCATGAAAAGTATCACCACCATCAAAAAACAAAACATTATTTTCCTTCTCTTTTCTTACATGTTTAAGGTAAGTTGCTATTCTTGCCAAACCTCCAGCAATTATATACTTAGATTGATTCCCTTCATAGAAATGCTCCCAATGTTCTTCCATATAACCGTGAATATCATTCATTTGTATTATTGTTAATTCTCTCTTATTCAAAATAATCCTCCTTTAAAGAATATTTGTTATATTACAAATTACATACCCATAAATAGCTGTAAATATAGGTTGATTGAAAGAAGAAAATACGGGGTAAAAAGAAGTAAAGAATTGAAGAAAAAATATTATTACTTTAATTCGGAAAAGAGGTAGGTATGAAGAAATTATATGTAATATTATTGGTTGTTATTCTAACCATAGGCTCATTAGGATGTTCAAAAGCACCCAAGGAAGCAGAAACTGTAAAAGAACCTGTTGCAGAAGTTTTAATTAATACTTATTATGAAAAACCTTTATCTTTGGAAAACAAAGAAACTCTTCTTTTAAAAGGTATATTAGAAGGGGATGAGTATATAGAGATTATTGTAAAAGGAGCAATCTATAATTTTGAGCAGATATCTATTAACTGGGATGAAGCTAAGAATGAATTAGTGGAACTAAAAACTATTAATGTTATTGAAAAAATTAAGGATCAAACAGTAGTTATACAGACGATGCAACCAGAAGGAATACCAAGTGAAAAACTTAAATGGAAAGATAGTAGTGGAGAAATATTTGAGTATATTATTCAGGAAAACGGTGTTGGTTAAGCACTAATAGATATTGGAGGTATAGAAATGGGGGGAATTTTTGATATAACAAACTATATAAATGAAAGAAGAATATCTGTTATAATTTTCTCCCTTTTCTTTTCTTGGATGCTTGCCTTACCTTTTGAAGGACAAGTTCTATACTCCCTTGCAGAACATTATTTAATAGAGCCCCAGAATATTATTTTAGCTTCAATAATATCAATATTTTGTGGCCTTTTTATTTGTGGTTTTTTTACTTTCTAGCAACAGGGGGTTTATTTCTTCCTCCCTCAATAGTTTGGGCAATTGCTATGGTTTCAAGTTCATTTCTAGCAGGATGTTGTGTTGCTGCTTGGGGATTTTATTTTAAAGAGGGGACACCTAAAAACGAAAGAATTAAGACCGCTGCGGATGTACTTATTTATTCTAACATTTTAATGATTATTCTTAATATGATTGCCATTCACATAGATCCTTTTTTAGCAGTTGGGGTTTCCATGGTTTTTCTAATTGCAGCTTGGCTTTTATCTCTCGGACTTCCTCAAGAGAAAAACATAAATATAAGCCAACCACTAATTTTTTTATGTTTATTCGTTGTAGTTATCACAATAAATTCTGGTTTAATGTATCAGGTGGTAAGCCCAACTTTTAATCACTTGAAATGGTTGACCAGTTGGTATTGGGCTGTTCCATATATTATTGCTTTGTTTATTATGAGGAATTTACCTAAAAAGACTAATAGAAATTATATCCTCTACATTGCTATTGCTATGATTGGATTTTCCTTTATATTATTTGTAGTCCTTGATTCTTCAGCATCTAGTTATATTATTATAAATACATTAATGTTATGGGCTTTCGGGGTTTATGATTTATTTTGGTGGAGTATTTTAGGAGAGATGCTAGATTTTGATAAGAATCCAGCGAAAATACTTGGCATAGGACTTTCCGCAAATGTTTTAGGTGTTTTATTAGGAATTTTATTAGGTAGTGCTATTATATCTTTAAATATAAACAGTTCTGATTCTACATTACTAGCACTTGGGGTTGTTTGTCTAACTCTCGTTATTCTTCCGCCTCTTCATAAAAGACTTATTTATATATTAAAAGATCATGTATATTTAACAAATCTAGAAGAGTTAGCTTCTAAAAAGCAGGAGCAAATAATGTGGGACTTAAATATATTACAAGATCTAACCGAAAGAGAGAAAGAAATAGCAGATCTGTTACTCAAAGGCATGACCTATCATTTGATAGGAGAAGAACTAAGCGTAAGTGAAAACACTGTAAGGACTCATGTAAAAAACATTTATTCCAAACAAGGTGTTAAAAGCCGTATGGAATTAATGAATATCTTAATTGGAAAAAAATAAGTTAATTTCAGCCCTTCACATGAAAATGTGAGGGGCTTTTTTCATAAAATCACATCCTTGGGTGATGTTAAGTAAATAAAATTTACTTAAACTTCAAGTAGAGTTAAATATTCTGAGAGGAGGATTTTTTTGAAAAGGCTAATAAAGAAAACTCATATTATACTTGTAACACTTATTATTGGAATAGGAATCTTATTTATAGTTCTTTTTTCCAAAAACTTAAATAGAAATATAATTTTATATATAGTTGTAGCTGTTAATTTAGTTCTAGGAATTATATATATAAAGATGAGAAAGCAAATTTTTGATGCCAATTTAATTATAGATAATCAAATTATTCATATTAAGCCTGCTATTATCTCTGGGGATCCTTTAGATGTCTTTGTTTCCTGTTTTGGAATTCTTCTTGATTCTAAGATTATAAAGTTTAATCAAGAGGGGGTTTCTTTGAAAGAAGTAGAGCTTGGAAGAGATTTTATTTATTTGTCCTATGGTACAGATAATAATATACAAAATATTAAATTGCTTCATGGTTTAACTGGGGAGAATGATTTTGCGGAAATATCAAATAAATTTCTTTATGAAACAGGAATACAAGCAATAATAAAATAAAATGGAGGTATTTATATGAAAAAAATATCATTATTAACTGTTCTATTACTAATTTTTAGTCTTACTGCTTGTTCTGATGATGGAAATGGAACATCTGGAGATGGAAAGCTAACTCTTGATGAAAATGCTTTTGGAGTAAAAGCTTATGTAAGAAATATGACTAAAGAAACAATTACTTTCATGGTTGATCCTTATGGTGGAGTGTTTCAAGAGGATGGAAAAGGAGAAATTGACGGACCTGGCGGACTTTTTGGAGCACCTGGTCTCGTTGCTGGTAAGAAAAAAGGAGATAAAGTTGATTTGGATGGGTCCTTTAAAATCTATGCTTATGATAAAAAAGGGCCTTCAGTAGAAATAAATGTTAAAGGAACATACGAAATTAATGATTTAAAAAATGACAATTCTACAATGCATTATTACATTTTTGAAGGTGGAGAGTTTATTAAATCTGATAAGGAAACGGTTTATAAGTAGAAAGTTAGTAGGAGGTAATATAAATGTTGAAGGTAAAACAATCTTTGTTTAAAACTATATTTGGAATGATGATTAATCCAAGTGGAACTATAAAAGGAGCTTTATTAAGTACAAAATGGTATTTATCAGTAGGAGTTTCAGCTCTTGCCTTTGCTTTGTTTTTTGGTCAGACGGGCCTTGATTTATATAAGACAGGACAAAAGGGATGGGATTTCCTTTTAATGTCGGGAATAATAGGGCTTTTATACGGATTAATTATTATTCCTCTCTTGGGACTTTTTATATGGACATTATTGAAGCTTTCCAAGGGAGAAGGAACTGTAAAGGAAACAGTTCCGGTTTTTTGTTTAAGCTATAGTGGTGCCTTAATATACGGTTTAATTGGGATGATCTTTTCATTAATCCTTGGATGGAAAACATCCATCGCTTTTGGTGTAACTGGTGTTTTGTGGGCTATTGGCCCAATGATAATAACCATAAGGAACTTAAGCGGTGGTAAAAACGCTTTAAGCATTCCTATTGCTACGGCTGTAGGAGTTGTCGTACTGTTATCTTGGTCAATTTTCGGGAATTTATAGGGGGCGATTTCGATGAAAAGAAATTTGATAAGACGTATATGTTTTATAGCAATTGGAATCAGTGCTTTTGTAGATCCTTTAGATATTTTCAACCCTTACAGGATGCTATTTGGAGCTATAACGGGTCTAATGTTTGGTTGGATATTTAGAAAAGTGTTAAGAGTTTTTATAGGACTATTTAACAGCAAGTTCAAAAAAGAACAAGGGAAGGAATCTATTCGTGATGTCGTAGACACAGGGATGACCTTTTTAGTTCCCTTTACAATTATGCTATTATTTTCCGTTTATTTCCTAAATTGGTCAGAAACCCGTGGATTTATAGCGGCGGGCATTATGGCTGTAACAACTGGAGTCACAATAGAACTTGGAAAAATCAAAGCTAGCCAAGAAATTAAAAATACATTTTTAACTTCGGCTATAGGTTTCCTGTTTTCATTTATATGGAGCATATCTTATGCCTATTTAGCAAAAGCTCCTTCTTTA
>CAZXPJ010000003.1:21059-149688 GCA_964642925.1 uncultured Eubacteriales bacterium | reverse complement strand
GGAAAAGGGGATATTCCAGATAAACCCTATGAAAAGATAGTTGCTAAAAGTGGCGCATGGTACACAGAGCCCTTAGAATATAATGGAAGAACAAATTTAGTTGTAGGGTACACAGGATCCTGGGAGATTAGTAATGAACAAAAATTGGAAGTTAAGGTGGGAGAAAAAAGCGTTTTGTCAGCTATATTCATTCCTTTTAAAGGAGATATAGAAGGTAAGATTAATTTAAGTCTGTTAGACGGAAATGGGAATATATATCTAGGATTTACCCCGGGAGAATCTAATTATTCTAAAAATGGTACTACCCTTATATTTACACCTGAGGGAGATATCTTAGCTAAAGGACAATACAGCTTGTTAATAGAGGGAATCGCCCCCCTGTTTTCGCTTTAGATGATGAATATTTTATCGATGAAATTATTGTAAGTACCTATAACATGGGACAGGGAGCTTTACCGGGGCAAATTTCAATTATAAATGATAATGGAAAAACATTTTTTTCCGGTCAATCTTATGGTAGTAATATTGGAGATATTCCTAACAGTTCTTGGATAATTGCTCCAAAGGTGCTGCTACCTGCTGGTATCTATAAGATTGTTTTATCTCCCTCAGAAGTATTAAGTTATGATAAAGATGGGGAAGCTCTTTTTTATGTGAAAGCTTCATTACCTGTTAAATTAAGGAAAGATTATACTGGAACCTATCAAATAAATTTAGATTCTTTTAAAACAAGTACCTTAATGGGTCCAGTTTCAACTAATTCTAGTAGTTTCTCTTTGAGAGATTTTGAATTAACAATTATAGATAAGGGAGAAGAACTAGAACTTATTGGAAAGTATGAAAATATGCCTTTTTCTCAGGCTTGCAAAGTTATTGAAGCAACAGAGGAAAAGATTGTAGCTCAATTTGACTTCAAGGCAGATTTGACAAAATTACCCTACAAGGCAAATATTTTGGCTGAAGCTGTAATAACTATTTCTGGTAATGATGATAAAAAAATTAGTTTTAACCTAGATGGAACAGGTATTTATGATCGTTCCGCAAGTGCTGAAAAGGGTGGGGATTATAATACTTACGATATAAAGGCATCTGGAATAAGACTAAAAAAAGAGCTTCCTATCTTTGTTATGACAGCTCTGGGTAAAGCTAGTAGTGCCGGTAATATACCGGGGCCTGATAATGGAGCCCAAGCTGCAACAGGTATTTTATTCCCACCTCTCGTAGGTGTAGTGGTAAATGTATTACAAGAGATGCTTAAACCAAAAACATCAGCTGCAAAAGGTGTAAGGGATAAAAATTGGTATAAGAAAAAGTATCCTAACTTATCTGATGAGCAGCTAGCAATGATAATGTTAGCCGATGGTATGGGAAATACGGATAATCCTGATGAAGGAGATAGTATTTCTATAGGTGATAATGAACATGTTGGAAGTAAGGATGCTTCTTCTACGGAAGTTTATGTAGAGGAAGACTGTGTAGAAAAAGAATATGTAGTGAATGAAGATGAAAGGGAGATAGGAAATGATTTACATTCTGACGCTCCATCTAAATTTGTGCCGGAAGATAATCTTAATCCTCAAGAACCTGACACAATTGTTGTACAGACCTCTGCTAATGGTGGGCAAACTTTATATGTGAAAGATCCAAAAACGGGAGAGTGGGTAGATCCTGAAACTAATAGCGTTCTTGATATAGAAAAACATGAGGATGTTTTGGATCAAATGAAAAAAGAACAAGATTGGAGTAATAAAGAATTTGACAAGATTAGCAAAGGTGAAAGTGAGCACGATAAAGAATTATGGAAAAATATGGAAGAAATTAAAAAACAGGAAGATCATGATCAATATGAAAATATAATGAAAAAGAAATATGGAACGGATGATTTGAGTGAAATTCATAGTAAAGATGAACAGGGTAACTTCACAGGAATTATTAGTGACCAAAAGAAAAAGGCTGAAGAATGGGCTGAAATTTGGAAAAGAAATGATAAAGTGTTGGGAACAATGGAAATTGGCGCTGTAGTTATAGGAACAGGGGCAGATGTAGGAATTGATGGCTTGGCTTTAATTACTCCTGGAGGCACAAACATACGTACAGGGTATAAAGTCCTCAAAGGTGTAGCAGGAACCATGGGTGAGGCTGGAGCAAAGGGTAAAGAAGTATTTAACTGGGGTAACCTAGCAGAAGGCACAATTAAAGGTGGGGCTGATGCGGCTCTGGATTATGTTCCTGGCTCAGGAGTAAAAACTATAGCCGGTAAAGCAGGAATATCTGTTTTAGGTGAGACAGCAGGATCAGCTACTGGAGCAGCTCTTAGAGGAGAAGATGTTAAAAAATCTTTAGAAGATGGATTTAAAGGAGGAGCCTATAAAGCAACAGTAGGAGCAGTTACCGATAAATTAGCTGGAAATTTACCTAACCCAGTAATTTCCCGTGGATCCTTTAAAGAAATTCCAAATATGAAAAATGTAATCATAAGTAAGGCCGGTGGCACAAAAGTTGCTTCCACCCTAACTGATGAGTATATTATTAAACCAATTATAAAAGGTAAAGGGGAGAAATAAATATGAGATTTAACAAAAAAGATTTATCCTTTTTAGCAAAGTATTATCCGGGTAATAATCCTATAAGTTTACTTTCTGGAATGAACCTTCCACTCCTAGGAGATGAGGAAAAAGAATTAGAGGGAAAAGGTGTCTTGATCGACGGTTCACTTACACCTGAAGGGAAAAAACTTGTTGATATAGTAGCTTCACCCCAAAGATGTACAAGGCTTGTTCTTAAAGATGGATCTTATTATATTGAAAAATATTCTTATAAATTAAATGATGAATATGCTTTAGTTGAAAATGAAGATGGAGAAATTATTCTTTCATCTATAGAAAAAATAGATGATGCTATCTTTCAACTTTCACGATGGACAGGAATATCGGATCTGAAAAGCTTTGATTTAAATGTTACACTCCAAAATAATGAGCTTCTACTATTTCTGGCTATTGTAGATATCAAAAGAATTAATACTCTTCTTTCATATTTAGGGAAAAAAGATCTAAGAGAAATTTCAAAAGACCAGCTCCAGAAGCAACTAGCGAATCCAGAAAAGGGCGGCCTGACTAGTATCCTTACAGGGAATTACCAATTTATAGTGCCTGAAGAAAAAGATATTCCAAGTATTCTTGAAGGATTGGTAAATAAGGGAGTCTTGTTCTATAAATCAGAGTATTCTCTACTAGGACAATATGAGGAATTTGCAAAAAACTTTCTCATTCCCCAAACAGTTGTTATGCTAGAAACGTTTAATCTATTAAACAATAATGAAATTGCTGGTGCTGGTATCTTAACAATAGGTGCTGGGATGAGAGAAATAATAACTATTATTTTTAAAGAAGGAAATGTCGAAGTAGCATCATTATCTGGTAGGCAACACTTGAAAATGATAGAAGACTTCTTATATTGTCCTGAAATAAAATTATGGTAATGAGTTTTGAATCTGAAAGTAAGGCTTTCCAAGCGTTTTTTGAAATTAAGACTCTTCATACAACAGGAAAAATTAAAGGAGAACAAATGGCAGTAGTACAGCATATACCAAACCATATAGGTGTTTTACTTGGATGGTTTACTGGTAGTATTGTAGGTTCAATGGGTGCCATATTAATAGCAGATGAAGAAAAAATGGTATAGTAGAAAAGAAAATTAAACACTTGTTTATTAATTTATGCATGATAAGTCACTCTCTTATAGAATGAAATTTTATTTTATAAAGGGGTGATTTTTTTGATTTAGAGAGTATAATTAAATAAACAAATAAGGAAGGAGGAAATTTATATGGAAGCTAAAGTTGATAGGGATTCTTGTATTGGATGTGAATTATGCGTCTCAATATGCCCAGAAGTTTTTGAGATGGATGATGAGCAAATAGCTATAGTTATTGTAAATCCGATTCCTTTAGAAAGTGAAGATACGGCAAAAGAAGCAGAGGAGAGTTGCCCAACAGGAGCAATCAGCATAGAAGAATAAGGTAAAGCCCTTAGGATAAAACCTAAGGGCTTTTTAAATAGTGAACCTTATCATAAGCAAGCTTTTCTACTTCATGACCTGCTTTCTCTTCATCCGGGTGTCCAATAGCTATCATACATTCAACACGGAATTTATCTGGAATATTTAAAATATCTTTTACAGATTTTTCTACATCCACTTTATTTACAGTTAACCTATTTCTTACCTGAATCCAACAGGACCCAAGTTTAAGGGAATGGGAAATTAATTGAATTATGATGGCAACTATCGTTGCATCCTCAATCCAAACGTCAGTTATTTCTGGATCTGCTATTATAACCATCCCTAAACTTCCATTTTTAATAGGTAGTGAGGCTCCTCCCCTTGTTTCACCTAGTTTTTTTAATAGGTCTTTATCAGTAACCACCATAATTTGCCATGATTTAAGATTCCTTGAAGAGGGAGAAGTTAAGGCTCCTTTTATGATTTTATCGATACTTTCTTTATCGACCTCTTGATCTTTAAATTTTCTAATACTACGTCTCTTTAATAATAAATCTAACATATTAAAACCTCCCTAATTTTTATTCCGCCCAAAGACCAAGTTTGTTTTTTCTAGCTTGTTCTTGAAGTTTAACAAATTCCTCTGCATATTTAACATCTGGAGGATATGTAGTTACAAGGGCTATTCCAGATTCAATTAAGGTTTTATTAAACATTATTCCATCAATCCAAACATAGGCAAGTAATCTTCCATATCGATCTCTTTTAGACACATCAAACTCCAAAACTACTTCCTTATTCTCCAGAGCTTCTTTAGTAAATTCTGTAGCAATTTTACCGAATTCTACATTTTTACTCGCCTCTGGGTGAACACTTTCAGGGGTATCTATACCAATTAACCTAAGCTTTTCTTTACTACCATTATAATCAATTTCTATTGTGTCCCCATCTACAACCCTAGTTACTAAATATTTTCTTGATAAATTATGGATATTATGACCTATGTAGACAGTTTTATTGCTTCCATCCCATTCAATAGCTTCTTCAAGAGCTTTAGCTATAAAAGATATTGGTACCATGGCCCTACCATTTATTATTTGGGGAGTAACATCCAAAGTAAAGATATTATTATTAATTTTTGCCTTGGGACTAGCTATCTTAAAGATGATAATATTTTCATCTTTTTGGATGGTGATAGACTGTGTTTTCTCATCCCAATTTACTTTTGCTTCTAAAGATCGTCCTATTTGTGCAACGGGAGCGATTATTCTGCTATTTATAATTTGTGGAGGAACATCCATTAAAAGTTTATTTCCCTTAACAAAAATATCGATAGAATATGTTGCTGAGCTAAAAACAATCAAGAGGAGTATTAAAGATAAAGCAAAGTTAATTTTCTTCTTCAAATTAATCCCTCACTTTCATGATAAAAAGTATAACAAAAAATGTATAAAGATCCTATTTATGATTCTAGGTTATTAGCAGGTTATTATATGCACCAGTTTGGGTAAGTAAATTAGGTAGTACAAATAAGAGTAGTGAAATAGGAGGTTCTAGAATGGATGAAATGAAGGGTAAGGATAAAGGTAATCCAATGGATAAAAACAAATTAGGTAACTTTACTCCAAGTAGGAATCAGAATATAGGTAAGGTTCCGGGAATAAAAACTGCTGCAGGTGCTCCAGTAACTGACAATCAAGATACAATGAGTGCAGGTAAAAGGGGGCCCATTACCCTACAAGATGTTTGGTTTTTAGAAAAAATGGCTCATTTTGATCGGGAAGTTATCCCTGAGAGAAGAATGCATGCCAAGGGTTCAGGAGCCTTTGGAACTTTTACTGTAACTCACGATATTACCAAGTACACCAAGGCTAGTATTTTTTCTGAAATAGGTAAAAAAACGGAAATGTTAGCACGTTTCTCAACAGTTGCTGGAGAAAGAGGAGCAGCAGATGCTGAAAGAGATATTCGTGGCTTCGCTTTAAAATTTTATACTGAAGAGGGAAACTGGGATTTGGTTGGAAATAATACACCCGTATTTTTCTTTAGAGATCCAATGAAATTTATAGATTTAAATCATGCTGTAAAAAGAGATCCCCGTACAAACATGAGGAGCCCTAATACAAATTGGGATTTTTGGAGTTCACTACCCGAAGCACTTTTGCAAGTAACAATTATTATGGGAGATAGAGGAATTCCCTCATCTTATAGACACATGCATGGTTTTTCTTCTCATGCTTATAGTCTAATTGATAGTGAAAACAAAAGAGTATGGGTAAAATTTCATTTTAGATCTCAACAAGGAATTCAAAATTTAACTGACCAAGAAGCAGGCTATGTGGTAGGAATGGATAGGGAGTCTCACCAAAGGGATCTTTATGAGGCTATTGAACAAAAGATGTATCCCAAATGGAAAATGTATATACAAGTAATGACAGAGGAACAAGCAGAAACTATGGAGAATAATCCCTTTGATTTAACAAAAATGTGGCTTAAAAAAGATTATCCCCTTATGCCAGTAGGAGAGTTTGAATTAAATAGAAATCCAGATAATTATTTTGCTCAAATTGAACAAGCAGCTTTTAACCCGGCTAGTGTGGTTCCAGGGATTAGTTTTTCTCCTGATAGGATGTTGCAGGGACGCCTTTTTTCTTATGGTGATGCACAAAGATATCGCTTAGGAGTAAATCATCATCAGATACCAGTAAATAGCCCTAAAGCCGTTGAGCATCCTCATAGTTTCCATCGCGATGGACAAATGCGTGTAGATGAGAATTTAGGAAGTGAATTACACTACGAGCCAAATAGTTATGGAAACTGGAAAGATGATCCAGCAAATAACCCACCCATGGAAAAGGGTGGAGAAGTTTATAAGTATGATTTTAGAGAAGATGATTCTGATTACTATACTCAACCAGGTCTTTTATTTAGAGCTATGACTCCTGAACAACAAGAAGTATTGTTTAACAATACAGCTCGTAATATGGGTGATTCAACTCTACAGATCAAACACAGACATATCTATAATTGCTATCAAGCAGATCCTGACTATGGAAAAGGAGTAGCAAAGGCAATGGAAATTTCTATTGATGATGTAGATTTAAATCTTCCCAAAAAAGATTCTCATGAGAATCTAAAAAAAGCTAATAATATGCATCCAGAATTAAATGTACCTACTATTCCAGTAGACCCAGGTGGAGAAATAGATACAAATACTAATGATTATATAGAACCAGAAAATGATCCTTGGTTATTATAAAACAAACAGTTAAAAATAAAAGCTCTGGGATAGTTTAAAAAACACCCCAGAGCTTTTTCTTATATTTTAGCAGCTTCTTGTTTGTTTAGGTTTTTTATCTCATAAAATAAATATGATCCAGTTAGTAAGAAAGCTCCTAAATCTGCTGCTGGTGCAGCTCTCCATATACCATCTAAACCATAAAAACGAGGAAGAATAAGGACAAGAGGTATAAAGATAAGAACTTGTCTAGACAAACTTAATAAAGTAGCTCGTCTTGGTCTTCCAGTAGCTTGGAAAAAGTTTGCTCCAATAATTTGCATACCAATTAAAGGGAGGAACAAAAAGAAAACTTTCATGGCGTGAGTCCCCAAATCAATTAATTCTGGATTGTCATTAAATAATTTTACCAATTGTGGAGCTCCTAGTCTTATCATCACAAAACCAAAGGTTACAATGGATGTAGCTGCTAAAACTGCTAATTTTAAAGTATCTTTTACTCGATGGTAATTTTTGGCTCCATAGTTAAAACCTATAATTGGCTGTGCACCCTGGCTGATGCCTATAGCAGGCATTATAAGTAAAGAAGCGACACTCATAACTATACCTATAGCTGCTAGAGCCATATCTCCACCATAATGAGCTAAACTTCTATTTAAGATTAAATGTTGTACACTACTTGTTAATTGTAAAGCACAAGCAGGAAAACCTACTGCTGCGATTTGTTTGACTATAGGAAATTCCGGCTTAAAATATTTTTTACGAATTTTTAATGAACTTTTCCCTGATAAAAAGTAATATAATACCCAAGTACTACTAACACCATGGGAAATAACTGTAGCCCATGCAGCTCCTTTAATTCCCCAAACAAAAATAAATATAAAGACATAATCTAATACGACGTTAGTAACTGCACCGATTAGCATAGTATACATAGCTACTTTGGGGTTTCCCTCAGCTCTAATAAAGTTATTCATTCCTATTCCTACAGCCATGAATAAGCTACCTAGCAAAATTATTTTCATGTAATCCAGGGAATATGGTAGTATATTTTCAGTGGCACCAAAAATCTTTAATAGGGGTTCAATAAAAATCAACCCTAGGATTGTTAGGGTAATACCAACAATGAAGAATAGGGTTAAAGAGTTTCCGACTATTTTTTCTGCTTCTTCTTCTTTATTTTCTCCTAATCTTATAGAGATAAGAGCCGTGGCTCCCATAGCAATTAACATAATAAATGCCATTAAAATTATAATAATCGGAAAGCTTACAGTTGTTCCTGCTAGAGCAAGTTCCCCTACACCTTGACCTACAAAAATACTATCTACTATATTATATAAAGCATTGACCAACATTCCTATTATGGCAGGTAGGGAATATTTCAATAATAATTTAGCTATACTTCCTGAAGACATTTGTTCAGATCGACTCATATCGCTACTCCTTATTCTAATTTAACAAATTACACTACACCATATCATAGAAGATCATTATATGGTAGATAATTTTTTTTAAAACTGTTAGGATATTTAGCTGGAAAGCAATTTACATATAAAAAAGGTGATTAAATGGATTACGGTAATATATTGTACATTTTAGGATTAATTTTAGTATTATTATTTGTATTTACAGGAATAGATGATTTTTTTTGGGATATTATTACAATTTTTAAAAGATTAACTACGAAAAATAAAAAAATAGATATGGGTGTCCTTTATAAGCAACCACCTAAATTAATAGCTTTAATAGTTGCAGCTTGGCATGAGGAAAATGTTCTATTTGATGTAATTGAAAATATTATTCTATCTCAACAGTATCCTCAATCTATGTACCATATTTTCTTAGGAGTTTATCCTAACGATGAAGCAACAATTCAAGTGGCAAAAAACTTAGAGGAAAAATATAAAAATGTTCATTGTATAATAAACTTAAAAAATGGGCCTACATCAAAAGCTCAAAATATAAATTATGTTTTTTCTCGCATAAAAGAATTTGAAGAGAGAAGAGGCTGGGAATTCGCAACTTTCACAATTCATGATTCTGAAGATGTAGTTCATCCTTATGAGTTTAAGGTTACAAACTATTTAATTGATAAACACCCAGCTTTACAGTTTCCTGTTTTTCCTTTAATTAAAAAACCAACATTAAGTAATTTTTTCAGTAATATTACTACGAACACTTATGCTGATGAGTTTGCAGAGAATCACTTTATTACAATGGTGGGAAGACATAAAAGTGGTGCCTTTGTTCCTTCTGCTGGAACGGGCTTCTCTTTATCTCGACAGACTATTGAATCTTTAGGGGAGAAAGTACTTCCAGAGGAAAGTATAACTGAGGATTATAGGTTATCCCTTACTCTTTATGAAAAAGGCATACAAATGTACTATGTTTTAGAAAAAATAGAGAGATATGATTCTTACGGAAAAGTTAGTTGGGATTACATTGCAACTAGGTCCATGTTCCCTAATACTTTTAAGACTGCTGTCAAACAAAAAACACGTTGGACTCTAGGTATAACCATGCAATCTTATCGTTTAAAGGATCTTTTCAAGAATAATATCCCTTTTATAGGAAGATACTCTCTTTATAGGGACCAAAAGGCAAAAATTTCAAATTTACTCTCTGTTCTTGGATATCCAGTATTGATATATTTCATTATTTCTTTATTTTTCCCTTTGATAGCAATATATCCATTATATTCTCCTTCTTGGTATCTTAGTCTTGTGGTTACCGTAATGATGATTGAAAGACAGGTTTTTCGAGGGATAGCTTTATACAATGTTTATGGAATGAGAAGTGTTTTTTATGGTGTACTATTTCCTCCTTTCCTACCCATAAGAATAATTTGGGGAAATATTATAAATCTTGTATCAACTTATAAGGCTTATATTCAATTTTTTAATATTTTACCTAGAAAATCTAAACGTCTTGTTTTGGTAAAAAAAATGCAAGCAGAAGAAATGAACACAAAAAAAAATATAGGTATGGAAAACATAGCTTTTTTAAATAATGAGAAAGAAAGAAATAAAGTAGAAAAAAAGATACAAGAAAAAAAATTCGATTGGGCTAAAACAGAACACAGTTTTTTAGAACAAGATGTGTTAATGAGTTTTCGTAGAAATTTAGGGGATATTCTGGTTATGAAGGGATATCTGGAAGCTTATAGAATTAAAGATCTATTAGCTACAAAAAAAGCAGAAGTTCCTTTAGGCACTTACTTACTCAAAAATAAATTTATAACAGAAGCTCAATTAATGGAATCCTTAGCTGCAATAAAACATGTTCCTTATTTAAAAGAAGAAGCTTTATGTCATTATGATTTTACAAAATTCAATTCAGATTTTGACAAAGAATGTCTTTATAATTTTAATGTATTACCCCTTTTAGAGACCCGAGAGGGATATGTTTTCGCATATAGTGATAAGAGTTCTCCTGATGCGCAAAGCCTTATAGGGAAAAAACTTAATAAAAAACTAAACACTGTTTTGGCAACCAATGATACAATAATAAAGGGTTTAGAAAAAATCTGGAATAAAGAAAAAGAGACAAATAAATTAACAGATACGAATTATTTAGATTATACTTATTGTGAAAAGCTATCTGATCCAGAACAAGTGGTTATTATAAAAAACTATGCAGCTATTTTGAATAAAAAAGAAGTAGAAATAATAAAGCTGATGGGTTTAGATTGAAAAAATGAAACTATAAATTTAATTAAGTGGAGGTGTTTTAGTGATTATTAAAGTAGGAATTGTAGGCTATGGGAATTTAGGTCGAGGGGTAGAAAGTGCACTAAGACAAAATCCTGATATGGAATTAGTAGGAGTGTTTACAAGAAGGAAGCCTGAAAATATTGAAATTTATACAAAAGGAGTTAAGATCTACCACATAGATGAAGCCCTAAAACTAAAAGACTCTATAGATGTTATGATATTATGTGGAGGTAGTGCAAAGGATTTACCAGAACAGACTCCAGAATTTGCTAAATATTTTAATGTGGTAGATAGTTTTGACAACCATACTAATATTCCTAGGCATTTTGCAGCTGTGAATTCTTCTTCTATAGAAAGCAATAAGGTTAGTATTATATCTGTTGGTTGGGACCCAGGATTATTTTCTCTAAATAGAGTTTATGGTCAAGCAGTTCTTCCAGAAGGAGTAGATTATACTTTCTGGGGTAAAGGTGTGAGTCAAGGGCACTCAGATGCTTTACGGAGAGTAGAAGGAGTTAGGGATGGCAAGCAATATACTATTCCTATAGAAGAAGCTTTGGAATCTGTACGACAAGGTGAAACTCCAAAATTTACTAGCAGGGAAAAACATTTTAGAGAATGCTTTGTTGTGGCCGAGGATGGGGCAGATAGAGAAAAAATAGAGGAAGAGATTATAAATATGCCTAATTATTTTTCTGATTATAATACTAGAGTAAACTTTGTTTCTGAAGAAGAGTTACTGAGAGATCATAAGGGAATTCCCCATGGGGGCTTTGTTATACGAAGTGGAAAAAGTGGATTTGAGAAAGAAAACAAACAAATAATTGAATATAGTTTAAAATTAGAATCAAACCCGGAATTTACAGCTTCAGTTTTGACAGCTTATGCTAGAGCAGCTTATAGAATGTATAAAGAAGGTCAAAAAGGATGTAAGACAGTATTTGATGTAGCTCTGGCTTACTTAACTATTGAAAGCAATGAGGACTTAAGACGTAAATATCTTTAAAAGAGATTCTGCTATCAGAGTTTTGGTGGCAGTTTTTTTATTTACTTAAAATTAACTTGTTGATTTGGCTTTAAGAGCTTATAATTAATAATAGATACAAATGTCCGGTCTTCTAAAATTTATGGAGGTGTAGTTATAAAAAAAGAAGAAAAACTTTTACTAATTCCCCTGGGCGGTCTGGGTGAAGTAGGAAAGAATATGTTAGTTGTAAAATATGGTAATGATATGATCCTTGTTGATGCGGGTCTTATGTTCCCAGAAGATGAATTACTAGGTATCGATGTGGTTATTCCTGATATAACTTATTTATTGGAAAATAAGGATAAACTTAGAGCAATAGTAATTACTCATGGACATGAGGACCATATTGGTGCTTTACCATATATTCTCAAGGATCTGGATGTACCTGTTTACGGAATGAAACTTGCAGTAGCAATAATTAAGTCTAAATTTACTGAACACAGAATGCCTAAGGAGCCTACTTTCAATTTAATCAAACCAAAGGATATCTTGAAATTTGGTGAAATCGAAGTGGAAATTATTCAAAGCACACATTCTATTCCGGATTCCGTTGCTTTATTTATAAAAACCCCTGTAGGAAATATTTTTCACACAGGAGATTTTAAATTAGATCAGACACCAGTGGATGGAAAATTATTGGATATTAACAGAATCGCTCAAATTAGCGAAGAAGGGGTAAAAGTTATGCTCTCCGACAGTACTAATGTTGAGAAAGCTGGTTTTACTATGTCTGAAAAGGTTGTTGGTGAAGCATTTGACGAACAATTTAGAATTGCCAAGGGTAGAATTATTATTGCTACCTTTGCCTCCAACGTTCATAGGATAAAGCAAGCAATAGATGCTGCAATAAAATTCGAAAAGAAACTTTGCATAGTTGGAAGAAGTATGGAAAATGTAACAGCAATTTCTCAGGAAATAGGATATCTAAATATACCAGATGGAATGTTAATCCCTCTAAACGAGATTAATAATCATCCTACAGAAGAAATGGTTATTATTACTACGGGAAGTCAAGGTGAACCTATGGCTGCATTATCAAGAATGGCTAAAGGGGAACACCGACAGATAAAAATAGACTCAGGAGATACAGTTATTATTTCCGCCAGTCCAATTCCTGGTAATGAGAAATCAGTTTACAAAACCATCGATTCTTTATTTAGACTAGGTGCAAAAGTTATTTACGAAAAATCATCAGGAATTCACGTTTCAGGTCATGCTAGTAGAGATGAACTTAAATTGTTAATAAATCTTGTTAAGCCAGAATATTTTATACCTGTTCATGGAGAATATAGGATGCTGCTTAAGCATGGAGAATTAGCAGAAGAATTAGGTGTTATGAAAGAAAATATTTTCGTAGCAGAGAATGGTAATGTAATAGAATTTACAAAAGATAAAGGCTATATTTCTGGCAAAGTTACAGCTGGAAGAGTTTTAGTAGATGGTTTAGGTGTAGGAGATATAGGAAATATTGTCTTGAGAGACCGCAGACAATTATCACAGGATGGAATAATGATAGTCGTAGCGACTTTAAATAAACAAGCCACTAAATTACTGGCCGGGCCAGATATTGTATCCAGAGGTTTTGTTTATGTAAGAGAGTCAGAGGATTTAATGCTAGAAGCAAAGAAATTTGTTCAACAAGGATTAGAAGTATCTTTGGAAAAAGGCACTAAAGACTGGTCGACATTAAAGAATAATATAAGGGATTCTCTAGGAAGATTTCTATATGAAAAAACGAAGAGAAGACCTATGATTTTACCAATTATAGTCGAGGTATAATTTGCAGTCTAAGCACAAACAATTTGTTTGTGCTTAGCTTTTTAATATTCGATAAAAGGAAGGTAACAAAATGGCAAGAATATCCAAAAAAGCTGAAAAAGAAAAAAAAATAAAAAAAGGGAAAATCACAAGTGCAGTATTAATTCTCTTTTCAATATACTATTTTTTCATCTCTCTTCGTAGTAGTGATATAGTACACGACACGAATCCTCTTGATAGTTTCGGCATTATTGGAGGTTTCTTTTTAAGAACCTTTAAACAGTTTTTTGGTGGATATGATTTACTTGTTATTGCGTTTATAGTTCTTTACGCAATTTATATATTACTAAATAAAGAACCTTTAAAACTAGGAAAGGTTATCTCTTATATTTTGTTAGCTCCTGTACTTTTAGGTCTCCTACATATTAGTTCTATGGGAATCAATACGGATTTTTATGAAGGATTGGCCGATGCTTTTATAGGAAACGGGGCTGGATTAGCAGGTTTTCTCTTTGCCTTCTTATACATAAAATTATTTGGCACAGTAGCCTCATATTTAGTTGGAGTTTTGACTATAATATTAATAGTCCTCTATCTTACTGAATTTCCTTTTACTTATATTGTTAATCAATTAAAGGGATTATTTGTTGGATCTAAACAAGAAGAAACATACCTAAAAGATCCAGAAAGTCTGGAAGAAAAGAGAGAAAAGGGAATAATACCCATCATTAACAACCTGGAATTTTCTATAAGAAAAACTGAAGATAAAGGACAGGAAGAAAAAGCCTTGCCTATTGAAAAAGAAAAAATACAAGAAATAAAACTAGAAGAAGAAAAACCACAAGAGGTGAGACCAGGAGAACAAAAAAATACTAAGGAATATGAATATCCTGATTTAGGAATCTTAACTAATGTAGGTGCTAATGCTAAACCAGATCAAGAGATAATAAATAGAAGGGTTACTATTCTTGAAGAAACCCTTGCAAATTTTGGAGTAAAGGGAAAAATTAGTGGGGTAAATTGTGGTCCTGCCATAACAAGATATGAATTTCAGCCAGCTCCTGGTGTAAAAGTTAGTAAAATTGTAAATTTAGCTGATGATATTGCTTTAAGTATGGCTGCAGCAGGTGTAAGAATTGCTCCTATTCCAGGGAAAAATGCAATTGGTGTTGAGGTTCCAAACAAATATAACACCACTGTTGGGATTAGAAGTGTTCTTGATACTCCTGAATTTAGAAATAATAAATCTAAGCTCTCTGTGGCTTTAGGAAAAGATATTGCTGGGAAGCCAATTATTGCAGATTTAAAAAACATGCCTCATCTCCTGGTAGCTGGGGCTACTGGATCAGGAAAAAGTGTGTGTATGAACTCAATAATAGCGAGTATCCTGTTTAACGCCAGTCCCGATGAAGTGAAAATGATCATGATAGACCCTAAGATGGTTGAGTTAACGGTGTATAATGGTATACCCCACTTGATTACTCCTGTTGTCACAGATCCTAAAAAGGCTGCTTCAGCTCTAAGGTGGGCAGTGAAAGAAATGGAAAATAGGTATATACTTTTTTCTGCAGCAGGAGTTAAAAATATAGAAATATATAATGAAAATGCAGTAAAAGCTGATGAAGCAGAAAAGAAGCTTCCTTATATAGTTGTTCTTATTGATGAATTATCTGATTTAATGATGGTGGCTCCAGCTGATGTGGAAGATGCTATTTGCCGAATTGCTCAAATGGCAAGGGCAGCTGGAATCCACTTAGTAATAGCTACTCAAAGACCTTCTGTAAATGTAATTACGGGGATAATCAAAGCTAATGTTCCATCAAGAATAGCTTTTGCTGTATCTTCCCAGGTGGATTCTCGGACTATTCTAGACATGAATGGTGCAGAGAAATTACTTGGAAAAGGTGACATGTTATATTTCCCCTCAGGGGTACCAAAACCTTTTCGCGTACAAGGTGGTTTTATATCAGATGATGAAATAGAAAGTTTAGTAATGGAAATAAAGAGTAAGGGTGTACCAAAGTATGATGAAGGAATAATTAACCAAGAAATTGAAAGCGAGACAGACCAAGGAAAAATTGAACCTGAAGATGACGAATTAATTCCAGAAGCTGCAATGGTCTTCATTGAAAATGGACAAGCCTCTATTTCATTATTACAAAGAAGATTTAGAATAGGATATAATAGGGCTGCTAGGATTATTGACCAAATGGAACAAAAAAAGATCATAGGTGGATATGAAGGTAGTAAACCTAGACAAATTTTGATTAATCTGGATGATTATGATAAATTGTTTAACAATAAAGCTTAATATGTTAAGATAAATATTATTTACAAGTAGGTGGTTTTGTGTTGGGAATCGGAGAAGATTTAAAAAGAATAAGGGAAGAAAAAGGTCTTTCCATATATGACGTGGAAGATGAAACAAAAATTAAAGCAACATTTATAGAAGCTATTGAAAACGAAAACTTTGACAAGATACCAGGCAGAGTTTATGTTAAGGGCTTTATAAAAAATTATACTAAATTTTTAGGATTAGATTCTACGATTTATTTGCAAAGACTAAATGAACATTTCCAAGAAGGTAAACAAGAGGATATTCTTGCAAATAGCAAGCCTCAGCTAGTTAGGCCTATCAGAGAAAAAAGCTCTTATGGTAAAATAATAAAGATTATTTCATTACTATTAATTATTAGTGTTCTCGGATTTGCTGGATACAAAGGTTATGAATATCTAACCAATAGAAGAGATACTAACCCCAATGTTGTTGAGAAAAAACCAGATTCTTTGCCAGAAGTGATACCAAAACCGGAAGGTACACCAGGTCCAGAAACTACACCTGAGGTAGCTCCAGATCCGATAAGTCCAATTGAACCTACTAAGCCTGAGGGGGAAGCACCTCCTGAAGTAACATCTTCAGATAAAATAAAACTTGAGGTTCTCATTTCTACGGGAGGACCTGGAATAGACTCGTGTTGGATTCAAGTTATTTCTGACGGGAAGCTGGAATTTGAAGAAACTATTTTTGCAGGAAGAGAGCCTATGATATTTACTGCAAATAAAACCATGGATTTTACTTATGGAAATGCGGCAGCAATAAAAATTAAAGTAAATGGCGTTGATCAAGGTAAACTTGGTGCACCTGGAGAAGTAGGCACAAAAAGATTTAAGACAGAAGGTTTATAATATATCTAAAACAGACCTGTTTTACAGGTCTGTTTTATTTCTTAACATTACTAATTTTAAGTAAAGGAGAATTTAATTTGCGAAAAGTCTATTTATTATCTCTGGGTTGCCCTAAAAATTTAGTTGATTCAGAAAATATGCTAAAAATCATAAAAGACAATAATTTTCAACTTACGGAAGTTCCTGAAGAAGCGGATATTGCTGTCGTAAACACTTGTGCTTTTATAGGAGATGCTAAAGAGGAATCTGTAAATTGTATTCTAGAATTAGCAGAAATGAAAAAAAACCACCTAAAGAATTTGATAGTAACAGGATGTTTAAGTCAAAGATATTCAGATGATCTTATCAAAGAAATACCTGAAATTGATGGAATTATTGGAACAGGAAGATATGAAGACATTAACAATCTAATTCAAGAGTTAACAGAAAAAAAAGAAAAAATAAATTATGTAGATAATATAAAGGAACATATTAAATATAAAGAAATAAAAAGAGAAAAATTAACTCCCCATCATTTTGCTTATTTAAGGATTGCTGAGGGTTGTGATAATTTTTGCACATACTGCATAATCCCAGATCTAAGAGGAAAATATAGAAGCAGAAAAATGGAAGATATTATAGATGAAGCTAAAGTAATTGTTTCAAGAGGAGTAAAAGAAATTATATTAATAGCTGAGGATATTACTTGTTATGGGGAGGATTTATACGGCGAAATAATGTTAACGGATCTTCTTAAAGAGTTAGTTAAAATAAATAAGCTTATAAGAATAAGATTGATGTACGTTTATCCGAATAATATCACGGAAGAACTTCTCCAGTTAATGAGGAAAGAAGAAAAAATTTGTAATTATCTTGATATGCCTATCCAACATATCTCTAATAAAATTTTAAAATTAATGGGAAGAAATATTACTGGTAATGAAATTAGAAACATTATAAATAGAGCTAGAGAATTAATGCCGGATATTGTTTTTAGAACAAGTCTGATTTCTGGATTTCCTGGGGAAACTAATGAGGATCATTCAGAGTTGCTAGAATTTGTGAAACAATATAGAATAGAGAGACTTGGAGTTTTTGCTTATTCAAAAGAGGAGGACACTCCAGCCTTTAACATGAAAAACCAAATTCCAGAGAAAATAAAAACAGCTAGAAGAAATGCTTTAATGGAAGTACAATTTAAAAATGTTTTAGAGTATAATAATAAAAGATTAGGAACAATTGTAGATGTAATTATTGATGGATTTGATGGGATTTTTTTTGAAGGTAGAACATGTGGAGAAGCAATTGATATTGATCCACTAGTTTTAGTGAAGTATGAAGATTCTATAAAAATTGGTGATATAATCAAATGCAAAATTCTTCACGTAAATGACTATGATTTGGTAGGAGAGATGGAAAGTGAATTTGCCGAATAAGCTTACTCTAGGCAGAATATTTTTAATTCCTGTTTTTATGTTTTTCTTATTAGTAAAGATTACTTATGGAAAATATTTAGCAGCCTTTATATTTATATTAGCTGCAAGTACAGATGGTCTTGATGGCTATATTGCCAGAAAAAGAAAACAAATTACAAATTTTGGTAAAATTATGGACCCTCTTGCAGATAAATTGCTTGTTACTGCAGCTTTGATATCCTTAGTGCAATTAGGAGAAATTAGCGCTTGGCCAGCATTTATAATATTAGGCAGAGAATTTGCCATTACTGGTTTACGGAGTGTAGCTGCTGCGGAAGGTGTTGTTGTTGCTGCAAGTTCTCTTGGGAAGATAAAAACTGTAACTCAAATAGTTGCTATATCCTTAATATTACTTGAAGATTTTTATATTCAATTTATAAATTTCCCATTAGGTCAAATTTTTCTTTATATTGCTTTAATTTTTACTATTTGGTCTGGTTTGGACTATGTTCAGAAGCTAAAAACTAAAATAAAAATAGACGATATTTAATAAAAGGGAGAGATTGTGAATGGATCCAGTAAAAAAAGATTGGATATTCCTCATAGGTGGAATTATTATTGGGGTTTTGTCTATAAGAATGTTATTGATTTATTTTAATATAGGATAGAAAATGCCCTAGAGTCATTAATAATGCTTCTGGGGCATTTTCTATAAAAAAAACGCATCCTCAGATGCGTTGCCAAAAGGAAAAACGAAAGGACTTGAACCCTTAACTTAGGCGCCACGAGCCTATATGATAACCATTTCACTACAAATTTCCTTTAGCTATTTGATTAAATTATATCAGAAAAACAATGTAATTTGCAATAAAAATATAGAATGGATGACTTATTGATGAAGGATAATAGTAAGGAAATTTTAAAAAAACCAATTGGAAAACTAATCTTAAATTATTCTGTTCCAGCAATAATAGGTATGATGGTAATAGGATTATATAATGTAGTTGATACAATTTTTGTGGGAAAATATGTAGGTCCTTTAGGAATAGCTGGGGTAGCGGTAGTTATGCCTTACAACTCTCTTGTCCTAGCTGTTACACAGTTTTTTGCTGTAGGATCAGCCTCTGTTATTTCCAGAAGTATTGGGCAGGAAGATAATTGTAAAATTAATCATACCTTTAATACAACTTACATCTTAATTATATTAGCTTCATTATTTTTTACTTTTTTCGGTATGACCTACATAGATGATTTAATTTATTTATTTGGTGCAACAGATAGTATCTACCCCTATGCTTATGAATACTTAAGTATAACAATCTTAGGCTCCTTTGCCAGTTTTTTTATTATGACAAGTAATAATCTGATTAGAAGTGAAGGAAATCCTAAGATAGCCATGTTCTCCATGCTACTTTCAGCTCTTTTAAACATAGTTTTAGATGCAATTTTTATAGTTGGTTTAGGATTAGGTATGAAAGGGGCAGCATTAGCTACAGTTTCTTCTCAGATTGTAGCCGGAATATTTGTTATGTTTTATTTTTTATCTGAAAAATCCCGCTTTAGATTCAGTCGTAAGTATTTATATTTTGATTTAAAATTATTAATAGAAATATTCTCTATAGGCTCAGCTGCTTTCGGTCGCCAGGGAGGGAATGCCTTAATGAATATAGTTGTAAATCAGTCCCTTAGAATTTATGGTGGTAATTTGATGATTGCCGCATATGGTATTATAATTAGATTATTGATGTTTACAAGTATGCCTTTATTTGGATTCGCTCAAGGGCTAATGCCTGTACTAGGTGTAAATTATGGGGCTGGAAAATATAAAAGATCTGTGGAGGCAATTAACAAATCCGCTGGATTTGCTACTATATTTTCTTCAGTATTCTTTGTTATATTCCTTATTTTTCCAAAACCATTAGTAGGATTATTTACTTCCGACTATGAATTAATAGAATATACAGTCTATGCTTTAAGAATAATTACCTTAGGCTTTGCAACGGTAGGGTATCAAACAGTAGGGTCCTCTCTTTTTCAGTCCTTAGGGAGGGATTACCTTCCTTCTTTTTATCCTTATTAAGGCAAGTATTGCTTTTAGTTCCCTTAGTTTACTTATTGCCTAAAACTTATGGAACAAATGGAATACTTTACAGTTTCGTAATATCTGATTTAGTGGCCTTTATTATTACTTGGTTTTTTGTTAGATTTGAAAAAAGAAGATTATGTAATTTAGAAGAAAATAATTAAAAAAGGAGATTTGAATGAATAAAAAAACAATTATAGCAATTTTAATATTCTTATTTCTAATTCCTTCCTTAGGTCTATCAGTGGAATATGAGCAGAATGAAGAGTTTAATCTTTCAGAGGCATACGCGAAAGGGAGAGTTTTAGAAGTAGTTGAAGAAAAAATGGATCAAGAAATATCTGAAGGAATACTTGAGAATTATCAGAGACTATTAGTTGAGATAACCTCAGGGGATTATAAAGGGAAAAAAGTAGAAATTGAAAATAGTTTTATAAACTCACCAGGATATGAGATCCATGTAAAAGAAGGAGATCGTGTACTTCTATCTGTTTTGCATGACGAGATAGGATATCAGAAAGCTTATGTTATTGATTTTGTAAGGGATATTTATATCTATTTGCTAATTGGTCTATTCTTGATTTTAATGCTGGCAATAGGAAGAAAAAAAGGTCTAAAAGGTATTCTTTCTCTAGGAGTTACCTTTTTAGTTATATATAAAATTATGATTCCCCAAATTTTCGCTGGAAAGAGTCCTGTTATTGTAGCTGTTTTTTCATCAATCCTCATAGCTTTATTAACCTTTTCCATTGTTAGTGGTTTTACTAAAAAATCAGTTTCAGCTTTTTTAGGAACTGCAGCTGGACTAATATTTTCAGCTCTACTTGCAATTATAATTAGTAATATGGCTAATTTAACTGGCTTAAGTACTGAAGAGTCAAAAATGCTCTTTTTTGTCCCAGAGTTTGCAAATTTCAATATGAGAGGTATACTTTTAGCAGGAATTATTTTAGGTGCATTAGGAGCCGTAATGGATGTTTGCATGTCTATAGCTTCAAGTACGGAAGAAATAGCTTCCGCGGGAGAAAAAATGAGTTTTCCTCAATTATTTAAAGCTGGAATGAATGTAGGAAATGATATAATGGGTACTATGACTAATACTTTAGTCTTAGCTTATACAGGTGCTTCTTTACCCTTACTATTATTATTAATGGCATATGATTTACCTTTTCTTCAACTAATAAATTTTGAAATGCTAGCAGATGAAATAATCAGGGCACTTATCGGAACAATTGCTTTAATTGCAACGATTCCTATTACTGCAGTTATTTCAGCAGCACTTCTTAAAGATAATTCACAAAAAAGGGTGTAGAAAAATGGATAAAAGACTATCATCTTCCAGTCAGGATTATTTAGAGGCTATTCTCGAACTATCAAAAGAAAAGGCAGGAGTAAGAGTTACAGACATTGCTAATAAACTAAATATAAGAAAGGCTAGTGTAACTCAAGCAATAAATCTTCTTTCAGAGGATGGACTAGTTATCAAAGAAAGATATGGTCCTGTCTTTCTAACAACAAAAGGTATAGAAGAAGCAGAAAGAGTTAAAATAAAACATTCTCTTCTCAAACATTTTTTTGAAAAAGTATTGGGAGTAAATGTTGCTATAGCAGAAAACGATGCTTGTTTGATAGAACATTCTTTAAGCGAAGAAACTTTTCTTTATTTCGCAGAGTTTTTAAACAAAGAAGGTTATTTAAAAGATTTTTCCAAGAAAGATAAATTAGAAGAAATAATATTTGAAGACTATAATGAAAAATATGGAGATTTAAGCTTATGCTTGAAAAAATAATAGCAGTAATAATTATTTTATTATTTTTGTTATATATTTATAGAAAAGTTAATAAAATAAGAAAGGGTAATTTGGAAGATAATCCTTGTGCAGGATGTTCTAGGGATTGTAATTTAAAAAAATAAAAAGTATAATTAGGACATAATAGAATAATAATTAAGTGTTGAAGAGGACAAGTGTTTTAAATAAACCTTACAGAGAGAGAAAACTAGGCTGAAAATTTTCTTAGGAAATATTTAATACATACCACCTTGGAGCTGTTGTCTAAATAACATCCGTATTTCTGCGTTAAAGAATTTGAGTGGCACTATATTTTAATTTAATATAGTGCAATTTGGGTGGAACCGCGGTACTTCTCGTCCCATTGGGATTGAGGGGTATTTTTTTATTTTAAAAGAAGGGTGATGCAAGTAATGATTAAAATTAAATTACCAGATGGTTCAGTAAGAGAATTTGAAAAAGACATTGTTACTCCTTTTGAAGTAGCTGGAGACATTAGTAGAGGTTTGCAAAAAAAAGCATTAGCAGCAAAGGTAGATGGTAAAGTAGTTGACCTTAATTTTCCTATAGATAAAGATGTGGAATTAAGTCTTTTAACATCTGATGATGAAGAGGCTATGGACACATTTCGACATAGCTCTTCTCATATAATGGCACAAGCAGTCAAAAACTTGTTTCCAGGAACAAAAATTGCTATAGGACCCGCAATTAAAGATGGCTTTTATTACGATTTTGATTCTGAGCATATTTTCACACCAGAAGATTTAGAAAAGATAGAAAAAGAAATGCAAAGAATTGTCAAAGAAGATAACAAGTTTGTAAGAAGAGAACTCCCTAGAGATGAGGCAATTGAATTATTTAAAGGTCTTGGTGAAGATTACAAAGTAGAGTTAATTAAAGACCTTCCTGAGGATGTAAAAATTAGCACTTACACTGATGGGGACTTTATCGATCTTTGTGCAGGACCCCACTTACCTTCAACGGGATATGTTAAGGCCTTTAAATTACTTAGTGTTGCTGGGGCATATTGGCGTGGAGATTCTGAAAAGAAAATGTTACAAAGAATTTATGGAACATCTTTCTCAAAAAAAAGTGAATTAGAAAACTATTTAAATCTTCTAGAAGAAGCTAAGAAAAGAGACCATAGAAAATTAGGACAAGAACTTGGCCTATTTACTTTAATGGATGAAGGTCCTGGCTTTCCTTTCTTTCTTCCAAAAGGAACTAAGGTCAAAAACTTACTACTTAAATATTGGAGAGAAATCCACGAAAGAGAAGATTATGTGGAGATAGAAACACCAATAATTTTAAATAAGAAACTTTGGGAAACTTCAGGCCACTGGGATCACTACAGAGAAAACATGTATACACTTAAAATAGATGATGAAGATTATGCAATAAAACCAATGAATTGCCCAGGAGCCTTCATGGTCTATAGGAATGATCTTCATTCCTACAGAGAATTTCCTATTAGGATGGGAGAGATTGGTAGAGTTCATCGCCATGAACTCTCTGGAGCCCTTCACGGATTAATGAGAGTTAGAGCCTTTACTCAAGATGATGCTCATATTTTTATGCTTCCTGAGCAAATTAAGGATGAAATAAAAAACGTAGTAAATAAAATAGATGAAATATACGAAAAATTCGGATTTACGTATAAGATAGAAGTTTCAACAAGACCTGAAAATTCTATGGGTTCAGATGAGGATTGGAATAATGCGGAAGAATCTTTAAAGAAAGCCCTAGAAGAATTAGGGAAACCATACCTTATTAACGAGGGTGATGGAGCATTTTATGGTCCTAAGATCGATTTTAAGTTAGAAGATTGTCTTGGCAGAACTTGGCAATGTGGAACAATTCAATTAGACTTCCAAATGCCTCAACGCTTTGATTTAACCTATGTAGGAAAAGATAATGAAAAACATCGTCCTATTACTATTCACACAGTAGCCTTTGGCAGTATCGAAAGGTTTATTGGAATTCTAATCGAACATTTTGCTGGTGCTTTTCCAGTTTGGTTAGCTCCTGTTCAAGCTAAAATTCTTACTCTTACAGATAAACACAATGAATATGCAAATAAAGTATATGACGAATTAAAAGCTGCTGGTATAAGGATTGAGATTGACAGCAGAAATGAAAAGATAGGCTTTAAAATAAGAGAAGCTCAATTAGAAAAGATTCCTTATATGTTAATTATAGGGGATAAAGAAGTAGAAAATAATGCAGTAGGACTTCGCAAAAGAGGTGAAGGAGATCTTGGTGCTAAAGATCTTGAAGAATTTAAAGAGATGGTATTAAAAGAAACTAGAGAAAGAACATTATAAAATAAAAATGATTTAAGAGGATAAATTTCCACTTAATCTTTATTGGTTGTTTTATCTCTTATGTTGTTGTATAATTTTAGCTAATAACTATGACCTCATTTTATTATTAAATGAGGTAGAGGCGCAGTATTTAACAGCTTTTAGAGGAGCTTGAGAGGCTTAGAATCTAAAAGGAAGGGGATACTGCCGAAGCAAATGATAACCTCAAAAATTATTTGCTGGGCCTGTAGAAAAAATCTGCAGGACTGTCCCAATAAACTTATTGTTTAATGGGGTGTGCTATCTCAGTTTAAAGAAGGGGTTTTGGGATATATTTATTTTTTATGGCCTGAGATTACCTCAGGTCTTTTTTTGTAAAAAAAACATTAATTAATATTTTAAAAGGAGAGTATTATTCATGAAAAAAAGTTTAATTTTAGTAATGGTTTTAACCCTATCTGTAATGATGTTATTTACAGGATGTGGTGGCAACGACAAAAAAGTGGAAGCTGATACATTTGTAGTAGGTTTAGAAGCAGGTTATGCTCCATTTAACTGGACACAAAAAGATGCTTCTAATGGAGCAGTTAAAATTGATAAAAGCCCTGAATATGCAGGTGGTTATGATGTGGAAATAGCTAAGAAAATTGCAGAAGGCTTAGGCAAAGAATTAGTTATTGTTAAAACTGAATGGGATGGTTTAGTTCCAGCTCTTATTTCTAATAAAATAGACGCAATAATAGCAGGTATGTCTCCCACAGCAGAACGTAAAGAAACTATTGATTTTTCTGATAATTATTACAAATCAGACCTAATTATGGTAGTAAAAAAAGGTGGAGAATATGAGAATGCAACTCAACTTAGCGATTTCTCCGGAGCAACTGTTACAGCTCAACTTAACACTTTTCATTACTCAGTAATTGATCAAATCGAAGGAGTAAAGAAAGAAGTAGCTATGGATAATTTTCCAGCTATGAGAGTAGCTTTAGAATCAGGAATGATTGATGGTTATGTATCAGAGAGACCTGAAGGCGTAAGTGCCTCAATGGCTAACGAGAACTTTATGGTAGTTGATTTTACTGATGGTTTTGTTACCTCAGATGATGATACAGCAATTGCCGTAGGACTTCGTAAGGGCAGTGATTTAAGAGAAGCAATTAATGAGGTTCTTAAAGATATAAGTTTAGAAGATCAAATAAAAATTATGGACGAAGCTATTAAGAATCAACCATCAGCAAACTAACAATCTTAACCGGCTGCATATTTTATTAATATTGCAGTCGGTTATATTTTAGCTAGAGGAGGAGAACTATGAGTATTGAATGGTTGTTTAAAATCTTTATAGATAATTGGCCTATGTATCTTAGAGGAGCATGGATAACCCTTTACATTGCTATGATTGGTACTTTAACAGGTTCTTTAATTGGTTTGTTGATAGGTGTTATTCGTACTATTCCAAAGCAAGAAAAAGGTCTTAAAAAGATAGCTCTTAAAACAGTTAATATATTTCTAACGGCCTATATAGAATTTTTTAGAGGAACTCCTATGATTGTTCAAGCGATGGTAATTTATTACGGATCTGCTCTTGCCTTTGATGTAAATGTTGATCGTTTAGTAGCAGCGGTATTTATCGTTTCAATTAATACAGGAGCTTATATGTCTGAAATAGTTCGTGGTGGTATTATTTCAATTGATAAAGGGCAATTTGAAGCTGCCCAAGCAATTGGAATGAATCATCTACAAACAATGAAGAATATAATTATCCCTCAGGTAATTAGAAATATTTTGCCTGCAACAGGAAATGAATTTATTATTAATATTAAAGATACTTCCGTATTGAATGTTATAGCTGTATCAGAGTTATTTTTCCAAACAAAATCTATTGCCGGAAACAATTTTAGATACTTTGAATCCTTCTTTGTTGCTTGTGTAATCTATTTAATAATGACTTTAACTGTTACAACAATTTTACGTGCTATTGAAAGAAAGCTTGATGGACCTGATAGTTATACTTTAGGTGGGAATCAAATGCAAGTATAAATAAAAACCTGGCTTGGGAGGTTAACTATGGAAAAGATAATAGAAGTTCAACATTTAAGTAAATCCTTTGGTAACAATGAAGTTCTGAAAGATATTGATTTTGCCGTTAACCAAAGTGAGGTTGTTTGTGTTATAGGATCTTCTGGTTCAGGTAAATCAACACTTCTTCGTTGTATTAATATGCTAGAAAAACCTAGTGGCGGACAAATTATTTATAAAGGGGAAAACATTCTTGATGATAAACACGATATCTACGAATATCGAACTAAATTAGGAATGGTTTTTCAACAATTTAATCTTTTTAACAACCTAAATGTTTTAGGTAATTGTACTGTAGGACAAATTAAAATTTTAAAAAGATCAAAAGAAGAGGCTGAAAAGGTTGCAATGAAATATTTACAAGTAGTAGGCATGGATCAATTTGTAAATGCTAAACCAAAACAACTCTCAGGAGGACAAAAACAAAGAGTAGCAATTGCCAGAGCTCTTTCAATGGAACCAGATGTAATGCTATTTGATGAACCCACCTCTGCTTTAGATCCAGAAATGGTTGGAGAAGTATTAAAAGTAATGAAAAAGCTAGTAGAAAGTGGTCTTACAATGTTAGTTGTAACTCATGAAATGGATTTTGCAAAAGAGGTCGCGGATCGAGTAGTTTTCATGGATAAGGGTATTATTGAAGAAGAAGGACCACCAGAACAAATATTCAACAATCCTAAAAAAGAAAGAACTAGAGAATTTTTAAAAAGAACATTAGGAAGATAACAAAACAGGGGGAGCTTCTCCTTGTTTTTTTTTAAGATTTACTATAATAAAGGTGATGAATAATGAGAAAAATTGCCAATGATATTACAGAACTAATTGGTAACACCCCTCTTTTAGCTCTTAATAAGTTTAGCAAATTGGAAAAACTAGAAAAAACAATTATTGCTAAAATTGAATCTTTTAATCCGGCATCAAGTGTGAAAGATAGAACAAGCCTTGCTATGATTAAAGATGCTGAGGAAAAAGGTCTAATCAAAAAAGGCTCTCTTATAATAGAACCCACAAGTGGAAATACTGGAATTGCTCTAGCTTATATTTGTGCTGCTAGAGGTTATTCATTAATACTTACTATGTCGGATACGATGAGTATTGAAAGGCGCAGTTTATTAAAGGCCTTCGGTGCGAAATTAGTTTTAACACCAGGAAAGGAAGGAATGGTTGGGGCAATCAAGAAAGCAGAAGAATTAATCAAAGAGAATCCAGGATCTTTTATGCCACAGCAGTTTAATAATCCCTCCAATCCTGATATCCATTATAAGACTACTGGAGCTGAAATATGGAGAGATATGGATGGGCAAGTGGATGTTTTTGTCGCTGGTGTAGGAACAGGGGGTACAATTTCAGGCATAGGGAAATATCTAAAAGAGAAAAATTCAAAAATTAAAATCATTGCTATTGAACCTACTGAGTCAGCGGTTTTATCAGGGGGAAAACCTAGTTCTCACAAAATACAAGGAATTGGAGCTGGCTTTATACCTGCAAATTATAATGTGGATATTGTAGATGAAGTAGTCACTGTTTCCGCAGAAGAAGCAATTAACACATCAAGAAAACTTGCTAATCTTGAAGGTCTTCTTGTAGGTATTTCTTCAGGAGCTGCTTTATGTGGTGCTGTAAAGATATCTTTAAGGAAAGAATTTAAAAACAAAAACATCTTAGTTCTTCTTCCTGATACGGGGGAAAGATATCTTTCAACAGGTTTATTCGACGAAGAATTACTTGATTTTTGAAGATGAATAGACTAATATTATCTTATATAAGTGAACGTTTTTTAGGAATAGGCAGATTGTATTCGGAATCTAACAATTTAGAGGTATTAGACTTGACTTATACCTAGGACAAACTTGTTCTAGGTATTTTTATTTAAGATATGGGATGGTTGATAATGGAAGCATTAAAAGAAAGAATAAGCCTTGAGGGCAGAGTAGAAAAAAATTGTATTTTAAAAGTAGATAATTTTCTTAACCATCAAATTGATGTACCTTTCTTTTTAGAAATTGGAAAAGAATTTAAGAAAAGATTCCCAAATGAAAAAGTAGATAAAATTCTTACAATAGAAGCTTCTGGAATAGGAGTAGCCTTCGCTGTTTCTCAAGCTTTTGGAAGTGTGCCTGTAGTTTTTGCAAAAAAAAGAGAGGGTACTTTTAATACTCTTGATGCTTATCTAAGTAAAGTATATTCTTATACTAAAGAAAAAGAATATGAAATTATGGTGGATAAGCGATACATAAATCCTGGTGAAAGAATTCTTATAATTGATGATTTCTTAGCTAATGGGAGTGCTGCTCAAGGTCTGGTAAATATTGTCGAATCAGGATCAGCAATACTGGTAGGGGTAGGCATAGTTATTGAAAAAGGATTTCAAAAAGGTAGGGAAAAACTTTTGAAAAATAATATAAAAGTTGAATCCTTAGCTATAATTAAAGAGTTCTCTGATAACAAAGTTGTTTTTGATCAGTAATACTGGTCTAAGCATATATTAAAAAGGGGGTAAGTTTTTACAATGAAAAAGCAGTTAAGTTTTCTTTTAGTTGCAGCACTTGTTTTATCTCTTGTTCTTGTAGGTTGTGGCGGAAACAAGCCAGCAGATAAACCAGGAGAAAAAGAAATGATAGTAGGATTTATTTATGTAGGACCAATTGGTGACGGGGGTTATAGTTATGCTCATAACGAAGGCAGATTATACCTAGAAGAAAAGTTAGGGGTTAAAACACTTTATAAAGAAAGCGTAGCAGAAGAAGATCAAGAAGTTATGAATGCAGTTTCTGACATGGTGGACCAAGGAGCAACAGTAATATTTGCTACAAGCTTTGGTTTCATGGATGGAATAGAAAAGTCATCTAAAGAATATCCAGAAGTTAGTTTCATGCATTGCTCAGGATATAAAATGACAGAAAATATGGGTAACTACTTTGGAAGAATGTACCAAGCAAGATACCTTACAGGTATTGTAGCAGGTTTAAAAACTGAAACAAATAATATTGGTTATGTAGGAGCATATGAAATACCAGAAGTTGTTAGAGGATTAAATGCATTTACTTTAGGAGTACAATCAGTAAATCCAGAAGCAGTTGTTAATGTGAGATGGACTCAAACTTGGTATGACCCAGCTACTGAAAAAGAAGCAGCAAAGGCTCTTCTTGATGCAGGAGCTGACGTAATAGCTCAACACCAAGATACAGCTGGACCACAACAAGCGGCAGAAGAAGCAAAGGCTTACTCAATTGGATATAATACAGATATGAAGGATGCGGCACCAGGAGCATACATGACATCTGCAGTTTGGAACTGGGGACCATATTATGTGGATCAAGTTCAAAAAGTAAAAGATGGAACTTGGAAAGCAGAAAGTTATTGGGGCGGCTTAACAGATAATATTATAGATATTGCACCACTTACTGATTTAGCTCCAGCAGAAGCAGCTGAATTAGTTGCGGAAGCAAAGGCTCAATTTGTTTCAGGAGAAAAAGATGTATTTGTTGGTCCTATTTATGATAATAAAGGTGAATTAAAAATAGCTGAAGGACAAAAATTAACTGATGAAGAAATGCTATCAATTGATTGGTTTGTTCAAGGCATAAAGTAAAAAGGTGGTATATATGAATCAGATTCCTGCGTTAGTTTCCATGAAAGATATAAGCAAAAGATTTGGCAAAACATTAGCCAATGATAATGTTAATTTGGACGTTGCAGCAGGAGAGATTCATGCCCTTCTTGGAGAAAATGGAGCGGGCAAAAGTACATTAATGAACATGTTGTCCGGAGTTTATACTCCGGACACAGGTTCAATATTTATAAATGGGGAAGAAGTGTTTTTTTCTTCACCAAGAGATAGCATGACTAGAGGAGTAGGAATGATCCATCAACATTTTAAGTTGGTGGAGGTTTTATCTGCCCTAGAAAATGTACTTTTGGGGAATGAAAAAACACTTTTTTTAAATAAAAGAAAAAAACATGAGGAAATAAAAAACCTTTCTGAGAAATTCTTTCTTGACATAAACCTTAATAAAAAAGTATACGAAATGTCAGTGGGGGAAAAACAAAACCTTGAAATTCTTAAAGTGCTTTATAGAGGGGCGAAGATTCTTGTCCTTGATGAACCTACAGCAGTTCTAACACCTCAAGAAACAGAGAAACTATTTAAAATTATGATTAAGCTTAAAGAAGAGGGCTGCGCTGTAATCTTTATTAGTCATAAGATGAACGAGGTTATGACTATTTCTGACAAAACAACTGTACTTTTAAAAGGTAGAAGCGTTAGAACTCTAAATACTAAAGAAACCAATCCTGCAGAATTAACAGAAATAATGGTGGGATATCCTATAAAGTTAGAAATAAAAAGAGAGCAATATGATTTTAAAGAAGAAGTTTTCCTTATTAACAATCTTATTTCCTATTCTAATGATGGAGTTCAAGTTTTAAAGGATCTCTCGTTTTCTCTTTATTCTGGTGAAATATTAAGTATTGCTGGAATTGCCGGTAGTGGACAAAAAGAACTTTGTGAAGCTATAGCAGGTTTATATAAAGTAAATTCTGGCTCTATTAAATTTAAGGGGGAAGAATTAGTAGGAAAAACCCCAAAGGAAATAATAAAAAAAGGTATAAGTATGAGTTTCATTCCTGAAGATCGTCTTGGGATGGGTCTTGTTGCTAATATGGATATAGTAGATAATATCTTACTTAAACAATATCAAAAACAGTCAGGACTTTTTATTGATCGTAAACCATCTAGAATAAAAGCAAAAGAAATTGTGGAAAAACTAGAAATTAAAACTCCAGGAATTAATCATCCAATTAAGAACTTATCTGGAGGTAATATCCAAAAAGTACTTTTAGGTAGAGAGTTAGACTCAAACCCGGAATTATTGATTACTGCTTACCCTGTAAGGGGTCTTGATATTAATACTTGTTATAAAATATATGACCTTTTGAATCAAGAAAAGAAAAAAGGTGTTGCGATTCTTTATATTGGAGAAGATTTAGATGCTTTAATTGAACTTAGTGATAGAATAATGGTAATTAGTAATGGGGAAATAATGGGTATTGTGAATGCTACAGATACTACAAAAGAAGAAATAGGTCTGATGATGCTTGGAGAGAAAAAATGAGGATAATTAAAAAATCGGAAGTAAGTCGAAAAGAAGAAATAAAAATCAGAACCGTATCCATTATTCTTGCCTTAATAACTTCAGGACTTTTTATTTTGATTTTAAATCATAATCCCTTTGAAGTCTTTACAGGGATGGCAGACGGTGCTTTAGGAAACTTACATCGTCTTAAATCAACTATTATAAAAACAATTCCCTTAGTAATAACCTCTCTTGGAATATCCGTAGCCTTTAAAATGAAATTCTGGAACATTGGTGGCGAGGGGCAAATCCTTATGGGGGCATATCTAGCTACCTTAGTTTATAGGTTAATGCCTGATTTAAGTAAGCCAATTATGATCCTAGTAATGCTTATTGCTTCGATGGTTGGTGGGGGTTTGTGGGCTTTAATTCCTGCTTTTTTTAGGGCAAAATGGAGGACTAACGAAACAATCATAACATTGATGATGAACTATATTGCCCTTAAATGGATAACTTATCTTCAGTATAGCGCTTGGAAGGATCCTGGAGCTATGGGATTTGCGAAGATTGCATCTTTTTCTGATAATGCCATTTTACCTAAACTTTTTGGTATTCACATTGGTTGGGTGATAGCTGCTATATTACTTGTTATTATGTATATATTTATGAACTATAGTAAATTAGGCTATGAAATAGCTGTGATTGGTGAAAGTGAAAGTACGGCTAATTATGCGGGAATTAACGTTCCTAAAACAATAATTACAGCAGTCTTTATAAGTGGAGCTTTATGTGGTATTACCGGTTTTGTTCAAGCAACAGGGGTTAGTGGAAACTTAAGTGTTCAACTTACAGCTGGAGTTGGTTTTACGGCAATAATAACTAGTTGGCTTTCAAATCTTAAAGTTCCAGTTATTTTAGTTGTTTCATTTTTATTTGCTGCACTAGTTCAAGGAGCATCATATATTCAAATTGCTTTTGGTATTCCAGATGCGGCTAGTACAATTTTACAATCATTAATTCTCTTCTTTGTACTTGGAAGTGAATTTTTTATCAGATATAAAATCAAGTTTTAAAAAACGAGTAAAAGAGGTTATTTTATGATATTAACAGCTGCTTTTTTTTCTGCGGCCATCGTTGCAGGAACACCTTTACTATTTGCTACTTTAGGTGAAATAATAACTGAAAAAGCTGGAAATCTTAACCTAGGTATTGAAGGCATGATGCTGATGGGTGCTGTTATGGGATTCTTAGTAGGTTTGAAAACTAATAGTCCATATTTAGCCCTTCTTGCTGCAGCTGTAGCTGGAGCCTCAGGAGCATTAATCTATGCCTTTTTAACAGTAACTCTTAGAGCTAATCAAGTGGTATCAGGACTTACTTTGACGATTTTTGGAACGGGTTTTTCTGGTTTTATTGGAAAAGGATTAGTGGGAGAAATAATGACCACAGATATTAGAAAGTTTTTCGCTCCTGTAGAAGTGCCTCTATTAAGCAAAATACCTATTATAGGTCAAGTATTGTTCTATCAGGATCTTTTTGTATATTTTGGATATGTATTAGCAGTTACTCTTGGTATTTATATTTATAAAACATCTAAAGGTCTTAATCTTATAGCTGTAGGGGAGAATCCAGCAGCAGCAGATGTTGCTAGTATTAGCGTCTCTCTATATAAGTATGTTCATATCCTACTAGGTGGTGCTCTTTGCGGATTAGGAGGAGCTTATTTATCCTTAGTGTATGTTCCAGCTTGGCAAGAAAACATTACAGCTGGGAGGGGATGGATAGCTGTAGCTCTTGTTATTTTTGCAACTTGGAATCCTTTTAAAGCATTATTTGGGTCTTATCTTTTTGGTGGCCTGGATATAATTGGCTTTAGAATTCAAGGATCAGAAATTGTAGTAAACCAATATTTTATTAATATGCTTCCTTACTTAGTAACAATTATAGTACTAGTTTCGGTTTCCTTCAGGAAATCCAAAAAAAATGCTCCACCTTCTGGTTTAGGAGTTCCATATTTTAGAGAAGAAAGATAAGGGTTTATATGCAAGAAACATAGGGTATATCCATAAAAAGGATATACCCTTTTATATAGCATGATTAAAGAAATACACGAACAATAATAGAAAATAATACGCAATAGTTCGTGTAATGCTGGCGTTTAGAAAATTTATTCTAACTTAAGATTTAAAAGTTCGTTTTTTCGTTGACTAGGAGAATGTCTTTGTGTTAAGATTTTTTTGTACTATTATTTTAATGGGAGGTAGTTAAATTGTCAGTTAAGGTTGCTATTGTAATGGGCAGCGATAATGATTTTGAAATTATGGAAAAAGCTTGGGATGTTCTTAAAGAATTTGAGATAGAAACTGAAATAATTGTAGCCTCTGCTCATAGAACTCCTTATAGAGTATTAAAGTATGCTGAAGAAGCAAAAGCTAGAGGTATTAAAGTTATAATTGCCGGAGCGGGTGCTGCAGCACACCTAGGAGGAGTTATAGCCTCTGTTACTACTCTCCCTGTTATTGGTGTTCCTATTGATGCGACGCCACTTAATGGAGTGGATTCTCTTTATGCAACGGTACAAATGCCCTCTGGGGTACCTGTTGCTACAGTAGGGATAAATGGTGCTAAAAATGCCGGTCTTTTAGCATTACAAATTTTAGCTTTAAGTGATAGAGAGATCGAACGTAGATTAATAGATCAAAAAAATAAAATGGCAGAAGAAGTTCTTGAAAAATCAGAAAAAGTAAATAAAAAAATAAAGTAAAATTCCCGGGCCTTTTCATAATCTTTTTTATAAAAGTCCGGTTTTTTGATTTAAATAAAGAATTAGTAAAACGTTTGGAGGCGTAAACTTGATTTGGGAAAAAGAAGATAAAATGGAAGAAGAATGTGGAGTAATTGGTGTTTTTAAACCTGGGGAAGAAGTGTCTGAAGATTTATTTTACGGATTATTTGCTTTACAACATAGAGGCCAAGAAAGTGCAGGAATGGCTGTTTCTGATGGGAAATTAATTTCTGTTAAAAAAGCAATGGGTCTTGTGACGGAAGTTTTTTCTGAAAGCGTATTAGATAAATTAAGAGGATCTATTGGTATTGGGCATGTTAGATACTCAACTTCAGGGGCTAATATTGTAGAAAATGCTCAGCCAATTTTAGCAACTTATTTGGCTGGACAGATTGCTTTAGCTCAAAATGGGAACATAACGAATGCCAATCAATTAAGAGATAATCTAGCAAATAGTGGGTCGGTTTTCCAAACCTCAACAGATACAGAAATAATTGTTAATCTTATCGCAAAATATGGACAGGCAGATATAGAAGAATCTTTAATGAAAGTAATGATTGACCTTAAAGGATCATATTCCTTAGTAGTTATGAATAGAGATAAACTTATTGGAGTCAGAGATCCTTATGGAAATAGGCCTTTGTGTATTGGTAAAATTGGGAAAAAAGGATATGTTCTGGCATCAGAATCCTGTGCTTTAGATACTGTGGGAGCTACTTTTTACAGGGATGTGGAACCTGGGGAAATAATTATCATAGATGAAAATGGAATAAGTTCAAAAAGAATATTTCCAGCAGATGAAAAGGCTCTTTGTATCTTCGAATATATTTATTTTGCAAGGCCCGATAGTACAATTGATGGAATCAATGTTAACGTAGCAAGGAAAAAAATGGGAGAGCAATTAGCCAAAGAACATCCTATTGATGTAGATGTAATTATTCCTGTTCCGGATTCTGGAACAGTGGCAGGTATTGGTTATGCAGAAACTGTAGGAAAACCCTTTGCCTTTGGTCTGTTAAAAAACAGATACGCAGGAAGAACCTTTATTCAACCAACACAAAAACTTCGAGAAATTGGTGTAAAATTAAAACTTAATCCAATAAAAGAAATTATAAGAGGTAAAAGAGTAGCCCTAGTTGATGATTCAATAGTGAGGGGCACAACGAGTAAAAAAATTATAGAAATGGTAAGAGCTGCAGGGGCTAAAGAGGTCCATATGCTAATCACATCTCCACCAGTAAAAAAGTCTTGTCATTATGGTATTGATACAGGAGATGAAAATCAATTAGTTGCTGGGAAAAGAGATAATGAAGAAATTAGACAAATAATTAATGCAGATTCCCTAAATTATCTTTCTCTAGAAGGACTTTATAAATCCCTTGGAATTAATAAGGGCTTTTGTGCAGCTTGCTTCACAGGGGACTATCCTATAGATATTAGTGAAATTAAAAAAATGCAAAAAAACAATTTAGAAATTTAGGAAATGGGTGAAAAGATGAAAGAAGAAAAACTAACTTATGAAGATGCTGGTGTAAGTATTGATAAAGGAAACGAAACGGTAGAAAGAATAAAACCCTTTGTTAAAGAAACTTTTCGGAAAGAGGTATTAACAGACTTAGGTGGTTTTGGAGGTCTTTTTGCTTTAAATAAAGAAAAATATGAAGAACCTGTTCTTGTATCTGGTACTGATGGAGTAGGTACTAAACTAAAGATTGCCTTTGAAATGAATAAACACGATACTATTGGTATTGATGCTGTAGCTATGTGTGTTAACGATATTATTGTAACAGGAGCAGAACCTCTGTTTTTCCTAGATTATCTTGCTGTGGGCAAACTTGACCCTGACCAAGTAGTAGAAATCGTTAAAGGTATTGCAGAGGGTTGTAAACAAGCAGCTTGTGCCCTTATTGGAGGAGAAACGGCAGAAATGCCTGGATTCTATTCTGAAGGGGAGTATGATGTTGCGGGCTTTTCTGTAGGGATAGTAGATAAGGCAAAGATAATAAACGGTAAAAAAATTAGAGAAGGAGACCTAGTTCTAGGGCTGCCTTCCAGTGGTCTTCATAGTAATGGGTATTCCCTTGCTAGAAAAGTTTTATTTGAAAAAGGATTTTTACAAATAGACACTTTTCATGAGGAAATGGGAACATCAATTGGAAACTTACTAATTGAACCTACCAAAATTTATGTAAAAATTATTATTGAATTAATTAAAATAGCAGAAATAAAAGGTCTTGCTCATATTACTGGTGGGGGGCTGATTGAAAATATTCCTCGGGTATTACCGGAAGGGCTATGCGCTGAAATTAATATAAAATCTTTCCCCAAACCAGGTATTTTTGATTTCATACAAAAAATTGGAGAAATAGAAAAAGAGGAAATGTATAGAGTTTTTAATATGGGTATAGGCATGGTTATAATTGCGGATGAAAAAGAAGCAGAAAAAATACTAAATAAATGTAATATCTTGGAAGAAGAAATTTATATTATTGGTAAGATTAAAAAAGGTGATACAACAATAATAAATTAGTAGGTGAATTATGAAAATAAAAATTGCAGTTCTTGCCTCTGGAAGAGGTTCTAACTTTAAGGCTCTTTTGGAAAACAGCAAGAAAAATCCATCTTTCTTTGAAATTGTTCTTCTTTTATCCGATAAAGTAAACTGTGGTGCCTTAATAACTGCAGAGGAAGAAGGAATTGCAAATTTCCATATTAATCCCAAAGACTTTAAGAACAAACAAGAATATGAAGAAAAAATGGTGGAAATAATTAAAAAATTCCAATGTGATTTAGTATGTTTGGCTGGATATATGAAGATATTAAGCTCAAATTTTCTTAAATCTTGGGGGAAAGATGTAATTAACATTCACCCTTCCCTTTTACCTTCTTTTCCAGGTTTAAATGCTCAAAAACAAGCTTTGGAATACGGGGTTAAAATATCTGGGTGTACTCTTCACTTTGTAGATGAAGGTATGGATACGGGCAAAATAATTGGACAACGAGCAGTAAGAGTTTTTGCTTCTGATAATGAGGAAACTTTATCTGCAAGAATTTTAGTAGAAGAACATAAACTATATGCAGAAGAAGTAAATTTATATGCAGAAGAAAAAATTATAAAAAAAGGTAGGGATAAAGATGAAAAGAGCATTAATTAGCGTTTCAGATAAAACTAACCTTATAGAGTTTGCTAAGAATCTTGTCGATCTGGGTTTTGAAATTATTTCAACGGGAGGAACAAAAAAACATTTAAGTGATAATCAAATTCCAGTAACTGGCGTAAATGAAGTCACTGGTTTTTCAGAGATATTAGAGGGAAGAGTAAAAACTCTTCATCCTAGTATTCATGGAGGGATTCTAGCTAAAGATACTCAGGACCACATGAAAGTGCTAGCAGATAATGGAATTGTTCCTATTGATCTAGTCTGTGTTAATCTCTATCCTTTCGTAAAGACTATAATTAAAGAAGATGCTAGCTTAGAAAACGCTGTTGAGAATATTGATATTGGTGGTCCTACAATGGTTAGGGCTTCAGCAAAAAATTATGCTAGGGTTACTATTATTGTAAAACCTGAAAGATATAAGCAAGTTATTGAAGAAATAAGAAATAAAGGAGAGGTGTCTCTAGAGACAAGACAAAATTTAGCTTTAGAGGCTTTCACTCATACTGCTGAATATGATACTGCGATTAGTAATTATTTTAATAAAGAGTTTACTAAAGAAATCTTCCCAGAAACCATCAATTTTACAGGAGTTAAAGTTCAAGACCTTCGATATGGTGAAAACCCTCACCAAAAGGCAGCTTTTTATAAGTTCCCTTTTGGAACAGAAGGAACTGTTGCAGGAGGAAAACAAATTCAAGGAAAAGAGCTTTCCTATAACAATATAGTTGATATTGAAGCAGCTTGGAATATAGCAAAGGATTTTAGAGAAGAAATTGCAGCAGTTGTTATTAAACACACGAATCCTTGTGGGGCTGCAATTGGTGAAACTCAAAAAGAAGCCTATTTAAAAGCCTATGAAGGAGACCCGGTTTCTGCCTTTGGAGGAATTGTTGGATTAAATACAAAGGTTGGAGTAGAGACGGCGAAGGAAATAAGTAAAATATTTGTAGAAGCTGTAGTTGCTCCAGAATTTTCCGAGGAAGCTCTAAAAGTTTTTAGTAAGAAAGAAAATATTAGAGTAATTGAAATGGGTTATGCTGAAGCTAAAAAAGAGTTATGGATTGAGAAAGTAGGAGGCGGTTTTCTCCTTCAAGAATCGGATACAGAAGAAGCTGATCTTGACCTATTCGAGGTAGTTACAGAAGCTAAACCTAGTGAAAAGGATCTTGAACAACTACTTTTCGCTTGGAAAATTGCTAGAAGTGTTAAATCTAATGCTATAGTTTTGGCTAATGATCTTCGTACAATAGGAGTAGGAGCAGGACAGATGAATAGGGTTGGTTCAGCTCGAATAGCTTATGAACAAGCGGGGGAATTATGCAAAGGTTCCTATCTTGCTTCTGATGCTTTTTTCCCTTTTAGAGATACGGTGGATTCAGCAGCAGCTGTGGGAGTAAAAGGAATAATTCAACCTGGGGGATCTATAAGGGACAAAGAATCCATAGATGCTTGTAATGAACATGGAATTATAATGATTTTTACAGATAGAAGACATTTTAAACATTAAGAGGAGGTAATACTTTGAAAATTTTAGTTGTGGGAAGTGGAGGACGGGAACATACCCTCTGTTGGAAAATATCCCAAAGTAAAATGGTAGATAAAATATATTGTGCTCCGGGAAATGCCGGAACGGCCTCCTTTGCGGAAAATATAGCAATTGAAGTAGATGAAATTAATAAATTGGTAAATTTTTGCAAAGAAAATGAAATAGAATTAGTAGTAATTGGACCAGAACTACCTTTAACTCTTGGCTTAACAGATAAACTTGAGGAAATAGGTATTAAAGTTTTTGGACCTTCCGCCTTAGCTGCTGAAATTGAAGGTAGTAAGGCATTTTCAAAAATGATTATGGAAAGATATGATGTACCTACTGCTAAATACAAGGTTTTTATTGATTACTATAATGCTAAAAACTATTTAAATGAAATAGGTATACCCTGCGTAATCAAGGCGGACGGACTAGCTCAAGGCAAAGGAGTTTTTGTTTGCATGACTAGGGAAATGGCAGAGGATGCTTTAGAGGAAATAATGGGAGAAAAAAGTTTTGGTGATGCAGGAAACCGGGTTCTGATAGAGGAGTATTTAGAGGGTCAGGAAGTTAGTATTTTAGCTTTTACTGATGGTAATACGATTATTCCAATGGTTTCTGCTCAGGATCATAAAAGAATTTTTGATAATGATGAAGGACCTAATACTGGAGGCATGGGAGCCTATTCACCAGCTCCTATGTATACAAAAGAAATGGAAAATTTTGTATTTGATAAAGTTTTTAAACCAGTAATTGGAGGAATGAAAAAAGAAGGAAGACTCTATAAGGGTGTTCTTTATGCAGGTTTAATGTTAACAGAAAAAGGAATTAAGGTTCTGGAATTTAATGCTAGATTTGGAGATCCTGAGGCCCAGGTAGTTCTAACTAGATTAAAAACTGATTTAGTAGAAATTATGCTTTCCGTAGTAGAAGAAAGGCTGGAGGAACAAGAAATAATTTGGCAAGATAAGGCTTCTGTTTGTGTAGTCATGTCTGCAGAAGGTTATCCTGGAGAATATGTCAAAGGTAGAGAGATAACTTTTAAAGAAGCTGATGATAAGATTAAGGAAACAACATATGTATTCCATGCTGGAACAGAAATAAAAGGTAATAAAGTGATAACTTGTGGTGGAAGAGTTTTGGGAATAACAGCCCTGGGCTCTACAATTAAAGAAGCCATTGAAAATGTATATTTAAGAGTTAAATCAGTGGATTTCAAAGGGGCTCACTATAGGGAAGACATAGGAAAAAAAGCTTTAAGATAGTATTGTGCTAAAGGGGAGAATAGTCTATCATTAATATTAATGATAGACTATTCTTTTAAGGACTGATAAAATATGGAACAAAAAAGAACAAAATACAAAAGTAAATTAAAGGAAAAAAGGATTGATCGTTTATTTGAGGCTGTCCTAAAACTTGAATCTGAAGATGAATGTTATCGCTTTTTTGAAGACTTATGTACAGTGGCAGAATTAAAATCATTAGCCCAAAGATTGCAAGTAGCAGAAATGATAAATAAAGACTATAGCTATAATTCAATAGCTGAAGAAAGTGGAGCAAGCACAGCTACAATCAGTAGAGTGAAAAAAAGTTTAAATTACGGCGCAGACGGTTATAAACTTATAATAAAAAAATTATCAGAGGAGAGATAAAATGAAAATTATCCCAGCTATTGATATACGCTGTGGTGAATTTGTAGTTTTTGTTCCGAATCAGGATATTAAAAAAAAGTTCAGAGGTCACTCCCCTGTAGAAATTGCTGAATATTGGCTTTCTAAAGGTGCAGAAGATCTTTATTTTACAGATTACGATGGACTTTTTAAAAGTTATCCTCAAAATCTTGAGGTATTAAAAGACATTAAAAAAGAAGTGAAATGTTCAATTTATTATTCAGGGGGAGTTGCTACTCCTTATGATTTAGAGAGAACATTGGAAGCCGGCGCAGATTACATTGTAATTAACATTTCTAATTTTCGCAAAAACCTAATCAATGATCCCCTCTTTAAGTCTAATATCAAAAAAATAATTATAGGAATTGATTTAAAAAATGGTGAATATGCTGTTGAAGGATTTAATAATTTAATAAGTATTAATGCTGAGGAAAAGCTTACTGAATTATATGAAATTGGATTAAGACAAGTTATTGTAACTGATATAACTAAAACAGAACCTAAGAATAAAGCTTATTTAAAATCTACAATAAAGCTTGCGGATCAAATCGGCTATAAAATTATCTTAGCTGGAGGTATCTCTACCTTGTTAGATGTAGAGTTTTTAAGTACAGCTTCTACTAATGAATTTGAGGCAGTAGTTATAGGAAGATCTCTTTATATGGGGAAAATTAAGTATAAAAAATCAGATGAGTTAACATTGCTAGTTTAAAATAGAGATTTTAGGAGTGATTTTATGAATTCAAGATTTAAAACAATGGATGGAAATACCGCAGCAGCTTATGTCTCTTATGCTTTTACAGAGGTTGCAGCTATTTATCCTATAACGCCATCATCAGATATGGCAGAACATGTGGACTTATGGAGCTCTAATGGGAAAAAGAACATATTTGGACAAGCTGTAACTGTTATGGAAATGCAATCAGAGGCAGGGGCTGCTGGGGCAGTTCATGGTTCTTTATCAGCAGGTGCACTAACAACAACCTATACAGCTTCTCAAGGATTATTATTAATGATTCCTAATATGTATAAAATAGCGGGTGAACTTCTTCCAGGAGTTTTCCATGTAAGTGCTAGAGCTTTAGCAACTCACGCTTTGTCAATTTTTGGAGACCATTCAGATATTATGGCTTGTGACCAAACTGGATTTGCCATGTTAGCATCAGGAAGCGTTCAGGAAGTAATGGATCTAGCTGGAGTTGCCCATCTTTCGGCAATAAAATCAAGAATCCCTTTTCTACATTTCTTTGATGGATTCCGTACAAGCCATGAAATTCAAAAGATAGAAGAAATAGAATATGACGAGTTAGCAAAGCTGGTCGATCGCAAGGCTTTAAAAGAATTCAGAGACAGAGCTTTGAACCCAGAGCATCCTGTAACTAGGGGCACTAATCAAAACCCAGATGTATTCTTCCAAGGAAGAGAAGTGGCAAACAATTTTTATTCAGCTGTGCCTGATACAGTAAATGAATACATGGAAAAAATAACAGAGATTACAGGAAGAAAATATGCTCCTTTTGTATATTATGGTGCAGAAGATGCTGAGGATATTATTATTTCTATGGGTTCTTCTACAAGTGTTATCGAAGAAACTATAGATTATTTAAATAAAAATGGTTATAAAGTGGGCTTAATAAAAGTTCATTTATATAGACCATTTTCAGAAAAATATTTCTTTCAAGTATTCCCACAATCAGTAAAGAGAATAGCAGTAATGGATAGATCAAAAGATTCTACATCCTTGGGTGAGGCTCTTTACAAAGATATAAAATCTATGTTTTATGATAGAGAAGAACAGCCTATTATTATCGGTGGTAGGTACGGCTTAGGTTCAAAGGATTTTACAAGTTCTCAAGTTAAAGCTATCTACGATAATTTAGCAATGGATAGCCGGAAAAAATCCTTTACAGTTGGAATTATAGATGATGTAACTAATACAAGTATAGAAGTTAAAGACATAATAAATACAGAACCAGAAGGAACAAAAAGCTGCAAGTTTTGGGGTTTAGGTTCTGATGGAACTGTTGGGGCTAACAAAGATGCAATTAAAATTATTGGAGATAATACGGATCTTTATGCTCAAGGATATTTTTCATATGATTCTAAAAAATCTGGTGGAGTAACAGTATCTCATTTAAGATTTGGTAAAGATCCAATCAAGTCTTCCTATTTAATAAATAGTGCTGATTATATTGGTTGCCATAACCATTCCTATTTGGAAAAATATGATGTAGTAGAAGACCTGGCTGAAAATGGTGTTTTTGTTTTAAATACTTTTTGGACTAAAGATCAATTAGAAGAAAAGATTCCTAATAAAGTAAAAAAAGTACTAGCTCAAAGAAAAGCCCGTTTCTATATTATAAATGCAGCTGAAATAGCAAGAAAAGTAGGTCTTGGTAATCGTTTAAATATGATCATGCAAACGGTCTTCTTTAAACTTGCTGAAGTTATGCCCCTTGAGGAATCAATTGCTTACTTAAAAGATGCTATAGTTAAAAGCTATGGTAATAAAGGTGAGAAAGTAGTTGAGATGAATCACAATGCTGTAGATCAATCTATTGATAATCTTATTAGAATAGATATTCCTAAGGAATGGGCTGAATTGAATATAGAAGAAGATGAAATTGAACAAGGAAAACCTAAATTTGTTTTAAATATTGCAGATAAGGTAAATGCCCTTCAAGGAGATAAGCTTCCTGTAAGTGCTTTTGTTGGCAGGGAAGATGGCACAATACCTCCAGGAACAGCAGCTTTTGAAAAAAGAGCCATAGCTTTATTTGTACCTGAATGGTTACCGGAAAATTGTATCCAATGTGGGCAATGTTCTTTTGTATGCCCCCACGCTACAATTAGGCCTTTTCTTCTTAATGAGGAAGAAAAGAAAAATGCTCCTGAAACTTTTAAAACAGTAAAGGCTAATGGAAAACAACTAGAGGGTCTAGACTTTAAAATTCAAGTAAGCACTCTTGATTGTACAGGTTGTATGAGTTGTGCAGAGGTTTGTCCAGCACCTAAAAAAGCCTTGCAAATGAAGCCCATTGATACACAGACAGAAGCAGAAATTCCAAATTGGGAATATGCTGTGAATAATGTTTCTATAAAAGATAATTTAATGAAAAGAGAATCCATCAAAGGCTCTCAATTAGCTCAACCCTTAGTAGAATTTTCCGGAGCTTGTGCAGGTTGTGGGGAAACTCCTTATGTAAAATTGATAACTCAACTTTTTGGAGATAAAATGTATATTGCCAATGCTACTGGATGTAGTTCAATTTGGGGAGCAGCATATCCTAGTTCACCTTATACGGTAAATTCTGATGGTCATGGACCAGCTTGGTCAAATTCACTTTTTGAAGATAATGCGGAATTTGGTCTAGGAATGTTGATGGCCAACTCTAAACTTAGAGAGTCACTTCAAATAAAAATGCATGATTTATTAATAGAGGACATTTCAGAAGAACTTAAAGTACTAGTGAGAGAATGGTTAGAAAATTTTGCTGATAAAGATATAACAGGGAAATTAACGCCAAAGCTCAAAGAACTTTTCCAAAAAGAAAACAATCCATTAGTTCAAGAGATAATGGAAAGATCTGACTTCCTTGCTAAAAAGTCTCACTGGGTGTTTGGTGGAGATGGATGGGCTTATGATATTGGATTTGGTGGTTTGGATCATGTTATTGCAACAGGAGAAGATATCAATATTTTTGTTTATGATACAGAAGTTTATTCCAATACAGGTGGTCAGGCTTCAAAATCCACCCCAGCAGCAGCAGTTGCAAAATTCGCTGCCTCAGGTAAAAAAAGTTCGAAAAAGGATCTTGGTTTAATGGCTACTGTTTATGGTAATGTTTATGTAGCTCAAATAGCTTTAGGTGCTAATATGAATCAGGCGATTAAGGCTATTAAGGAGGCCGAAAGTTATCCTGGACCATCCTTAATAATTGCTTATTCCACATGTATTAATCATGGTATTGTTGCTGGAATGGGTACTAGTATGGAAAGAATGAAAAAAGCAGTTGAAGCTGGATATTGGCACTTATGGAGATATAATCCTCTTCTTAAGGAAGAAGGCAAGAATCCTTTTATTTTAGACTCAAAAGAGCCAACAGGATCCTTTGTAGAATTCTTAATGGGTGAGGTCAGATATTCCTCTTTATTTAAAACATTCCCTCATTTAGCAGAGAATTTATTTAAAATGGCTGAGGATATGGCTAAGGAAAAATATGAGAATTATGCAAGGCTTTTAAAATAAATAAAAATAGCTCCGGAAATTTCCGGAGCTATTCTAAATAAAGGGGGAACTTAAATGGATTTTAAAACCTGCGATTTACCAGGAATCGGTCGAAAATATTCTTTAAATTTAGCAAATGGAAAACATATGGTAATGATTACCCATAATCAGGGACAACGGGAACTATATGTATTTGATGACCCAGATGATGATGAACCAGAAATATCTGTTGAATTTAACGACGAAGAATCTAGGCAAATGGGAGCTATTCTGCTAGGAGTTGATTATCAACCGATTCCTGATGATAAGATCGAAATGATAAGTAAAAAATAAGAATGAGCTGGTTTAAAGTAGACAATGAGACATGTTTTGCCGGAAGCAAAATTGAAGATTCTGGTATTAGACAGTTTGCCGGGGTTACCATAATTGGAATTGAAAGAGGAGATGACTTTATAGCTAATCCGGAATCCTCAGAGGTAATATTAGAGGGTGATGTATTAATGGTCATCGGAAAGAAAGAACCAATAAAGGAATTAAAAAAAATGTGTGAGATCAAAAAAAAACCTGAAGGTAGGTGATATTATATGGAATCAATGCCTTTTCTATTACTTTCAGGATTATTGCTTTCAGCTTTTTTTGGACTTGCCTATGCCAGTCAAAGACTAAGTTTCCCTTCTGTATTGATGATAATTTTCTTTGGGATAATTTCCGGTAAATATCTTACAGATGTATATGTGGTGCATTTAGTTGCTGATGTGGGAATAGTTCTCCTTTTCTTTATTCTGGGCATGGAATTTCCTATTTCAAAAGTTTTAGCTACAGGGAAAAAAGTATACAAAGCTGGCTTGATTGATGTATTTTTGAATTTAGTTCTTGTATTTTTTGCTTCCTTGTTATTTGGCTTTAATATTTTGAATTCCATGATTTAGCAGGGATAGTTTACGCTAGAAGTTCTTCTATAACTGCTAAGTTACTAGAAGATAAGAAGAGACTAGCAAATCAAGAAACAGAGTTTATCTTAGCTCTTTTAATATTTGAAGATTTAGTGGCTCCAATTGTAGTCTCTCTTTTGGTATCACTAAACAAGGGACAAGATTTCTCCTTATATATTATGCTGATATTATTTTTAAAAATTTTCCTACTTATATCTGGCGCAATTATAATTGGCTATTTCGGATTCCGAAAGCTGACTAATTTTATCTCATCCCAATTGGAAAAGGATTTCATGCCTCTTTTCTCAGTGGGAATAGCTTTGTTATATTCTGGTTTTGCTGTATATCTAGGATTATCAGAGATTTTAGGAGCTTTTTTAGCTGGAGTAATACTTTCAGAATCTGGTAAATCTGCAGAACTTGCTCATGTAATTTTTCCAGTGAGAGATTTAACATTACCTTTTTTCTTCTTTTGGTTTGGTACAACGATAAACTTAGGAAGTGGTATTTCAAATATTCCCTTTTTGATCTTTTTAATCTTATATTCTATTTTAGGAAAAATTATTACAGGATTTTATGGTGGTAGATTATATGGTTTATCAAAAAAAGTTTCCCTTAGAGCAGGTTTATCCTTAATTCAGCGGGGAGAATTTTCAATTATTATTGCCGCATTAGCTAATGATCAATTAAAAGTATTTGGGGGTATTTATGTTTTTGTAATAGCCTTATCAGGCTCTCTATTTTTTTCTAAAGCACCTAAGATTGCAAATAGGATTTACCCACCAAGAAAGAAGTTAAATATGTTATAATTTGAAATAGTACTTTTTAAAATGATATCAGGTAGGTTGCTCATGAACATTATGAATAAATATATTAATAAAAGCATAAAAAGGCAAACATTATTATATTTGACCATAGCATTTATAATAATGTTTTCATTTATTTTAATCATTACACAAAAATATTCTAAAAGTCATTTTTATGCACTTACAGAAAGTAATTATGCTCTTTCTATAGAATCAGAAAAAGAAATTTTCAATAATTATGTTGTAGAACAAACAAAATCAATGAATGATTTTATTAAAAAGACGGAATGGAATTTAGAAAGAACAGCTTTCGAAGGGTTTAATGAAGATACTTGGTTTAATGATTATCTAATATTTGAAGATATAAAATTTTTTTATGAAAATAACAGCCAGTTTTATGAACAGGTTTTTTTAGCCACGCCAAATTTAGAAATGTACACTTATTCTGACCTTTTTGAATTAGATCTTCCTGTTAAAATAAATGAAGAACAATATCAGGCTGCATCAAAAAACGATCTTTCAATTATATCTCAAGGAAGAATTTCTCGTTATTCTGGACAACCAATTTTCACCATAACTAGAGGAGTAAAGCATAATGGAAAGATTATTGGTATAATCGGCGGAACTATTGATCTTAAGGAATTAAGTAAAGAATTTAAATACATATTAAAAGAAAAGCCAGGAGAAACTTATATAATTAGAGATGGAAAATATATTGTCCATAACGATCCTCAAATGATTTTAAAGGATGTGGATTTTGATTGTTCTTTTATTGAGGGTGAAAAAGGAATATTTTCCATTCCCGAAAACAAAATTTTTTTTACTAAAACAAAGGGTGTTTTTAATGGGTATCTTGTAAGCCAAGTTCCCAACTCTAGCTTATATGGTGATATAGATAAATACATGTTCATTTTACTTTTAATGTTATTGGCCTCTTTAACTGGAGTGGTAGGTCTTAGTTATATTGCAGTTAAGAAGTTCACAGACCCAATAATTTCTTTAAAAGAAGCTATGGATAAGGCTACAGAAGGAGATTTCTTTGCAAAAGCTGAAAAAACCACATTGGACGAATTAGGCCAAGCAGTGGATAGTTTTAATGTTTTAATGGAAAGAATTAGAACCCTAACTTTTTTTGATAAGCTTACAAAGCTACCTAATTATGAGCAATTTAAATATTGGTTTAATCAAGAAACAAGAAATAAAAATGTAGATGAAATAAGCTATAGTTTTGTTCTAACTTCTATTAATGGTTTTAAAAAGATAAATGAAACTTATGGGGTAGAAGCTGGAGACCAAGTAATTATTCAAGTAGCTCGGAGATTGGAAAAAGTACAAAAAAGATTTTCAATGCCTTTATTTCTTTGCAGATTTTCAGGGGATGAATTTCTTCTTTTTTACAAGAATATAGAAAATAAAAGTGCTCTGGAAGAAGAATTATTAACCTTATTAAGGCAACTTAATTCACCCTACCTATATCAAGGGACAAGTATACATTTAAGATTTGTTATCGGGGGCTCATTCTGCGAGGAATGTTATAAAAATTTAGATTTTCAAATATCTGCAGTTAGTAATGCTAGAAGTATAGCCAAAAAAGAGCGGAGGGAATACTTCATAATTGGTAATAAGGATAATATTCTAGATTCTCTTGTAGAAATTAAGAGCCTAGAAAATGAACTTCATTCCGCTTTAGCTAAGGGAGAATTACAAGTTTATTATCAACCTATATATAGTGCTAACAACCATGATTTCTTATCTATAGAAGCTTTAGTAAGGTATAATCACCCTGAAAGGGGTATTATTTCTCCCATTGAATTTATACCATTAGCTGAAGAGATAGGAATAATTGATAAAATTGATAAATTTGTTTTAGAAGAAACATTAAAAGACATGAAAAACCTTGAGTCAAAAGGTTTTGGAGAGTTAGAAGTTCATGTAAATATATCTCCTGCTCATATTAGTAAGGATAATTTCACAGCTGAAATACTTGAAATTCCAAAAAAATATAATTTTTCATCTCATCGAATTTGGTTGGAGATTACAGAGGATATAGCCCTTTATAATTTAGAACAACAAGAACAAACCTTGCTAGAATTGAAGAAAAATGGACTTCGCATTTCTATTGATGATTTTGGAACAGGGTATTCATCATTTCTATATCTAAATCAATTAAGTGCGGATCAAATAAAAATTGATAAATCCTTTATTATTAATATGAAAAACAATAAAAGAGATTATGAGATTGTAAAAACTATAATTACCTTATCCCATTCTCTTAATATTGACCTAGTAACTGAGGGAGTAGAAGATGAAGAAATTTACAACATACTTAAAGATTTAGGTGTTAATAAAATGCAAGGATATTATTTTGCCAAGCCAATGGACATTGGGAATCTTGAAACTTTTTTAATGGAGCGTAAAAAGTAGAAGCGGAGAAAAAATATGGAATATTTAAAGGGAACAGTAGAAAGAATTACCTATAGTAATCCTGAAAATGGTTTTTCTGTTATTCGGCTAAAAACAGAAAACAATTCAGAATTAATTACTATTGTGGGCTTTTTAGCCACTTTAAATCCTGGCACTCAATTGATTCTTAAAGGGGATTGGAAAACCGACAATAAGTATGGTAAACAATTTTCCGTGAAATCCTATAAAGAATTAATGCCCTCTACTTTGCTAGGTATTGAAAAATACCTAGGAAGCGGCTTAATTAAAGGAATTGGACCAGTTTATGCAAAAAAGATTATAGATAAATTTCAATTATCTACAATAGAGATTATAGAGAAAAGTCCTCATCGTCTTTCTGAAATAGAGGGTATAGGTGAGAAAAGAATAGAAATGATAAAAAGTGGCTGGGATGAGCAAAAGGAAATAAAAAATGTAATGATATTTCTTCAATCCCATGGAATTTCCACAACCTTTGCAGTAAAAATATTTCAAAGATATGGGAAAAAAAGTGTTGAAATTCTAAAAAAAAATCCTTATAGATTAGCGGATGATATATGGGGGATCGGTTTTAAATCAGCAGATAAAATTGCTGAGAATATGGGTTTTGAACCTTTTTCCTATTCTAGATGTCGATCTGGGTTTTTATATTTACTTAATGATGCCACTAATTCTGGACATTGTTATCTGAATCGAGAAGAATTAATCCAGGAGTCACAAAAATTACTAGACATAGAAGAAGATGTTATCAATAATCATCTCCTTACATCAATTAAAGATGAATCTTTAATTATGGATCAAGGATGTGTTTATATTCCCGCTATGTTATACAGTGAGATGGCTGTATCAAAAAAAATAAAAGAAATCAGTAAAGGAGTTTTTGAATCCCCTCTATTAGGGACGAAGGAAATTATTAAAAAAATCGAAAAAGATGAGGCTATTTCTTATGATGATATCCAAAGAGAAGCTATTGAAAAAGCAATATCTTCTAAATTTATGATATTAACTGGGGGACCAGGTACTGGTAAAACAACTACTACCTTAGGCATAATAAAAGTTTTCCAGGAAAGCGGAGCAGATGTTATTTTGGCTGCTCCAACAGGTAGGGCGGCAAAAAGATTATCCGAGACCACTAGAATGGAAGCAAAAACTATTCATCGACTATTGGAGTATAAGCCTGGTGAGGGGTATAAAAAGAATCAACAAAACCCATTAAGAAGTGATGTTTTAATTGTTGATGAGTCTTCTATGATCGACCTTTTATTAATGCATAATCTTTTAAAAGCAGTGCCATCTAATATGAGGATACTCCTAGTAGGAGATGTAGACCAGCTTCCTTCAGTAGGAGCAGGAAACGTATTAAAAGATATTATTAATTCTCAAAGTGTGGAAGTAGTTCGTTTAGAAACTATTTTTAGACAAGCTCAAGATAGTGAAATAATTAAAAATGCCCATAAAATTAATAAAGGTTTGTTTCCTGAATTGAAATCTAGCAAAGATAGTGATTTTTTCTTTATTGAGGAAAAAGATCCAGAAAAGATTGCGCAAATAATAAATGATCTTTGTATTCGAAGACTGCCAAAATATTATAAGCTAGATCCTATTAATGATATTCAAGTACTATCACCGATGCAAAAAGGTGAAACAGGAGCTCAAAATCTTAATCGTATTCTTCAAAAAAGCTTAAATAAAAATACCTTATCTTTAGAATATAGAGGAAACTTCTTTTATTTAGGTGATAAGGTTATGCAAATAAAAAATAATTATGATAAAAATGTATTTAATGGGGATATAGGAATAATAACTTATATTAATATAGAAGAAAGAACAATAAAAGTAGAGTATGATCATACGGAAGCTATGTATGAAAATACTGATTTAGAAGAACTGGTTTTGGCCTATGCAATTACTGTTCATAAAAGTCAAGGTAGTGAATACAAAGTAGTTATAGCACCTCTAACCACTCAACATTATATGATGCTACAAAGGAATCTGCTATACACTTGTATAACTAGGGCAAAGCAAATAATGGTTATTGTTGGGACAAAGAAAGCTGTTTTTCTAGCTGTTAAAAATAATAAAATAAATAAAAGAAATACCCGATTAGAAGAATTTTTAAAGAATTAAGAGGTAGATATGAAATATAAAAATCCTATAATTTCAGGAGTTTTTTTAAAGAGAATAAATAGATTCGTAGCAGAAGTAGAGATTGCTGGTAAGAAGGAGCTCGTTCATGTAAGAAATACAGGAAGATGTAAGGAAATATTTCTTCCAAATAGTAAAATATTTTTAGAAGAGGGAACTGGAGAAAAAAGAAAAACTAAGTACTCCTTAATTTCTGTTTATAAAGAAGATAGGCTAATTAATGTTGATTCTCAAATAGTAAATTATGTTTTCGAAGAAGCTGTTCAAAAAAACCAGATAGATTTTTTAATGGACTGTGATTTATTTAAAAGAGAAAAAACATATAAAAATTCCAGATTTGATTTTTATTATGAAAAAGGATCAAAAAAAGGCTTTATAGAATTAAAAGGAGTAACCTTAGAAAGAGAAAATGATACTTTGTTTCCTGATGCTCCAACTACAAGAGGACAAAAACATCTGAAAGAGCTTATTAAAGGCGTAAAAGAAGGGTATGAAAATTATGTTATTTTTTTAATTCAAATGGAAGATACAAAAATTTTTAGGCCCAACAAAGAAACAGATCCAGCCTTTACTGAAACATTAAAGGAAGCAATAGAACAAGGAGTGAGTGTTTTAGCTTTTGATTCTATTATTTCTAAAACTTCTATTACCCTAAATAAAGCTATTAAAGTAAAAGTATAAAAAGAAATTAGGTGGATATAATGAAATTTGCAAGAAGAATGGAAAGTTTTGAAAATAATGAATTACTTGCCCTAATGCAATTAGTTGATAATCCAGAAATAATATCTTTTGCAGGAGGATTCCCAGCTCCAGAACTTTTTCCTCTAGAAGAGTTAAAGAAAATTTCTGAAAAAGTTTTGTCAGAAGAGAATAGATGTGCTCTACAATATTCATCTACCAGTGGTTACTTGCCCTTGAGAGAAAAGATTGCTTCAAGAATGAATAAAAAGATGGGAGTAAATCTTAATTCTGAGAATATCCTAATTACTAGTGGTTCTCAGCAAGCTCTTGATATGTCAGGTATGGTTTTTCTCGATGAGGGGGATATTATATTTTGCGAAAGGCCCTCTTATCTTGGGGCAATGAATGCCTTTAATTCTTATTATCCACAATTTGTAGAAATAGAGACTGATGATGATGGAATGATTATCTCAGATCTTAAAGATAAATTAAAAAAATATAAAGAAGAAGTGAAAATGATTTATGTTATTCCAGATTTCCAAAACCCTACAAGTAGGTGCTGGAGTAAAGAAAGAAGATTACAGTTTTTAAACATATTGGATAATTATGATATACCAATAGTTGAGGATGGGGCATATTCAGAAATAAGATTTCAAGGAGAAGCAGAACCCTCTCTTTTCTCTCTTGATAAAAGGAACAAGGTTGTTTATATAGGGTCTTTTTCTAAAATTTTTTGTCCAGGTTTTAGAGTAGCTTGGTTAGCAGGGTCTTCTAATATTATTTCCAAGTATTTAGCCCTAAAACCCCGAGTAGACCTTAGCTCCTCGTCAATAAGTCAAAGATATATTGACCAATATCTTAATGATTTTAATATAGATGTGCATATAAAAAGGACTCTTGAAAGCTATAAAGAAAAAAGGGATTTTGTAGCTAAAAAAATGCAAGAAGAATTTCCAGCTGGAGTAAGGTATAATATTCCTAAAGGAGGACTTTTTTTCTGGTTAATTCTTCCTTATGGTAAAAATGCTAAAGACCTTTTACAATTAGCTTTAAAAGAAAATGTAGCCTTTGTACCTGGTGGATCTTTTTTTGCTAATGATAAGATGAATAATACTATAAGACTAAATTTTTCCAATATGACAATAGAAAAAATTGATGTAGGCATTACAAGATTATCTAAAGTTTTAAAGAAATTTTTGTTTTAAAGGAATATTATTATGGTATTTTATTCAGTGTTGATTAAATAGGAGGCGATTCTTTAATGGTTTTAGGAAAAATATCTATCCTTATAGTAGATGATGATAAAAGAATATTATATACCATGAAGAAAGCTCTAGAGAATACAGATTACAAACTTTTTTTTGCAGATAGTGGAGATAATGCTTTTACCATCTTGAAAAAAGAAAAAATTGATTTAGCCATAGTAGATTTAAGAATGCCTATTATTTCCGGATACGAAATTCTGGAAACTATAAAGAAAAATTATCCTTCAGTTTTAAGGTTAGCCTTAATTGGCTATGTAGATGAAAAAAAAATAATGGAGGCTTTATCTAATAATATCGCTTCAAGTTATATTATTAAGCCCTGGAACAACTTTGAATTGTTAAATATAATAAATTATTATGTAAGTTTATATTCTGAACTAAAAAAGAGAGGCATACTTGAAAGAATAAACAGTATAAGTTCTTTGCCTACAATTCCCAAATTATATTTTAAAATAACTAAAGCAGTGGAAGAAAATGCAGACATGGAAGACATTTCAAATCTTATTGAAATGGACCATTCTATATCGGCTAGAGTTATACAGATTGTAAATTCCGCCTATTTTAATATTAAAACTGCTTCAATTAGGAAGGCTTTAGTTTATCTTGGAGTAACAAATATTAAAAGTATAATAATGTCTCAAGCAGTATTTTCCAGTATTAAGGAAGAATTAGCCAATCCTTTGTGGGAACATGCAGAAATGACTAATAAAATAATGTTGTTAATATATAATAATTTTCTTAATAAAAAGTTGGACGAAGACTTAAGGTCAGTAGGTCTTTTCCATGATATTGGTAAAGTAGTACTTATTAATGATTTTTGTAATGGCTTCCAAGAATTATGTACAATGTATATTAATAGCGAGGATTTTTTAATTCAAGAGATGGAGAAGGAAAAGTTTGGCATATCTCATGAGGAAATAGGGTATTATTTTATGAAACTTTGGGGAGTAGGAGAAGAGATACCAGAGGCGGCACTTTATCATCATGATCCCTTTAACCCTAAGATAAAAGACAAAGAATTAATAATGGTAATTCATCTTGCCAATCACTATTCAAAAATTGTTTTGGGGGCAAAGGTTCATGAAGAAGAGTTAGATGTTAGAGTATTTGAAGCTTTAGGAATAAATAAGGAATATTTTGAGAGTATTCTTAAAAATATCAAGAAATAAAAAATCCTCTTTAAAAGAGGATTTTAGTCTATAAGTATTATATTATTTTTATTTAACTGCTTCGTTAAGTTTTGCAACAATCTCATCAGGATCGATACCATGAACCATGGCACCTTCCTCGATATTTTCAAAGCTAGCAGCGGAACAACCAATGCATCCCATGCCAAAATGCATAAAAACTTCTATTGTTTCAGGATATTTTTGTACTGTTTCAGTAATTCCCATATCTTTTGTAATTTTCATAAAGGAACCTCCTTTTTTTAATATATGTTATTATATACTTCTAGGGGGCTTAATTCAAGTTTAGAAGGAGATAAAATGCTGATAACTTCATTCATTTTTGCAGCAGGTTTAGAACTTGTAATAATTTACAACAGTATAGCAAGCAGCAGCTGGTCTTTAGTATGGGCTTATGGCTTTCTATTTATAATATCTTTATTTTCAGTTCAGGCAGAAGATTCAAAATCCGGCAAAGCCGCTCGTAACTTTTTTAAATTATTAGGAATAAAAAGTGAGAAGTATGATATTACTTCTAATATCTTTAAAATTATTATTTATATTCTTGTTCTAGCTAAAATTATTTCTTATTATATTGGTGCAGCCTTAGCTTATCTTGTTGTTTTTATAACCGTAACGTTTATTTATACAAAGTATATTGATGTTTTAAGGGGGAAAAAAAATAGAGATAAAGAAAAAGAACAAAAAGATGAGAATAAAAATAAAGAATAACAAAAAAGTACCAAGAATCAGAAAAAATATAAATTCTGAATCATGGTACTTTTTATTATATACTTTCAATCATTTTTGAATATAGTTCTTGGACTTTTTTGGTAAGTGGACCTCTTTTACCATTACCAATAACTGCGTCACTGACCTTTGTAATAGGCATAATTTGAGTTGTTGTACCGGTTATAAAAGCTTCATCAGCTTGGTTCATGAAATCCACGGTAAAAGCCTCTTCAACAATTTTTATACCATTTTCTTTACAAATTCTAAAAAGAGCTATTCTAGTTATTCCTGCAAGAATAAGATTATTAGCAGGATGTGTATATATTACACCATCTTTAACTACATAAAAATTAGCACTGGAACCCTCTGTTACTATCCCATTTCTGTGTTGGATAGCTTCACCTTTACCTGCTTCAGTTGCCGCTTGCTTTGCAAGTACATTACCTAAAAGATTCAATGTTTTAATATCGCATCTTAACCAGCGAATATCATCAACTAGAAGAGCTTCAATACCTTGTTCTCTTTTTTCTGGTGCTGTTTCATCACCAGGGCGAATAGCCATTGTTAAAACTGGTTTGATTCCTGTGGGGAAGTTATGTTTTCTTGGGGCAACGCCCCTAGTAATTTGCAAGTAAATACCTGTATTTTGAATCCCACTTTCTTTTAAAAGCAATTCATGGAAACCTATAAGTTCTTCTTTAGTGTAAGGAATTTCCAAATTTATTTTTTTAGCACTAGAATAAAGTCTATCAAGATGTTCTTCCAGCATAAATAATTTACCATTGAAAACACTTGTTACTTCATATATACCATCACCAAATTGATAGCCCCTATCTTCCATTGAAATTAATTTTTCATTTAAATCTACAAGCTTTCCATCAATTAATCCTAATTCTTTCATAGCTTTTTAATTCCCCCTTGTTTAGAATAGGTATCAAAACCTTGTTACATATATTATCATATATTTAAAAAGGTATACAATACTTAATATCCTTAGTATAGAATAGAAGGATATATTAGATTAGGTGGAAACCAATATGTCGGAATTACAGTTTAATAAAATAACAAAATATTTCTCCGATCATCTTATTTTTGAAGATATATCTTTTTCCATTAACCAAGGAGAAAAAGTTGCCTTAACTGGAGTAAATGGCTCAGGCAAAACCACAATAATGAAATTGATTACTGAAAGAGAATATCCTGATTCTGGAGATATTTTTATAGCTTCACAAAAAACGATTGGTTATTCAGAGCAATACACGGCCATAGACGTTAATGCTAAAATTTTTGATTATGTTATTTCTAGTTTTGCAGAAGTATTAGCTATGAGAGAAAAACTTACAGATTATGAAAAGAAAATCTCTTTAATAACAGGGGATGATTCAAAAAAAATTATGGAAGAATACGGGCTACTTAGAGAAGAGTATGAAAATAATAATGGTTATAGTATAGAATCTCAAACTAGAAAAGTCTTAACAGGTTTAGGATTTAGGGAAGCAGAATTTGACAAAAGTTGTGAAAAACTTAGTGGAGGAGAAAAAAGAAGAGTTAGCTTAGCGAAGTTATTAGTAAGCCAACCAGACATAATCCTTCTAGATGAGCCCACAAATCATCTTGATCTTGACGGTATTCAATGGCTAGAGAATTATCTTTCTTCCAGCTCTGCTACAGTGTTACTCATCTCCCATGATACTTATTTTTTGGATACTGTAGTTACAAGGGTTTTAGAATTATCAAATAAAAAAATCTTTTCTTACCCAGGAAATTATACAAGATATCAATACTTGAAAGCAGAAAAGGAAGCTTCCGATAAAAAAGCCTTTGAGAAACAACAAAAAGAAATTAAAAGTATTCAAGAATATATAAAAAAATATAAAGCAGGAATAAAATCTAAACAAGCAAGAGGAAGAGAAAAGCAATTAGATAGAAGAAAACTTCTTGACGATGTTTTTTTCGATAAGAATATAACATTAAGATTTGTAGAAGCTAGCCATACTGGAAAAGAAGTTTTAAAGGTAAAAAACTTTTATAAGTATGTTCACCCTGATCTGGAATTTAAGAATCTTAACTTTTTAGTTACTAAAGGAGAAACAATTGGGATAATTGGGGGAAATGGAGCGGGAAAAACCACCTTAATTAATACTTTTAAAGATAAATCTCAAGATAAGGGAGAAGTAATTTTTGGATCTGGAGTAAAACCAGGATATTTTGATCAGAATCATAGTAATTTAAACTCTGAAAAAACAATATTTCAAGAAATAACAGAAAATTTTAGTATCACTTTTGAAAGAGCTAGAGAAATGCTGGCCTCAGTATTGTTTTTTCAAAATGATTTAGATAAAAAAATAAAAAGCTTAAGTGGAGGAGAAAAAGCTAGAGTAGCTTTTATTAAGCTAATATTAGAAGAACCAAATCTTCTGATTCTTGATGAGCCATCAAATCATTTAGATATTGAATCAAAAAATATAATTATTAAAGCACTCTTAGAATTTGATGGCACGATACTTTGTGTTTCCCACGATAGATTTCTTCTAGATGTACTTGCCACTAGATTAATGATTATAAATAAAGGTGAAATGGATTTCTATTCTGGGTCTTATTCTGAATATATAGATGATAAAATAGCAAAGAGCAATGAAAAGAAACAAAAAAAAGATAATACAATATTAGTAAAAGAAATAAGAGATACTAAGAAGAAAGGTATAAATATCTTTAAGGTGGATCAAAGGCTAGAAGAATTAGAAGTTTTAGTTAGTTCGGTAGATAATAGAATTCAAGAATTACAGCAACTAATTTCTAATCCAGATATATATAAGGATTTTAAAGAACTTGAAGAAATAAGTAATGAATTAAAAATGAAACAAGAATTGTCTGAGAAATACCTTGAAGAGTGGACAGAACTTCAGGTACAAGCTGAAGAATACCGAGGAGGCAAAAATGAAAAAAAATAATATTTATCACGGGTTTGAATTAATTGAAATTAAGGAAATTGAGGACATAAACAGTACAACTTACCATTATATTCATGTGAAGACCAAAGCGAAATTAATTTATATAAAAAATGAAGAGGGAAATAAAACTTTTTCAGTTTCCTTTAAAACTCCACCAATTGATCAAACAGGACTAACTCATATATTGGAACATTCAGTTCTTTCAGGTTCAAAAAAATATCCAGTTAAGTCCCCATTTTTAGAATTGAGAAAAAGCTCTTTGAGCACCTTTCTTAATGCCATGACTTTTTCTGATAAAACTATGTATCCCGTAGCAAGTATTAATGATAAAGATTTTAAAAATCTTACAGATACTTATCTTGATGCTGTTTTTAACCCCTTAGTTTTAGAAAAAGAGGAAATTTTTCTCCAAGAAGGTTGGCGGTATGAATATGACACTATGGATCAAAGACTTAAATATAATGGAATTGTTTTTAATGAAATGAAGGGTGCTTATTCCTCTCCTGATCGAGGGCTAATAAATAAAATTAATGAATCATTATATCCAGATAGTTTTTATGCCTTTGATTCTGGAGGAAATCCAGATTATATTACAGATTTAAGTTATGAAAAATTTAAGGCTTATCATAAAAAATATTATCATCCATCTAACGCATACTTCTTTTTATATGGAAAACTAGATATTAATGAGTATTTAGAGTACTTAGACGAGAATTATTTATCAAAATATGAGATAAATGAAGAAGATTATAGCATCCCCTTACAAAGAGCTTTTACAGAAGTTAGTAATGTAAAAGGAATTTACGGGATTAGTAAAGATCAGAAAAATACTAATAAAACTTACCTAGCCAAAAACTATGTAATGGCAAGGATAACAGAAAAAAAGGATATTCTTGCTTTAATGGTCCTAGAGAGAATTTTCTTTGATCCTATTGGTTCGGAACTTAAAAAAAGATTAATGAATGCAGAAATAGCGGAAGAAATTGATGGATTGTTTTATACCTCTGGACTGCAACCATTTTTTAGTTTTATAGCAAGAAATTCTGAAGAAAAACATTTTGAGCTTTTTGAGCAAATCCTTAGCAATTACCTTGAGGAGTTGGTTTCAGAAAATATTGATGAAGAATTATTAATCGGAGCATTAAATTCTATAGAATTTAGGCTTAGAGAAAATCCTTTAGCACCTAACAAGGGAATTTCTTATGCTCAGTCAGTTATGAATAGCTGGCTTTATAATGGTGATCCAACATTGTATTTAAGTTTTTCTAAAGAAATTAGTGAATTAAGAGAAGATATGAAAAATGGCTTTTTCGAAAAATTAATAGTTAAATATTTTATTGAAAACAAACATGCTTCAAATGTAATTTTACTACCAGAAGCTGGCTTGGAAGAAAAAGTTAACGAAGGAATAAAGAAAAAACTAGATAAGATTAAGTCAAATATGAGAAAAGAAGAGTTAGAAAAAGTAATTGTTAAAAATATAAAGCTAAAAAAATATCAAGAGGAAGAAGATTCCCCAGAAAGTTTGGAATGCATTCCTATTATAGATATTAAAGATATAAAAAGAGATCAAGAGGAAATACCTCTTGATCTAGTAGATGGAGCAGAGAGCAAATTCCTTTTACATCCTATGTTTACAAATAAAATAGCCTATTTAGATTTGCATTTTAATACGGATAGGATACCTGGGGATAAGATAAAATATATTTATCTATTAAATGATCTTCTTACATGTCTACCAACAGAGAATTATGATTATCAAAAATTATCAAAAATGATAAACATCTACACCGGGGGAATAGATTTTTCTGTAGCCTGTGTGAACCGTTATGTTTCTAGAGATATCTATCCTTATATGAAGGTAAGTACAAAAACATTTACAGAGAATTTAGACCTTACTCTTTCATTAGTAATGGAGATTATTACGAAAACTTTGTTTAATGATAAAAAGAAAATCAAGGAGGAATTAATTGAACTAAAGGCAATTAAAGAAAATGAGTTTTCAGATGATTCAATGGGAATTGCACAGATAAGATTAGCTTCTTACTTCACTGCTTCAGGAAAATATCAAGAAGAAGGAAATATGGAATATTATTTTTTCCTTAAGGAAATACTTGAGAATTTCGAAGATAGATATGAAGATGTTGTGGAAAACTTAGCATGGGTATTTAAAAATATTTTCTCTATAGATAACTTAATTTCTAGTATTACAAATGATCCAGAGGATATACAAGAAGCAAAAAGTATTTTAAAAAAGCACATAAAAACTCTTCCTTATAGTGAAAGTCCAAGGATTAAATATAATTTATTGCCAGAAAATCTTCAAGAGGGGATAGGAATTCCTGCTAAGGTACAATATGTTATCAAAGGTGGAAGTTTTTATGACAAAGGTTATTCTTATAATGGTAGTATGAAAGTAGCAGCAAAAATATTAAATACTGATTATCTTTGGAACAAATTAAGAGTTTTAGGTGGAGCTTATGGAGGATTCGCTTCTATCTCAATTCTTGGAAATATTTTTTTTAGTTCTTATAGGGATCCTAATCTAACTGAAACTCTTTCAGTTTATGATAATAGCGGAAATTTTTTCAGAAATCTTAAATTAAGTGAAAGAGATTTAAAAAAGTTTATTATTGGTACTATGGGTGATCATGATGCTCCTATGAGTGTAAGTAATAAGGGAAGAATTTCAAACCTATATTATTTTCAAGAAATAAAACCCAGAGATTTGCAAAAAATAAGGGAAGAAATTCTTGATACAACTTTGCAGGAGTTACGCGATTTTGCTTCTATTATTGATGAGGTAACGAAAGATAATATTTTTTGTGTTATTGGTAGTGAAGAAAAAATTAAAGAGAATAAAGAACTCTTTAAAAAAATTATTAAAATTAACTGATAATTCTAAATTGGATATTGTATTATATTAAATATTATAATATAGTATTATGAATGATAGCTTGTTATATAACACAAAATAAAAGGAGGATGTTGTTTTATGATTGGTGCAGAATTGTTACTTAAGTGTCTGGAAGAAAAAAATGTAGACAAAGTTTTTGGGATACCAGGCGGCGTCCTCTTGCCTTTATATGATGTGTTACCAAAAAGTAAAATAGAACATATTTTAATGAGACATGAACAGGGGGCTGCTCACGGGGCGGATGGTTATGCTAGGTCCACGGGTAAAGTAGGAGTTTGTATTGCAACTTCTGGGCCAGGAGCTACTAATTTATTAACAGGACTGGAAAATGCCATGATGGATTCTATTCCAATTATCGCAGTTACTGGACAAGTAGCTCAACATTTGATTGGTAAAGATAGTTTTCAGGAGTCAGATACAACAGGATTTAGTCTTTCAGCAACTAAATATAACTATTTAGTTACAGATGCAGAGGATATTCCAAACATAGTAGAAGAAGCTTTTTTCATAGCTCAAAATGGAAGACCTGGTCCTGTTCTAATTGATATACCTAAGGATGTTTTAACTCAAACTGTAAGCAAAAGCAGAAAACCTGTAATCAGAAAGCATGTATTGAAAAAACTAGCTAAAATAAAGTTAAATGTTAATCAATTATATAAAGCAATTCAAAGTATTAAAGAATGTAAAAAACCAATGATTATTGCTGGCGGTGGAATAATAATAGGTAATGGAGAAGAGGAACTAGCAAAGGTTGCTCAAAAGCTCCAAATACCTGTGGCAGTAACTTTAATGGGTAAGGGTGCATATCCCTCAGGGGATCCTCTTTTTCTTGGTATGGTTGGAATGCATGGTACTGTGAAGGGTAATTACTCAATTCAAGAAAGCGACCTTATTATAGCCATTGGGATGAGATTCAGTGACAGAGTTATAGGATGTGTTTCTGGATTCGCACCAAAAGCTAAAATTATTCATGTAGATATCGATGCGGCAGAAATAGATAAAAACGTAGTAACAGATATCCCTATAGTAGGAGATTGTAAGGATTTTTTAAATGAGATAGATAAAAATATAGAAGGCCCCTTAAAAACTTCTGAATGGATTAAAGAAATTCAAAATGTAAGTAAGAAAAAGAATATTCCCGATGAAGGAATTCAACCAGAAAATCTTCTTCAATTTATAAACGACTATATTGATGATAAAACTATTATAGTAACTGATGTTGGGCAACATCAGATGTGGAGTGCCTTATACCTTCATCCTAAAGGAAAAAAATCATTTTTAACCTCAGGTGGTTTAGGAACAATGGGATTTGGTCTACCAGCAGCAATAGGAGCCCAAATTGCCAATCCTGATAAAAGAGTAGTCTTAATAACAGGGGATGGAAGTTTCCAAATGAATCTTCAAGAACTTGCTATTGTAAGACAGTACAATCTACCAATAACAATTGTTCTTATGAATAATGGTTGTTTAGGAATGGTAAGACAATGGCAAGAATTATTTCACCAGGCAAATTATTCTCAAACAATTTATGAATTTTCACCAGATTGGGAGTTGCTGGCAAAAGCATATGGAATCAAAGGTTTTAATATTGGAAATAAAGAGGAAATGGAAAATGTCTTTATTAAAAACTATGAAAGTAGAGAACCATCTTTTTTGAATTTCCAAATAGATTGTAAAGCCAATGTATTTCCCATGGTTCCTTCAGGTTGCTCATTAGATGAAATATGGGGGTGTGAATAATGGAAAACATAAAGAGGGTACACACACTTGTTGTTATGGTAGAAAACAGCCCTGGGGTACTTACAAAGGTTACCAGTCTTTTTTCTAGACGAGGATATAATATAATAAGTCTTATTGCTAGTGAAACTGAAGATTCTTTAATTTCCAGGCTCACAATTGTTGTAGCTGGAGATGATAAAGTAATAGAGCAAGTAGCAAAGCAGTTAAATAAAATGGTAGATGTGTTAAAGGTAACGGATATTACTCAAAAAGAAACTGTAGGGCGACAATTGCTCCTGATAAAAGTAGCCGTTGAAACTGGTACGAGGGTAGAAATAATTGAACTGGCTAATATTTTTAGGTCAAGAATACTAGATATAGGCAGGAAATCTCTTATTATAGAAGCAACGGGAGATGAAACAAAGATTAAAGCCATGATTGATACCTTTAAACCCTTTGGAATTATTGAACTTTCTAGGACGGGAACAATATCCATGGTGCGAGGACAGAAAGAAAGACAACATAAAATATAAAATTTAAAAAAATTAAATATATATTATAAGGGGGCATTTCAATGTTAAAGATTTATTATGATAATGATGCAAATTTCGAGGATTTAAAAGGTCAAACAATTGCTGTATTAGGATATGGTAGTCAAGGTCATGCACAGGCTCAAAATTTAAAAGACAGTGGGCTTAATGTAATAGTAGGTTTAAGACCTAGCTCTAAGTTTATTAATCAGGCTAAGGAAGATGGTTTAGAGGTATATTCTATTCCTGAAGCTTGTGCAAAAGCTGATATTATTCACGTTCTTCTTCCTGATGAAAACCAAGGGGAAGTATATGAAAATGATATTAAACCAAATTTAAAATCAGGAGATGCTATAAGTTTTTCTCATGGTTTTAACGTTCATTTTAAGCAAATTGTTGCTCCTGAAGATGTAGATGTATTTTTAATTGCCCCAAAAGGTCCTGGACATATGGTAAGAAGACTTTTTGTAGAAGGTCAAGCAGTACCTGGATTGATTGCCATTGAGCAAGATGCTACAGGAAATTGCCAAAAAAGAGCTTTAGCTTTTGGTAAAGGTGTAGGATGTACTCGCTCAGGATTAATTGAAACAACTTTTGCCGAGGAAACGGAAACGGATTTATTTGGTGAGCAAGCAGTGCTCTGTGGAGGGATGACAGAACTTGTAAGGGCAGGCTTTGATACTTTAGTAGAAGCTGGTTACCAACCAGAAATAGCATATTTTGAATGTCTTCATGAAATGAAATTAATTGTTGATTTAATGTATGAAGGTGGAATTGCTAATATGCGTTATTCAATTAGTGATACAGCAGAATTTGGTGATTTAATTACAGGTAAAAGATTAATAAATGAAGATGTTAGAAAAGAGATGAAATCAATTTTAAAGGACATTCAAACTGGAGCTTTTGCCAAGGAATGGTTACTTGATAATATTGCAAAAAGGCCTAAGTATAATGCTCTTAAAAGAATTGATGATAATCATTTAATTGAAGAAGTAGGTAGAAATCTCAGAAAAAGCATGTCCTGGTTAAAAAAATAAGCACTTAAATAAATTCAAAAATAACGGGACATAATTGTCCCGTTATTTTTAAAACAGGAGGCTGGATAAGATGAGAAACAAAATATATATTTTCGATACTACATTAAGAGACGGAGAACAAACACCAGGGGTAAGCCTAAATTTAAAGGAAAAAATTGTTATTGCTAAGCAATTAGATAAATTAGGGGTAGATTGTATAGAGGCTGGTTTTCCTATAGCTTCTATTGGAGATTTTGAAGGTGTAAAAGCCGTAGCTGAAGTAGTTCAAAACGCTGAAGTAGCAGGACTAAGTAGAGCAAACTTTGCTGATATTGACAGATGTTGGGAAGCAATAAAGTATGCAAAAAAACCTAGAATACACACATTCATAGCCACTAGCCCCATTCATATGAAATATAAATTAAAAATGGAGCCTGATGCTGTAATAGAAGCTGCTGTAAATGCAGTTGCTCATGCAAAAAAGTATGTTGAAAATGTTGAGTTTTCAGCAGAGGATGCTTTTAGAAGTGATATTCCCTTTTTATGTAGAATCTTTGAAGAGGTAATTAAAGCAGGGGCAACAACTATAAATATACCAGATACAGTAGGTTATGCAACTCCTAGGGAATATGGAGCTTTTATTAAAAGTTTAAAAGAAGGAATAAAAAATATTGATCAAGCAAGAATAAGTGTTCACTGTCATAATGACCTAGGTCTTGCAGTGGCAAACTCCCTATCGGCCATTGAAAATGGTGCTACACAAGTAGAATGTACTGTAAATGGTTTAGGAGAGAGAGCTGGTAATGCTTCATTAGAAGAATTAGTTATGGCTTTATATACTAGAGAAGACTACTACCATATAGACACAAATATAATTAAAGAAGAAATATATAGATCTAGTAATTTGGTAAGTAGACTTACAGGTATTATTATCCAGCCTAACAAAGCAATTGTAGGTAAAAATGCTTTTGCCCACGAATCAGGAATTCATCAAGATGGAATCTTAAAAAATAGAGAGACTTATGAGATAATGAATCCAACTATGATTGGGGTACCAAGTGATACGATAGTGTTAGGGAAACATTCTGGTAGAAGTGGATTTAAATCAAAACTATTAGAATTAGGATATGAATTAGAAGGAGATAGGTTAAAAGATCTTTTTGTGAAGTTTAAAGAATTATGTGATAAGAAAAAAGAAATAAAAGATGAAGATTTAATTGCATTAGTAGATGAAGAGATTCTTAAAGAAGATGAAATTTATAAATTTAAATATCTTCATGTATCTTCAGGAACAAATATTTCTGCTACAGCAACAGTAGGTTTAAAAGTGAATGATATTCTTATTGAAAAGGCTGAGCCAGGAAAAGGTCCTATAGAAGCTATTTACAAGGCCATTAACTCAATTGTTTCCGGAGAATTTATTCTTGAAGACTATAAAATAAACTCCGTAACTTCAGGACGAGATGCTCAAGGTGAAGTTATAACAAAGGTTCGTTATAAAGGAAAGATGTTTATAGGTAATGGGGTTAGTGTTGATATTATTGAAGCCAGTGCCAGATCCTATGTAAATGGTATTAATAAAGCTCTTAATTACGAGAAAAAATATTCTTAAGGATGTGCTTAGATGGGAATGACTGTAACGGAAAAGATTCTTGCAGCTCATGCAGGTTTTGAATCAGTAAAACCTGGTGATTTAATCAATGCAAAAACAGATATTGTTCTTAGTAATGACATAACAGGACCTGTAGCAATTAGAGAATTTAGAAAACTTGAAATTGACAAGGTATTTGATAAAGATAAAGTAGTAATGGTTCCTGATCATTTTGCTCCAAATAAGGATATTCTCTCAGCTCAGCAATGTAAGGAATTAAGAGAATTTGCATTAGAACAAGACTTAACTCATTATTTTGAGGTAGGTAGAATGGGTATTGAGCATTGTCTTTTACCAGAAAAGGGTATTGTAGGGCCTGGGCAATTAATCATTGGTGCGGACTCCCATACTTGTACTTATGGAGCATTAGGAGCTTTTTCTACAGGTGTAGGTAGCACAGACGTGGCAGCGGCTATGGCCACTGGAGAAATATGGCTTAGAGTTCCTGAAACTATTAAAGTAATTCTAAAAAACAAACCGAAAAACCCCTGGGTTTCTGGTAAAGATATCATTCTATATCTTATTGGTAAGATTGGCGTAGATGGAGCGCGTTACCAAACTCTTGAATTTACTGGGGATGGAATTCAATATATTTCTATGGATGGTCGTCAAACTATTGCTAACATGGCAATAGAAGCAGGGGCAAAAAATGGTATTTTTCCTGTTGATAAATTAACTCTGGAATATATTAAAGACAGATTTAAAGAAGACTATATTGTATATGAAAGTGACCCAGATGCTGTTTATGTGGGTGAGGTGGAGATTGATCTGGCTGAATTAACACCGCAAGTTGCTTTTCCTCATATCCCTTCAAATACAAAATCAATTTATGATGTTAAAGAGGATATAATTATTGATCAGTCCGTAATAGGTTCATGTACTAATGGTAGAATTGAGGACATGGAAATCGCGGCTAAAATTCTTAAAGGGAAAACTGTAGCTCCTAATGTTAGATTGATTGTGATTCCAGGTACTCAAGAGATATATAAGGAATGTATAAAAAAAGGTATTGTAGATATTGTTATTGATGCAGGAGGGGTATTTAGTACTCCTACTTGTGGTCCCTGCCTAGGGGGCTATATGGGAATTCTTGCTAAGGGTGAAAGAGCTATTTCCACTACAAACAGAAATTTTGTTGGTAGGATGGGACACGTGGAAAGTGAAGTTTTTCTTTCAAGCCCAGCAATAGCAGCAGCATCAGCAATTGCAGGAAAAATTAGCTCACCTGAGGAGGTAATGTAAATGTCTATATACCAGGGAAAAGCTTGGAAAGCTGGAGACGATGTTGACACGGATCTAATTATAGCTGCTAAATATTTAAATGATTCTAGTGATGAAAATATGAGAATTCACTGTCTAGAAAATGTTATTGAAAACTTTGCTGAAGTAATTTCACCAGGAGATATATTGGTCGCTGGTAAAAATTTTGGATGTGGGAGTTCTAGAGAGCACGCTCCAATTGCTATTAAAGCTGCAGGTGTAAGTGTTGTAGTAGCTAAAAGTTTTGCTAGGATTTTCTATAGAAACTCAATAAATATTGGACTACCTATTGTTACGGCTCCAGAGGCAGTGGATGAAATAGGAGAAGGGGATATCCTACACATTGATGTAGATAAAGGGGAACTTATTAATAAAACAAAAGGGAAAACATATAAAACAGAAGTTTTCCCAGATTTTATTAAAGAAATAATTGCTGAGGGTAATTTATTAAATTATGTGAAAGGCCAGGTGAAATAATTGTATAAAATAGCTGTATTACCTGGTGACGGAATAGGAAGAGAAATTGTGGAATCGGCAATTCAAGTTCTAGATAAAGTAGCAGAGAAATTCTCCTTTAAAATCTCCTATAAAGAAGGTTATTTTGGAGGAAGTGGATATGATAGATATGGTAAACCATTTCCAAATGAAACTTGGGAGATTGTTCAGGAAGCTAATGCCGTATTACTTGGTGCTGTGGGAGGACCAAAGTGGGATAAATTAGATAGAAGCTTGAGGCCGGAATCTGGTCTTTTAGAGATAAGAAAGAAAATGGGCTTATATTGTAATGTAAGGCCTGTAAAATATTATCCTGTTTTAGCAGAAATGGTGGTTTGGAAACCAGAATATCTTGAAGGAGTAGACTTTGTTATTTTAAGAGAACTAACAGGAGGAGCTTATTTCGGGAAAAAGGGTAGAGATGGTGATGAAGCTTTCGATACAATTTCATATTCAAAAGAAGAAATTAGAAGAATTCTGGTAGAGGCTTTTGAAATTGCTATGAAGAGGAAAAAGATCATTCACTCTGTTGATAAAGCAAATGTGCTTGAAACTTCAAGATTATGGAGAGAAACAGTAGCTGAGGTATCTTTGGACTACCCTGAGGTAAAGATAGAACATTTATATGTAGATAATGCTTCTATTCAATTAATAATTAATCCAAAACAATTTGATGTTATTGTTACAGAAAATATGTTTGGGGATATATTATCTGATGAAGCGGCAAGTATTGCAGGATCTTTAGGAATGCTTCCTTCAGCAAGTTTAGGTGGAAAAATAGATTTATATGAGCCAGCTCACGGTTCAGCACCAGATATAGAAGGACAAGACAAGGCAAATCCAATTGCAACCATTCTATCGGCAGCTATGATGCTTAGAATTTCATTTAATGAAGATAAAGCAGCAGAAGAGATAGAGGAAGCAGTAGAAAAAGTCTTGGCTCAAGGTTTTGCCACAGTGGATATTGCTGGTAAAGAGAGTAAAATTTTAGGAACTAAAGAATTTACTCAAAAAGTCTGTGACGAAATATAATATTAAAATAAAAAACTGCTGCCCTCTATGAGGTGCAGCAGTTTTTTTATGTATTTAACGATTAAAAACTTCTTTAAGTTTGTCAGAAAAAGTTTTTTTGATTATTGTTTCTGTGTAAGGCTTATTAATTATCAGATTGGAAATATTCTCAACACATTTGGAGGCGGGGCAATCAGCTTCAGTTATTAGAAAAGGTCGGCGTCTCTTAATTGCTCTACTTACAGCTAAATCCTCCATAATAAAACCATATTTAAGAATTTTAATTTTAAGATTATTTTTGGCTACATTAATAATTTTAGAGGAAATAAAATTTGCTTCTTCAGGACTTTCTACTTTATTTATAATTAACTTTATCATTATAGTTGGATCTACTTCATCGATTGTCTTAATCAAGGCGTAAGCATCAGTGATAGAGTGAGGTTCCGGTGTTGTAATAACAAGAACTTCATTACTTGCTAGTAAAAAGTTAATAACATTATTAGCAATTCCAGCTCCCGTATCTATAATTACATAATCTGCATATTTTTCTAATTCATTGAAATTATTTAACAATTTATTGAATTTCCAAACATCTATATTTGCTAGATCTTTAAAGCCTGATCCACCAGGGATAACATTTACTCCCCCAGGACCATCTACAACAGCCTCCATAATGTTAATATTGTTATCAATAACATCTTTAATAGTATATTCTGAACGAAGATTCATTAAAATATCAATATTAGCCATTCCCATATCCGCATCTAGTAGAAAAGTGTTAAAGCCTTTTTGACTTAATGAGACAGCTAGATTTATGGCAAAACATGTTTTGCCAACTCCACCTTTTCCACTAGTAACGGATATAAATTTAGTTCTGTTTCCCTTTCGATAAAAGGGTTTTTTTATTTTTAAAAATATTCCTGGAGAAATTTGTTTTTCCACAATTTCTGAAACATGTTCCTCCCCTGTTCTTTGATTGAAAATGTAAACCATAGTGCCTTCAGCGAGAAGGATGGGTTTATTTTCCACTAAGGGTATTTCAGTGTAGATAAAATCATCCTCTAAACTTAGAACCTTAGCTTTATAAACATCTTTAAAGACATTGTTTTTTGCTTTAAATATTAATAAATCTCCTGGCTGAATCATAAAAGTCACCCCTAAATTTGATCTAATTTACATTACGGGAGTATGAATATGATGGTAGCGATTCTATTCCCGGTAATAGGATTTCTGGTATGGTGTTAATCTCTGGTGTAATACCATAGAGCAAAAGATTGTCTATAATGCCCCCAGGAAGTTCAATCCCGGTTTTTAATACTTGTGGATTACCTATAGCCTTAATAATATATGGAGCCTTCAATAAATTATTATTAATTGTTATTTGATATGTTTCCTCAGATTGATAGAGATATGTTTTAGCAGTAAATCTATAATCATTTAAAGTTATAGCTTCAGCTCCAGAATTCCATAATTCATTAACAACTTTTACTAAGTCAGTATATATAACTGGTGAATTACCACTAATAGATATAATAATTCCAGGACCCTTTACTGGCACAGTGCCATTAAGTCTCTGCAAGTTGTTTATATTGGTTATAAGATTTTCAATAATAAGATCACTAGAATTAATTGAATTTTCTAATTCATTAAATCTTCTCTCAAGCTGAGTAATATCACTATCAATTAATCTTTTCTTAGTTGTTAGCTCTCTAGCCATTGTAGCTAGATATTCTTGTTCATGACTATCTAAATCACTATAGGAATTTACATGGGAGCGATATTGAGTAGTGGTTATTATCCCAAAAAAGAATAAAATAATAGTAAGAGCAATTTGTTTTCTATTCATTTTTATCATCCTGCTTTAAATGAAAAAATTTCGTAACAACATTACGTCTGATTTCAGAAATATTGTTAAATATCCTTACCCCAAAAGCAAAAACCGCTGCCAGATATAAATCTACACCAATACTATCACCAATATAGGCAAAAAAACCTGCTACTAATATATTTACAAAAAAACCAGTAATTAGAAGAATACTATCAAAGTTCCCTTTTTGAAGACTCTTTATTCCACCAAAAATAGAGTCCAGTGCTGCAAGAAAGGAAACTGAAAAATATTTAACTAAGTGCACTGGTATTTCAATATTTAAAAGATATCCAATTGCTGCTCCAGCGATTAAACCGATGAATGGCAAAATCCACATATTTAACACTCCCTGTCTAGTTGACTATTTCTGCATATGCAAAAGATATATTACTCTTGTAGCTTGGTATAGTTATAAAATTATTATCCATAAACATTTGATAAGTAATAGGAATATAAGAGGATATTAAAAAATTATATTCACTAGAATTAATAATATATTTTTCTAAAAGAACAGAATTGCCAATAGCAGATATTTCAAAGGGAGGTGCTATCCTTTCTGTATTTACAAGAATTACATTACCTACACACCTAATATCTGAGGTGGTAATTAAACGATGTCCATTTATAGAAACAGCTTCTGCCCCAGCTCTTTTTAGTTCTTCAACTAAAGCTAAGAGGCTCTCATAATGAACTATATAATTATTTGGATTATTATCAATATTTTCTCCTAAACCATCCTTATTATCATCAAGAATCACTTTGATTCCAGGTCCTTTAAGAGCAGTAAAGCCCGCTGCTTTTCTTTGTCTAAGTAACTCATCTTTTAAATTTTGAATATTTTTATCTTTATCTAATGCTAATGTTTCTATATTATTAATTTTAACCATCATTTGATCTAAACGTTCTTGGTCAACAGCTATTTCAGCTTCTAAGTTTTCGATAATTCTTGCTAAAGAACTATTTTTTTGAGGATTACTTTTAACATTTGAAATTAGCTGATAATTGTAAACAGATACAAATATAAAAGCTGATAAGATGGTTATAAAAGTTAAAGCCATAATATTTTTTTTCATATTAACCCCCTAAAAATAAAGTAATCAAGCTATCATTCAATTCTATCAAATTAGCAATAATTTTGATATAATATATTGATGGTAATATAATTATATATGGACGGTGGATGTTTTGGTAGAGAAATTTATAGGTATTTTATCCTTAGTTAGCATAATAGACATACTAATTGTAGCATTTTTTATTTATAAAACCTTTATGCTTATTAAAGATACCCGTGGAGAACAATTGTTAAAAGGATTAGTCATACTTCTTTTTGCAACGGGAATAAGTAAATATTTGGGTTTGACTATGATTAATTGGATTTTACAGAAAGCTCAAACCGTATTACTGGTAGCTTTGCCTATAGTATTTCAACCTGAATTAAGAAGAATGTTAGAAAAGATAGGTAGAGGAAGATTTATAAGCCCTGTTACTTTTTGGGAAGACAAAAGTGCTGAAGATACTATAGACCATATTGTAGGAGCTGCCATTGATCTATCTGCAAAAAAAACGGGAGCTCTTATAGTAATTGAGAGAAAAATTGGTTTAGCAGATATTATAGAAACAGGAACTGTTTTAGAAGCAAGGGTTTCCAAAGAACTTTTAAAGAATATCTTCTATCCTAATACACCTCTTCATGATGGTGCTGTAATTATTAGAAAGAGTAGATTACAAGCAGCTGGATGCTTTCTACCTTTGTCTACTAGATCAGATATAAGTAAAGAATTAGGAACCAGACACAGAGCTGCTATTGGTCTTTCTGAAAATTCTGATGCTATTGTTATCTCAGTTTCAGAAGAAACAGGAATAATATCCATCGCTGAAGATGGTACCTTAAAAAGGAATTTTAATGAATCAAATTTAAAAAAGCATCTCTTAAATAAAATTGATATAGAACAAAATCAGAGTTTTATAGATATGATTACCTGGAGGTTTAAAAAGTGAAACCCTCAAAAAAGATATATCAATTAATGTCAATTTTAATTGCCATATCCCTCTGGATGTATATCGTTGCGGAAGATAATATCTTTCAAGAAAGAACATTTACAGCAGATGTTCAATACATTAATTTAGAAGAAACACTAACGCCTTCAGCAAAGATGCCAACAGTAAATATAAGTATTAGAGGGGATCAAATAGATATAAGAGAACTTAAAGTATCTGATTTATCTGTTTTTGTTGACCTAGAGAAAGCTACAAGAGGAGAAAATGAATACTTAGTACAAGTAGAAGCTCCAGAAGGAATAAAGATAATCTCTATTTCACCTGAAAAGATATATTTGAATATTGATGAAAGAATAGAAAAACAAGTTCCTTTAAAAGTAGATGTTACTGGAAAAACAAAAGAAGGATTTACAGCTTTTGAGCCAAGTCTTAAAACAAGCCATGTTACCATAAGTGGACCTAGGGAAATGATTGAGGAAATAAGTTCAGCAAAAGTTGATGTAAATTTAGATTTTGCTGATTCAAATTTATCTTTAAAATTAATTCCGAAAATAAAAGGTGCAAGCAAAAATGTAGATGAGGATATTATTTTAATTAGACCTAATCTTGTAGATATTTATATACCTGTAATAGAAGATAATCCTAGCAAATCAGTGCCTGTGGTTGTTCCTATAAGTGGAATTCCTGCCTATGGATATAAGGTTTCAAGAATAGTTGTTGAACCAGAGATTGTAAGAATTAGCGGGGCTAATGAACTAATAGAAGGAATAAGAGAAGTTAGGACAACAACAGTGGATGTTTCAAACCAGAAGGATGAGATGCTTAGAGAGGTTAGCCTTAACATACCTGGAAACATTCAATCATTACATGAGGGGAATTTGAAAGTAGTAGTTTTATTTGAGAAAACAGTAGTGGAAAAAAAGATAGAGAAAAATTTAGAAATACGAAATGCTCCAGAAGGCCTCAAACTTAAAGGAAGTCAGGAGAAAATTAGCGTGATTTTACGAGGTGATGATTTAGAGTTTAGAGAGTTTCTTTACGAGAATCTTCATTTATACGTGGATGCCTCGAAATATACAGGAGCAAATCAAGAATTTGAAATTTTTGTAGAAAAACCAGATTCTATAGAGGTTGTTGAAGTAACTCCTTCTAAAATTACGCTAATAAAAGAAAACTAATATATTAAGGAGACTATAATTTAAATGAGCAAACTATTTGGAACAGATGGTGTTAGGGGAGAAGCAAACAAATTCATTACTTCTGATTTAGCCCTTAAATTAGGAAAAGCAGCAGCATTTCTTTTAAAAGAAACACATCATAAAAATAATGGGATTATCATAGGGAAAGATACTAGAATTTCTGGAGATATGTTAGAAACTGCCTTAGCTGCAGGAATTTGCTCAATGGGGGTGGATGTTTATCTTTTAGGTATTTGCCCAACCCCAGCAGTTGCATATATAACAAAGAAATTAGATTTTATCTCCGGGGTAATGATCTCAGCTTCCCATAATCCAGCAATTGATAATGGAATTAAGTTTTTTGATAGTAACGGCTATAAGCTACCAGATAAAATGGAAGAGACAGTTGAAAAATTCATTCTTGAAGATAAAACAGACTCCCTTCCTGAAGTTCCGGGGGATCAAACGGGTAGAATTTATTCAGGAGTGGATTTACTAGACCACTATAAAAACTTTTTAATTGAGAGTTTTCCTTTAAATACAGAAGATTTAAAGATTGTTGTGGATTGTGCTAATGGTTCTGCTTCTAAGATTATGCCAGAAATCCTTAAAATAAATAATTGCAATTTTAAGGCCATTCATAATGAGCCTAATGGTATAAATATAAATCTAAATTGTGGTTCAACCCATCTAGAAAGCCTAAAGGAAGAAGTAATTAAGGAGAAGGCAGATGTGGGAGTTGCCCACGATGGAGATTCAGACAGAGTGCTCTTTATAGATCATAATGGGCAAGAAATTGATGGGGATATGATAATGGCTATAGTAGCCAAAGATTTAAAGAAAAAAGGTCTTTTAAAAAAGAATCTTGTAGTAGGGACAGTAATGAGTAACTTAGGATTAAAAAAGTTTTTAGAAAAAGAAAATATTGATTTTATAGAAGCTAATGTAGGAGACCGTTATGTCCTTGAAGAAATTAAAAAAAATAAAAGCTCCTTTGGTGGTGAGCAGTCGGGACATATAATTTTTCTTGAACATAATACAACGGGGGATGGAATCTTAACAGCTTTAGTGTTTTTACGCTTATTAAAAGAGTCAGGCTTGAGCACAGAAGAACTATTTAAGGATTTTATAAAATATCCTCAGGTTTTAGAAAATGCAAAGGTAGCTAAAAAAAGTGGATGGCAAGAAAACTTTGTAATCCAAGAGAATATAAAGAAAGCTCAAGAAGTACTAGGAAATGATGGACGCATATTAGTACGAGCTTCTGGAACAGAAAACCTTATTAGAGTAATGGTTGAAGGAGATAATCAAGAGAAAATAAATAAGATAGCAAAAGATTTAAAAAATATAATTCTTGGAGAATTAAATTGAAAATAATTGGTATAGGAACGGATATAATAGAAATAGCAAGAATTAAAAAAGCCGGGGAAAAAAATCCCGGTTTTCTTGACCGCGTGCTTACAGAAAAGGAAAAAGAATACTGTTTTAGCTTAGGGAGTCGCTATCAATCTGTGGCAGGTAGATTTGCTAGTAAAGAAGCTATAGCTAAAGCTTTAGGTACTGGATTTGCTGCTTGTTCTTTTACAGATATTGAAATTATAAACGACGAACAAGGGAAGCCAGAGGTTTTCCTTGAAAATAAAGCATTAAAGCTCTTTGAAAAATTAGGAGGTAAGGAGATACAGATAAGTATTAGCCATAATAAAGATACTGCTATGGCTTTTGTAATTATACAGGGGTGAGCTAGTTGAATATATTAATTAATAAATCGCTAGTAAAAAGTCTAATTCCAGATCGTTTCTTAGATAGTCATAAAGGAAGTTATGGAAAAACTGCAATAATCTGCGGTTCAGAAGAAATGCCAGGAGCTTCAAGATTGGTTTCTAGAGGAGCATATATAGTTGGGGCAGGTTTAGTAAGATCTTATGCGGGCGAAAGTTTTGCTCCATATTTGAAGAATGATATCCCGGAAGTAATTGTAAGAACAGTCCAAGATAGTCTCTTTAAGACATTTTCTGAAAACCTATATGCTGAAATTGGTAAAGAGCTCCAAGAATATGATGTAGTGGCTTTTGGATGTGGGGTAGGGCAAAATATTGAATTGGAAAAAACAATTTCTGATTTGATTATTAATAATAAGAAAACATTAATAATTGATGGGGATGGAATTAATCTTTTAAAAAATAATTTAGGAATTTTACAAAGAAATAAAGGGAAAATAATTTTAACACCTCACCCTAAAGAACTTTCAAGAATAACGGGTCTTTCCATTGAATATATATTGAGTAATAAAGAAAAAGTGGTAAATGATTTTTCTATGGAAAATAATGTTTTTCTTCTTCTAAAAGGAAATACGACCATGATAGCTACTCCTGAAGGGAAGATTTATTTAAATAATACGGGGAATTCATCCCTAAGCAAAGCAGGGACTGGGGATGTTTTAACAGGTTTCATAGCTGGTTTTATTGCTCAAGGATCAAATCCCCTTAATGCATTAATTATTTCCGCATATCTTCACGGTAAATGTGGAGAACTTGCCACTAAAAAATTAACAGAGTATTCGGTGATGGCATCGGATTTAATAAATTATTTACCGCTGGTACTAAAAGCTTTACAAGGAGATGAAAATTTTGCTAAGTAGACCTGTTTGGGCAGAAATCAATTTACAGGCTATAAAAAACAACATACAAGAAATTCGAAAGATTATAAAAAAACAAAGAATTATGGCCATAGTAAAAGCCAATGCTTATGGACATGGGGCAGTTGAGATTGCTAAAACTCTTAAAGAGGAAGATATAGATTTTTTTGGAGTAGCTATTCTTGAAGAAGCTTTAGAACTTAGAAGAGCAGGTATCTCTGAAGATATTTTGATTTTAGGATGGCTACCTCCAGAGAATTATCAAGAAAGTCTTGAAAATGATTTTATTCTTTGTATTTACGATTTTGAAGAAGCTAAAATTCTTGATGAAATAGGGAGAAAACTCGGTATAAAAGCTAGAGTACATCTTAAGATCGATACTGGTATGACTAGGATAGGTTTTTTACCAACAAAGAAAAGTCTATTAGAAATTCTTACTATAATGAAATATAAGAACATAATAATAGAAGGGATTTTTTCTCATTTTTCTAAAGCAGATGAAAATGATAAGTCCTATGCAAATTATCAGTTAAAACAATTTAAAGACTTTGTAGAAGAAATTGAGAAGGATTCAGGAAAGACTATATTATGGAAGCATATTGCAAATAGTGCCTCTATCTTAGATTTTCCATCTTCTCACTGTAATATGGTAAGAGGGGGGATAATCTTATATGGTTTAAAACCTTCTGAAGAGGTAGACTTTAAGGGAAAAAACTTTATCCCTGCTATGACCCTTAAAGCTAAACTTTCCAGAGTAGCAGATATTCCACCAAAAACCCTGGTCAGCTATGGGGGTATTTTTGAAACGGAAAAGTTAACTAAAATTGGGACAATTCCTATAGGCTATGCTGATGGATACACAAGATTACTTACAGGTAAAGGAAAGGTGTTGATAAAAGGGCAAAAAAAAGATATTATAGGGAAAATATGTATGGATCAGTGTATGGTTGATTTATCTGAAGTAGCAGATATTAAAAAGGGTGATGAAGTTATTTTACTAGGTGGAGGAATAAATGGAGAGAGTGCTGATGACTTAGCAAAAAAAATCGGGACAATTAATTATGAGGTTGTTTGCATGTTTTCCCAGAGAATTCCTAGAATCTACAAATAACTGGTCTTTTACCTTGCACTAAGGTACTTTAGCTAATATAATGTAAGTGATAATAAAGATGATCATAAAGTTGGAGGTGCACTAATGGATAGCGGGAAAAGTGGAATGATATTTTATCCGGGTAATTTTATTAAAAGTCCAGAGGTGAGAAGACAACGAGAAAGTGGTTTTCAAAAAGAAATTGTCGACTCAGCCATGAGAAGTTACATTAATGAAAAAGAAAGATATAAAATCAAGGATGTAATGATCTCAGGCTATCAAGAGATGGCCAGTATCAACCTATCAATTGCCTGTGAAGGCTTATGTTTGGAAGATGAGGTACAGGAGCTCTTAGACAAAGTGTTTGGAGAGTAGAAAGCAATGAACGTAAAAAGAGGAGAAATATATATGGCCGACCTCAGTCCTGTGGTCGGCTCAGAACAAGGGGGGACCAGACCAGTTCTGGTCATTCAAAACGACATAGGGAACCAATATAGTCCAACAACAATAATAGCAGCTATCACTAGCAAAATATCTAAAGCTAAGTTACCAACACATGTGGAGATTTCTGCTAGACAAAATGGATTATTGAAAGACTCAGTAATTCTGCTAGAACAATTAAGGACTGTAGATAAGGGAAGACTAAAAGAAAAGATAAGTAAAGTACATAAGAGTCAAATGGAGAAAGTAGACAAAGCAATAGAAATAAGCGTAGGTTTAATAGAACTGTAAGTAATACATATTTTATACATAATAAGAGCAGCCTTAAAATAAAGGCTGCTCTTTTATTGAAATGCTAGTTTTAGAAGATTATAATTATTTAAAAATTTACAATTTTAAGGAGGATAAAAAAAATGAAAAAGTTTATAATGATAATTATAATAGCTACCATGTTTATCTCAGGGTGTGCTAATGGTGAAAATAAAAGCCTTAATAAAGACATTACGGAAAAACCCCAAGAAGAAAAGGTAGTACCTGATATTGAAAAGCTCAAAGAGATAGGTGCTAATGAACTTGGAAGAATAATGATCATCGAATATCATGTAATCGGTGAAGAAGATGGCCGTTGGGCTAGAAGTTATTCTAGTTTTAGAAAAGATTTAGAAAAGCTTTATGAAAATGATTATGTTTCTGTTAGCCTTAATGACATGATAAGAGGTTCTATTGATATTCCAGAAGGTAAAACTCCTGTGGTAATTACTTTTGATGATGGGACTCAAGGACAATTTAGATATTTAGAAAATGAGGAAGGGGAATTTACCGTAGATCCTAAATCTGGAGTGGGGGTTTTGGAAGGATTTTATAAAGATTACCCAGAATTTGGACTAGAGGCTACATTCTTTTTGAATTACTATACACCTTTTGGTCAAGGTAGTGAGCTTTCTAAAAAGAAAATTGCACATGTTATAGAGATGGGAATGGATATTGGTAATCATTCAGTAAATCATCTTAAGATGAATACTCTTAGTAAAGAGGAAGTAGCAAAGGAGTTAGTTCCCATTGTAGAGATGATTAAAGCTATAGATCCTGAATATAAAGTGGAAACTTTTGCTTTACCCTTTGGCATCCAAACTAAAGAGATTGATTGGTCTATAAAAGGGGAATACGAAGGAAATTCATATGAAAATATTGGTGTGCTACTTGTTGGTTCAACACCAGTAGCTTCACCTTATAGTACAAAATTTACTCCTTATGCTTTAGAAAGAGTACAAGTATTTGAAGATAATTTGGATAAATGGATAAAGTTTTTTCAAGATAATCCAGGCCAGAAATATATTAGTGATGGTTTTCCTGAATATGTAACGATTCCAGCAGAAAATGCGGAAATGTTAAAATCTGACTTAACAAAAGAAATTCTTAAGTATTAGCATAAATCCAATTATTAAAGGAAGAGATGAAACTTGAAAAAAATTATAGCGACATTAGTATTTATTTTACCAATGCTTTTAGCTTTTGTATTCACTAATAGTTTTTTATTCTCTCATATGTATGTTCCTACATCTTCCATGGTACCAACTTTAGAAGTTGGGAGCCATTTAGTAGTATTTAAAAGTTACTATCTTTTTAATGATGCAGAAAGAGGGGACATTGTAGCTTTTTTGCCTCCTGATGATCCAGTTTTAAATGCAGACGAAAAGATAAAAAATGCTTATCTAACTAAAAGAATCATTGGAAAAGAAAATGATCAGATTGAAGTTAGAGGTGGGGAACTATATATTAACGGTGAGATACAAAAGGAAGACTATTTAAATGAAAAAACTTATCAAGATTTTGGACCAGTGATAGTTCCAGAAGGTCATCTCTTTTTTATGGGAGATAATCGCAATTATAGCTATGATTCTACAAAATGGCAGAATCCCTTTGTGACAGAAAGTAATCTTCGTGGAAAGGTTCTATCCCATTTTCTAGTAAAAGATTTGTTTAAATCTCCAAAGGATATGATTATAGTAGCAATCGCTTTTAGTGTTTTCTTTATGGTGTACTTTATAATAAATTATTTATTTATGTTTTTCTTAAAAAAGGCAGCTGTGACTAATCTATTTTTCAAAGAAGTATATAAAGATATTAACGATATAAGTTACTCTTTTCTCTTATTAATTCTAGCAATTATCTTTTACTTTAAAGATAGTATTGGGAAAGTATTATGGTAGAGTGGATCTGATTTAAAATTTACAAAAATTTTCAACTAAAGGAAAAGAATTTTAATTACTCTAGCTTATAATAAGTACAAGAGGTAATTTAGACAGGACCTTTTAAGGAGGTTATAAACTTGGCAATTAAGGTACTTAAAGGGCAGGAGATAGATATTACGAAAAACAATCCTGGTTTAAAAAAAATTAAAATAACTCTTGGATGGAATCTTAATGAAAAGGAAAAAAGAAAATATGATTTTGATTCATCCGTTTTTCTTTGTAACGAACAGGGAAAAGCAATAAGTAATAAACATTTTGTTTTTTATAATAATAGATATGATCCTTCAGGTGCCGTTACTCACTTAGGTGACAATAAAACAGGTGAAGAAGGAGAAGAAGAAATTATTATATTATTAGAGAAAATTCCTATAGAAGTTTCAAAATTAGTTTTTGCTGTGAGTATTCATGAAGGAGAGAAAAAAAACCAGAATTTTGGTCAAGTAGAAAGTTCTTGCTTAAAGATTCTTGACGGTGAAAATAATGAAGAATTAATAAGGTTCGATCTAAAAAACGAATTCTCTTCTGAAACTGGAATAATAATTGGTGAGATGTGCAAAAAAAATGAAGAATGGAAATTTAAAACAAAAGGTTTAGGCTTTCCTGAAGGCCTTAAAGGGATCGTTATGTATCATAAATAAATGTAATCGCTGTTATTATCTTAACAGCGATTTTTGTTTTTATTAACTATTCTCTGGGTATTAATCTATGAGAAAGAGGGGGTGTCTATATTGAAAATAGGAATTTATGTTTTTGATAATGTTGAAGAGCTAGACTTCATTGGTCCTTTTGAGGTTTTAAGTTATGTAAATAAAATAAAGCCAAATACAGTAGAGATTTATTTATTAAGTCGTAAAGTGAAGGAAATCAAAGCTTATAACGGGTTAAGATTTCTTTCTGATAAACTTATTTCTCAAATAAAAGAAAAAGAATTGGATCTGTTGATTTTACCTGGTGGCAAAGGAAGAATTGATGAATCAAAAGATGTAGAAGTGCAAAAATTTATTAAAAAAGTTTTTCCGAATTTAAAGTTAATCGCAAGTGTTTGTACAGGAGCTTTTTTCTTAGGAGAAGCAGGCTTGTTGGAAAACAAAAAAGGGACAACGCATAAAAATGCTTTAAAAGAACTTAAAGAAAAATACAAGGTAGAAGTAACTAAAGAAAAAGTAGTAAAAAATAATAAAATATGGCTTTCTGCTGGAGTTTCTTCTGGAATTGATTTATCTTTAGAAATAGTAAAAGAATTTTTTGGAGAAGACCTTATGGAACAGGTAAAGGCAGAAATAGAATATAGTTAAAAAATTATTGACATATATATGTATTTGTATTATATTATTACCTGTTAAGCAAAAATACTTAACAAGTGGTGATAAAAGTGATGGAAAAAAGGAAGCTTCTTAATGAATTATTTGATCTTTATGGAGCCATGCTTACAGAGAAACAAAAGAATAATTTCTTTCTATATTATCAAGAAGATCTTTCTTTGGGAGAAATAGCCGAGGAAGATGAGATATCTAGAAATGCTGTCTATGATAATTTAAAAAGAACAGAAAAATTATTATTTACAATGGAAGAAAAACTTGGCTTTTTGAAAAAAAAGAAAACTATTAAAGAAGAATTGAAAAAAATTACAGATAATATTAGCGAATTACAAAAAAATAATAATATGAGTGATATAGAAAATATTAAGTTAAATATTAATGAAATCTCAGATAACATATAGATAAGTAGGTGTTTAAATGGCTTTTGATGGCTTAAGTGACAAACTTCAAGGAATAATTAAAAAACTAAAAGGTAAAGGTAAAATATCTGAAGCTGAACTTAAAGAAGTTCTTCGAGAAGTAAGAATAGCTCTTCTTGAAGCAGATGTTAACTTTAAAGTAGTAAAAGATTTTGTAAAAAACATTAATGAAAAAGCTTTAGGACAGGATGTCCTAGAAAGTCTTACTCCAGGGCAACAAATAGTTAAATTAGTAAATGAAGAACTTACAAATTTAATGGGTGGAACAATTAGTAAACTAGATTTATCAGGTAAAAGTCCCTTAGTAATTATGATGGTAGGCCTGCAAGGTTCAGGTAAAACAACATCTTCTGGGAAACTTGCTAATCATTTAAGAAAATTGGGTAGAAGACCCTTGTTAGTAGCTTGTGATGTATATAGACCTGCTGCGATACAACAACTAGAAGTTTTAGGAAAGCAGTTAGAACTTCCAGTATTTAGTCTTGGTACAGAAGTATCTCCAGTAGAAATATCAGAAAAAGCGATAGCTCATGCTAAAGAATATAGCAACGATATTGTAATAATTGATACTGCTGGTCGACTTCATGTAGACGAAGCTTTAATGGAAGAGTTAAAAAATATAAAGAACAAAATATCTCCTAAAGAGATACTTCTTGTTGTTGATTCTATGACAGGACAAGATGCAGTAAATGTAGCTGAAAATTTTAACAATCTATTAGATATTACAGGTGTTATTCTTACTAAATTAGATGGAGATACACGAGGTGGAGCAGCTCTCTCTGTAAAATCTGTAACAGGAAAACCTATTAAATTTGTAGGTATGGGTGAAAAATTAGATGCTTTAGAACCTTTCCATCCTGATAGGATGGCTTCACGTATTCTAGGAATGGGAGATATGCTCACTCTCATAGAAAAAGCCCAAACATCTTTTGATCAGGATAAAGCTAAAGAGATGGAAAAGAAAATGATGAGAGCCGAGTTTACCTTGGAAGATTTTCTAGACCAAATGGAACAAATGAAAAATATGGGTCCCCTTGATCAAATGATGGAAATGATCCCAGGTATGAGTAAAGCAAAAATGGGTGACATGCAACTAAACGAGAAAGAAATGGGAAAAACTCAAGCAATTATTAGGTCTATGACTAATAAAGAAAGAAGGACCCCTTCTATTATCAATGGTAGCAGAAGAAAAAGAATAGCTGCAGGATCTGGAACACGAGTTCAAGATGTTAACAAACTTTTAAAGCAGTTCTCAGAAGCACAAAAAATGATGAAGCAGTTATCAGGGCAAATGAGTAAAGCAAAAAAAAGTGGTAAATCAAAGGTTAAATTACCTTTTTTCTAAAAGTTAATATATTTATTGTAAGATACATTTATAAGGAGGTGACAAATAAATGGCAACTAAAATTAGACTAAAAAGAATGGGATCAAAAAAGAAACCTTTTTACCGTGTTGTAGTAGCTGATTCCCGTGCTCCAAGAGACGGAAAATTTATCGAAGAAATAGGTTTTTATAATCCTAACGTTGATCCTGCTGTTATTGAGATAGATTCAGAAAAAGCAGAAAAATGGTTAAAAACAGGTGCAAAAGCGTCTGACACAGTTAGATCACTTTTTAAGAACAAAGGCATCTCAAAATAAGCTTTATATCTAATCTTAATGGAGGTGTACCAATTGAAAGATTTAGTAGAATATATTGCTAAATCTCTGGTAGATAGTCCTGAAGATGTTTCTGTAACAGAAGTAGATGGGGACCGTTCTATAGTCCTTGAGCTAAGAGTTGCATCGGATGACATGGGTAAAGTAATTGGTAAACAGGGGAGAATTGCTAAAGCGATTAGAACTGTTACAAAAGCAGTTGCAACCAGAGAAGGCAAGAAAGTTATTGTAGAAATTATTCAGTAAAGGGCTTATAGGCCCTTTTTCTATACTATTAATGAGGTGAAAAAGTTGGAATCGATTAATATTATTCGTAAAATAGCGATTAAACAAGTAGTAACAGAAGAATTCAAAAAAACAGCAATAGCTGATTTGCAAAATGCATTAAAGCAAGCGGAAGTTGAAATAGAAGATTTTGAAAAAAAGTACAGAAAAATGATTACAGAATTTACTATAAAAAACCTTCCCCAAGTAGATGAATTAAAAGCACAGTTTGAAGCTGAAAAAGAAAGAAAAAGGATATTAAAAGCTCAACTTACTGATCAATTTAATGCAGCTATGAAACTTGAGATTTCAAGCGAAATTGTCCAGGCTGTTATTGAAGGACCTTATGAATTAAAAATAGGAGAAGATTTTAATAAAATAAACAGGCAGGAAATAATAATTAAAAATGGTATTGTTCAGGAAATAAGGTAGGTGCTTTTATGATTAGAGTTGGTAAAATAATAAATACCCATGGGCATAAAGGAGCTGTGAAAGTTCAATCTTTGACAGATTATCCTGAAAGGTTTGAAGAGCTTCAGGAGATTTTTATGGTGGATGGTGAAAAAAAAGAAAAGTTAACCATTAACTCTGTTAAATATCAAAAAAGCAATTTAATTCTTGAAATAAATGAAATAGAAGATATGAATCAAGCAGAAATATATAAAGGTAAATACCTTTTTATAGACAAGAAAGATGCCCGTATCCTTCCTGAAGGAAGATATTATATTTTTCAGCTTGTAGGCTTAAATGTTTACGAAAATAATGATTTATTGGGAACTATTACTGATATAATCCAAACAGGTAGTAATGATGTTTATATTGTTAAAAGCGAGAATAAAGGAAAAGATCTTCTTATTCCTGCTTTAAAACAAGTTGTTAAAAATATAGACTTGGAAAATAAAAGAATGGATGTGCAGTTATTGGAAGGAACTTCAGATGATGCCTGAGTTAGAGTTTAAAATATTTACTTTGTTTCCAGGTATGTTTGAGAGTCCTTTTAATGAAAGTCTTTTAAAAAAAGCTCTTGAAAAAGGGATTCTGAAAATTAATATAATCAACTTTCGTGACTATGCATACAATAAACATCAAACTGTGGATGATACCCCTTATGGGGGTGGACAAGGTATGCTTTTAAAACCCGAACCTATAATCGAAGCTCTTGAAAAAGAAACTAGCATGGGGCAAGATAATACAGAAGAAATTATACTCCTTTCCCCTCAAGGGAAAAAGTTTACACAAAGGGATGCAGTCAGACTTTCTAAGAAAAAAAAGATAGCATTAATATGTGGCCACTATGAAGGTTTTGACGAGAGAATAAGAGATTATGTAACATCAGAATATTCAATTGGTGATTATGTTCTAACGGGGGGAGAATTTCCGGCTATGATCTTAGTAGATTGTGTTTCTCGACTTATTTCCGGTGTTATTAAAGAAGAGGACTCTTATTTAGAGGACTCTTTTTATCAGGGTTTGTTAGAACATCCTCATTATACAAAACCAAGGAACTTCAGGGGTAAAGAGGTACCAGAAATTCTTATCTCAGGGCATCACGAAAAGATCCGTAAATGGAGAATTAAAGAGGCTTTAAGAAGAACTCTTTTACGACGCCCAGATCTATTAAAAGAAAAAGCTCTTAATAAGGAAGAAACTGAATTGTTAAAGGAAATATATGATGAAAAACTTTAGTATCGCCCTAATGCATTATCCTGTTTATAATAAAAAGAAAGATATTGTGGCTTCATCAGTTACAAATCTTGATATCCATGACATTGCTCGTTGCGCTCGTACTTATGGTATACATAAGTATTTTATAGTCCATCCTCAAAAATTTCAAAGGGATTTTGTTGCTGATATGATCTCCTATTGGGACAAAGGATATGGAAGAGAGTATAACAATGACCGTAGTACGGCCATGGAAATAGTAGAAACGGTAGAAAACCTTCAAGAAATTAAAGATAAATATGGAGATCATGAATTAATAATTACTACTGCCCAGATAAGATCTGATGGAATTGATATCAAGACTCTTGCTAGTGAAGCTTTATTAAACCCAGGTAAGAATTATCTTATTCTTTTTGGAACAGGATGGGGACTAACTGAGGAAGTTTTTCAGATGGCGGATTATACTTTAAAACCTGTTTTTGGAGCAGATGGGTACAACCATTTATCTGTAAGGAGTGCAGTAGCAATAATATTAGATAGGATAAAAGTTGCTATTGAAAATTAAAAAATAATATGTTAACATATTTTGTGTTGCATTTTGTGATTACGGATGTTCCGCTTTCTCTGAAACAGGAGTTATGAGCATCTTATGAGGAAGGAGGTAATAAAAATGAACGATATTATTAGAGCTATTGAAAGTGAACAGCTAAAAAAAGATATTCCTGATTTCAGACCTGGAGATACAGTGCGTCTTGATGTTAAAGTTGTCGAGGGTGCAAGGGAACGTATTCAGGCTTTTGAAGGTGTAGTTATTAAAAGAAGAGGCGCAGGTATTAATGATTGTTTCACAGTACGTCGTGTTGCTTACGGTGTTGCTGTTGAGCGTATTTTCCCTGTTCACTCTCCTAGATTAGACAAAATTACTGTTCTTCGTAGAGGTAAGGTTAGAAGAGCAAGATTAAATTATTTAAAAGACAGAATAGGTAAAGCTGCTAGAATTAAAGACCTTAAAAGATAATAATAAACAAGGGCTGCTCCATTTTTATGGAGCAGTTTTTTTATAGGAAAAAGTGTATAATTACTCTTAATAATTTAGGAGGCTATTATGAAAATAAGAAATCTTAAAAGAAAAGAATATTTTTTAATTTTACTCGTTCTAATCGTTATTACTATTTTATTTAATATAACAATATATAAAATTTATTGGGTTCCCTCAAACTCAATGGAAAATATAATTAAAGATAAGGATTTTATTTACGTTTATCAACTTCCTTACATTTTAAATTATGGGGATCCTGATTATGAAGAAATACTTGTATTTAAATACCCTCTTAAAAAAGAGTATGATTATGTCAAAAGGCTTATTGGCAAACCAGGGGATTTAATACTTATAGACAACAACAAACTTTTTAGAAATGAGATAGAAATAAATGAACCTTATCTTCCATCTTCTGTAATAATGGAGGATTTTGGACCAATTCAGGTTCCAAAGGATTCTTATTTTTTTATGGGGGATAATAGAAATCGAAGTTCGGATAGTAGAGAATGGGGATTTGTTGATTATCCTTTGATTAAAGGGAAGGCTATCTCTATAATATGGCCCTTAGAAAGAGCAGGTGTAATTAAATGACAATACAATGGTTTCCAGGACATATGGCAAAGACAAGAAAATTAATAGAAGAAAACTTAAAAGGCTTAGATGTAGTAGTGGAAATTTTAGATAGCAGAATACCAATGAGTAGTAAAAATCCACTTATTGATAATCTTATAAAAGGTAAAGAAAGACTTGTGGTACTTAATAAGGCTGATTTAGCTGATGATAATAAAACAAAAGAGTGGATTGCCTATTTTGACAGTCAAGAGGGGACAAAGGCAATTCAGATAAATGCACTGAAAGATGGTAGAAATATTAAAAAGATTATAAAAGATAATGTTGAAGTTTTAACAAAAGAAAAAAGAGAAAAAAAACTAAAAAGAGGTATAAAATCTTTTGCAATAAGAATAATGATTGTTGGTATTCCAAATGTGGGAAAAAGTACTTTTATTAATTCATTAATAGGAAAACAATCAACTAAAGTTGGAAATAAGCCAGGAGTAACCAAGGGTAAACAATGGGTAAAGTTGGATAATGTTATAGAAATAATGGACACACCAGGTATTCTATGGCCCAAATTTGATGATCCTAAGGCTGGCTTGAAACTTGCTTTGACAGGGGCCATTAAAGACGATGTGTTTCACTTTGAACCTTCAGCCATAGCTTTAGTTGCCTTTTTGAAGAGAGAGTATCCTAAGCAGTTTAAGGAGCGTTACAACCTAGATGATGAAGACATGGAACTAGACCCAGCAAAATTAACAGAAAGAGTTGGTGAAAAAAGAGGATGTCTATTAAAAGGTGGTAAAATTGATTTGAAGAAAACTTCTTCTATAATTATTACAGAATTTAGAAAAGGAACCCTTGGTAAAATAACTTTAGAGTCTCCTGGAGAGGAGGTAGAAATTGGATAAAAAAAATTTATCTGCAAAAAAAATACAAATTGAGCAAATCAGAATTGAAGGATTGTATACTTACGAGAGAAATTTAAACCTTCAAGGATATGATTTAGTTGCTGGAACTGATGAAGCAGGGAGAGGCCCAATAGCTGGACCAGTTGTTGCAGCAGCAGTAATTCTTCCCACAGGGCTTTATATAGAAGGATTAAATGATTCTAAGAAAATATCCTCTAAAAAAAGGGAAAGATTATATGATGAGATAATTGATAATTGTATTAGTTACGGGATAAAGGTTATAGACAATGATGAAATCGATAAAATTAATATACTACAAAGTTCTTTTTTAGCTATGAAGATGGCAATTGATGAAATGGCCATTTCTCCTAATTACGTACTAGTGGATGGTTGGAAAAATAAAATGATAAGTATACCTCAAATAAACTTAATTAAAGGAGATTCTAAAAGTGCATCTATAGCAGCAGCTTCAATTTTAGCAAAAGTATATAGAGATAGGTTAATGGAGGAATACGATTTAATCTATCCTGAATATGGCTTTGCCGCTCACAAAGGTTACCCAACTAAAAGACATATACAAGCATTAGAAGAATTTGGTGTTTTAAAAATACATAGAAAAACCTTTACACCTGTTACAAGGTTGTTATAGAATTAATGAAATTATAAAAATTCATTGATTATTCAGAAAATTCAAATTATAATTTATACTTATGAATAAGAAAGGTGGGGGGATCTTTGTTAGAAAATTATGCAATAATAGCAATTTTAATTGTAGGTGGACTTGTTTTTGCTGGAGCAGCTCTGTTATTATCAAGATTTTTTCAACCTAGAAAACAATATCCTGGTAAAAGAGATACCTATGAATGTGGTTTCGACACAGAAGGTCCATCCTGGATAAGCTTTCGCTCTAGCTATTTTGTCTACGCTCTTGTTTATTTAATATTCGAAGTGGAAGTAATTTTTTTATATCCTTGGGCTGTAGAATTTAATATGCTTGGTTTATTTGCCATTTTTGAAATGATTGTATTTTTTTCTTTATTGGTGGCAGCTTTCATTTTTGCTTGGAGAGAGGGTGCATTTAAGTGGTACTAGAGAATAATAATGATGAAGAAGCTTTACAACTTGATCTCGAAAAACAGGGTATATTTTTCACAACAACTGAGAAGTTTTTCAATTGGGGTAGAGGTTGGTCTCTTTGGCCATTTCAATTTGGCTTAGCATGCTGTGCTATTGAAATGATTTGTAGTACCCAAGCCAGATTTGATATCTCTAGATATGGCTATGAGGTATTTAGGAATTCTCCTCGACAAGCAGATGTAATGATTATAGCTGGAACAATTACTCATAAAATGGCTCCAATTATTGAAAAACTATATCATCAAATACCAGAACCAAAGTGGGTCATAGCTCTTGGAAATTGTGCAATTTCTGGAGGGCCTTTTTTTGATTCATATGCTGTTTTAGATGGTGCAGATAAGATTATACCTGTAGATATCTATATTCCTGGTTGTCCTCCAAGGCCAGAAGCCTTAACTGATGGAATGCTAAAACTTAAAGAAAAGGTAAGGAAATCAGGGAAATGGCAGGAGGCTACACATGGAAAATATTAATAATATTGTATTATTAGCTACAAAAGAAGATTTTAAAGAAAAAATTTCATATTATAAAGGCAGAGGTTTTACATTTTTAGCAGATATAACCAGTGTGGATTATAAAGATCATTTTATGATGGTATATCAACTTTTTAAATATAGTGAAAATGAAAGTGTTACCATTAAAGTAAGGCTAGATGACCATAATAATCCTGAAATAGATTCTTTAACGGATTTGTGGGAAACTGCAAATTGGCATGAAAGAGAAATATATGATCTTATGGGGATTAAATTTAAAGGACATCCTAATTTAAAAAGAATATTAATGTGGGAAGGATACCAAGGTCATCCTCTTCGTAAAGACTTCCCTGTTGTTACTAGAAAAAGAAATTGGGAGGTTAAGTAAAAATTATGAAAACAGAAACCTATACCCTTCACTTAGGTCCTCAACATCCAAGTACCCATGGAGTATTGCATATTATCTTACAACTTGATGGAGAAAATATAGTGAAAGCCGAGACGGATATTGGTTACTTGCACAGAGGAATAGAAAAGCTGGCAGAAAATAGAAAATATCCTCAGGTTACTCCTTATACAGATCGCTTAGATTATTTATCAGGAATGAGCAATAACTTGGTATATGTTCAGACTGTAGAAAAAATGATGGGCATCCAGGTTCCTGATAGAGGAAAGTATATCAGAGTGATTGTTGCTGAGCTTATGAGAATTGCAAACCATATGGTTGGTTTAGGAATCTATATTATGGACTTAGGTGCAGTAACGGGAGTCTTTTACCCTTTTATTCAAAGAGAACATATTTTAGAAATTTTCAGTAAACTCTGTGGGGCAAGAATGAGCTTTAATTATATGCGTATTGGTGGAGTAGCTGTTGATGTAGATGAAGAATTTATTAGAGGAACTGAAGAGTTTTTAAAACAATTACCAAAAAAATTAAAAGAGTACCATGATCTTATTGATAATAATGAAATCTTTGTATCTAGAACAAAAAACATTGGGAAAATTTCTTTGGCTAAGGCTGAAAGCTATGGCCTTACTGGACCAAATCTTAGAGCTTCTGGTTCTTCTTATGATTTAAGAAAAATAGCTCCTAATGAAGTTTATGATCGTTTCGATTTTAATGTGCCAATTGGTCATAATGGAGATTGTTATGATCGTTATATGGTAAGAATTTTGGAAGTAGAAGAAAGTGCTAAGATCATTAGACAAGCTCTTGATCAACTACCTAAGGGAGAAGTAAATGCCAAGGTTCCTAGAATAATAAAACCTGAGGTAGGAGACTGTTACCACCAGGGAGAAAATCCTAAAGGAATTTTGGGATGTTATATAGTAAGTGATGGTAGTCCAAAACCATATAGGGTTCATTTTAGAAGACCCTCTTTTAATAATATAGCTATTTTTGATGAGATAGGTTACGGATATAAGATTGCGGATTTTATTGCAATAATGTCTAGTTTTGATTTTGTACTTGGGGAAGTAGACGCATAGTGGGGGTGTAAACTTGGAGTTCTTAGATAATATATTTTTATATGGTAGTTCAATTATTAGAAATATAATTGCCTGGATAGGATTTGACCCGGCTGTTACTAATATGCTTATGGCAGCAGTTTACACAGTTACTATTCTAATAATATGTACATTAGTAGCATTGTTTTATGTCCTTTATGAAAGAAAACTTGCAGGTTTTATACAATATAGACCGGGTCCAAATAAATTAGGACCTTTTGGTATGTTTCAGACTGTAGCAGACGCTATTAAATTATTAACTAAAGAAGATATTGTACCGAAAAATGCTGATAAAGCAGTACACCTTATTGCCCCTATGGTAATCTTTTTACCTCCTATACTTGCTTTAGGAGTAATTCCTTTTGGCAAGGGAATGGTTGCTATAGATTTAAATTTGGGACTTTTATATATTTTATCTGTGATATCCTTAACTACCATAGCAGCTTTTATGGCAGGCTGGTCAGCTAATAATAAATATTCAATGATTGGTGCAATGAGAGCAATCAGTCAAAAAATTAGTTATGAAGTACCAAGTATTTTTTCCGTTTTAGCAATAGCTATGATGGCAGGAACCCTTAATTTATCTTCTGTAGTTGAGAAACAAGGAACAATTTGGTTTGTATTTTTACAGCCCGTTGCCTTTGCTATATTTTTTATTTGTGGAGTTGCTGAAACAAATAGAGCTCCTTTTGATCTTCCGGAAGGGGAATCGGAGTTAACAGCAGGCTTTTTGACTGAGTACTCTGGAATGAAATGGGCTTTATTTTTTCTTGCTGAATATTGCAGTATGTTCGTTGTTAGTGGATTAATTACAACGTTATTTTTAGGAGGTTGGCTTGGACCTATACTTCCAGGCTGGATGTGGTTTGTCCTTAAAGCCCATGTAATAATGACTTTAATGATTTGGATCAGATGGACTTTTCCTAGAATTAGAATAGATAAACTTCTTGATTTAAGTTGGAAGGTGTTAGTTCCATTATCCATGATTAATATCTTTCTTACAGGAATAGGATTGTATGTTTTCAATAATTATTTTTAAGGGGGGATTTTCTTGTTTAAGTTTTGGGGCAAAGGAATGCTTCAAGGATTATTCGTTACTGGTAGAGCTATTTTCAGAAAAAATGTAACAGAAGAATATCCTCTTGTGAAGACAATAATGCCTTCTCAATGGAGAGGTGGATTTTCTTTTGAAAGAGATAAATGTATTGCTTGTGGAATTTGCGTTATGGAATGTCCAAATGAGGCAATTTATTTAGAAAAAGGAAAAGATGAAAATAACAAGAATATTCCATTAGCGTATAAAATTAATTTAGGTCATTGCCTTACTTGTGGTTTATGTGTAGAACTTTGTCCTACAAAATGTCTTAAATTTACGACAGAGTATGAATCTGCAACTTATTTTAAAGAGGATTCCCTACTTGATTTGTTTAATAAGCAAAATATAGAGACGGAATCATCCAGTTATGGGCAACCAGTTAAATTAGTTAAGAAGGAGGAAGATCCTTCATGAGCATAAGCTTGATACTTAATTATATCTCAAAGATAAATTGGCATACTATTTCATTTTATATAATATCTACTCTTCTTATTTCCTCAGCATTATATGTAATTTTAACAAAGAATGTTGTTAGAAGTGCTTTAGCACTTATTTTTACATTTTTAATGGTTTCAGGGATTTATTTTCTTTTACAGGCTGAGTTCGTGGCAATAGTTCAAGTTTTGATCTATGCAGGAGCAATTTCTGTATTAATAGTGTTTACCATTATGCTTATTATAAAAAGAGATGAAAATATAAATAATAGTAGTCCATTTTCAAAAAATGTTTTTCCTGGAGCTATTACATCAGGCTTGTTTTTTTTAGTAATTTCATTAATCGCAATAAATACTTCATGGAATGTGACTTATCAAGAAAAAAGTTTTAATGATATTAGTTTAATTGCACAAGGTTTTTTAAATAACCATTTTATTGCTTTTGAGTTAGCGGCAGTTCTTCTATTAGTTGCATTAGCAGCAGCAATATTTATTATTAAGGAGGCCAAAGATGATAACTGATAATGTTGGATTATCCCAATACTTAGTTTTAAGTTCGTTAATCTTTTCTGTAGGAATTTTTGGTGTTCTAAGTAAGAAGCACATTATATCCGTATTATTTTCAATTGAGCTGATGTTAAATGCAGTAAATATTAATTTAGTAGCTTTTAATAAATTTATACCTGAGGTTCTTGTAACAGGTCAAATCTTTGCACTTTTTGTGATAGTGGTAGCAGCAGCAGAAGTGGCTATTGGTCTAGCCATAGCAATAGCAGCTTATAAAGGCAAAGGTAAATTAGTTATAGAAGATTTTAATTTATTAAAACACTAAAAGATATTGGAGGATTTAAATGGGGGATTTATTTTGGTTGTATCCTATGCCACTTTTAATCGCACTTTTTCTTGTATATACTTTTGGAAACAAACTTCAAGAAAAAGCAAGTCTTATTGGAGCATTAGGATCAGCAACAGTATTTTTTTTAATAATGTCAAAGGGACCCCAGATTTTTTCCGGGGAAGAATTTAAATACACCTTTGAATGGTTTCAAGGAATAGAGTTAGGATTCCATCTTGATGCTTTAAGCTGGATTATGATTATGCTTGTATCATTTCTTGTAACGATGATTCTAGTGTATTCCTATTCTTACATGAAAGATGAAAAAGGCTTAAGAAGATTTTTTTCTTTTATGATTCTTTTTGGATTTTCAATGGTGCAATTAATATTAGCTGATAATCTATTACAAATGTTTATTGCATGGGAAATTATGGGGCTTTGTTCTTATTCCCTCATTGGTTTTTATTTTGAGAAAAACAGCGCTGCAGCAGCGGGTAAAAAAGCATTCCTTACAACTAGAGTAGGGGATATAATTATGCTCGTTGGTTTATTAGTACTTTACTCAGGGACGGGATCTTTTAATTATGAAGTTATTTTCGCTTCAGCTTTAAAAGGAACTCTACCTTTAAAGGAAATTGTTTTAGCAACCCTTCTTATTTTTGGCGGAGTAATGGGTAAATCAGCCCAATTTCCTTTGCATATCTGGTTACCAGATGCAATGGAGGGGCCAACACCAGTTTCTGCTTTAATTCATGCTGCAGCAATGGTAAAGGCTGGTATGTATTTAGTAATTCGTTTATATCCTATTTATGTTTTATCAGATTTAACCTTAAACTTCATAATGATAATAGGGACCATTACTGTAATTTTTGCAGCTTTGATGGCTGTTTTTTCTGATGACCTTAAGCAAATACTTGCTTTTTCAACAATCAGCCAATTAGGTTATATGACGGTAGCCTTAGGTTGTTTAGGAGCAATACCTGCATTACTCCATGTTGTTAACCATGCATTTTTCAAAGCTCTGTTATTCTTAGGAGCAGGATCCGTAATTCATTCAATTGGCACAGGTGATATTAGAAAAATGGGTGGAGTTTTAAAATATCAAAAAATAACTGGTATTACTATGTTATTAGGAACCTTATCTATTTCAGGTGTTCCTGGTCTTAGTGGATTTGTAAGTAAGGATGAAATACTTCTTCAAGTTTACCAAAGTGGAAATATGGTGTCTTATTACATACTTCTTTTTACAAGTATGTTAACGGCTTTCTATATGTTTAGGTTGTTTTTCTTAGTATTTTTAGGTGATAAAAGATCAGATTTTCATGGTCATGAATCTCCTATTACAATGACATTTCCTTTAATAATCCTGGGAATAGCAGCAATTTTTTCAGGAGTATTTAAAGGTCCTATTAGTAAAATGATGTTCAATTTTGGTGAGCTTCCTCATCATGAAAGCATTGTAATGTACTCCTCTATTGCAGTAGTTACTATAGGAATAATTGGAGCCTATTTGATTTATCATCTGAAAGTTTTCCAAGAAGAAAAACTGCAAAAGTTTGTAAGTGGTCCTAAGGTATTTTTTCAAAACAGATATTATTTTGATTTTATGGTGGAAAAATTTAGCAAATATTTTGTAATAATAACTGGTGGAATTAGTAGATTTGTTGAAATTTATATAATTGATGGATTTGTTAATGGAACGGTGGTAGTTACCAAGGGACTATCTAGTGTATCCTCATTTATAGATACTCATATTTTTGATGGAGTTGTTAATGGTGCTGCCCGTATTGCTAAATCTTTGGCTAATATAGCAGGAATTATAGATGTTTATATTTTTGATGGTGCGATTCGTGGAATCGAAAATATAGTATTGATTAAAGGAAAGTTAATGACAATTTGGAGTACAGGTAAAATACAAAGTTATCTTACTTGGACAATTGCCGGAGTTCTTGCGGTGGTATTTATTATAGGAGGTGTTTTGCAATGACATCATTGTTTTTATTAATGGTTTTTGCACCTCTTATTACAGGACTTTACTTGTTTTTTTCTAAGGCAGAAGGCAAGATGATTAAAAATATTAGTATGATTAGTTCGGGTTTAGTAATGTTAATTTCTTTTTATTTATACTTCATTTTTGATCAAAGCAACCCAGACTTTCAATTTTTAGTTAGCGTGGATTGGATAAAGAATCTAGGGATTTCTTTTTCAATGGGAATGGATGGAATTAGTTTATCTTTAGTTTTATTAACGACCATTATAAGTTTTGTAACCCTAATCTTCTTAGGTGAAGAAACAAAAAATGCAAAAAACTTTTTTGCATTGATCTTATTGTTAGAAACAACATTAATGGGTGTGTTTGTTAGCTTAGATTTTATTCTTTTCTATTTATTTTGGGAATTAGTTTTAATTCCCATGTATTTTATGGTTTTAGAGTGGGGTGGGCCACGAAGAAAATATGCAGCAATGAAATTCTTTATATATACACATCTAGGTAGCTTCTTTATGTTAGCTGGAATTATAGCTATGTTTTTCTTAAAGGGAAGTATTGATGGATTCTATACTTTAAATATTATGGAATATTTAAATTTTGATTTTCCGGAAAAATTTCAGATAATGGTTTTCCCATTATTGTTCTTAGGATTTGCATTTAAGCTTCCCTTAGTACCATTTCATACATGGTTACCAGATGCCCATGTTGAAGCTCCTACAGCAGGGAGTATGCTCTTAGCTGGTGTTATGCTTAAGATGGGAGGGTATGGTTTAATTCGTCTAGGCTTTCCTATATTTCCAGAGGCTGTACATTATTACGCCTATATTCTCGCAACTCTTGGTGTGATTAGTATGTTGTACGGAGCTTTTCTAGCACTTGCTCAGGATGACTTGAAGAAAATGATTGCTTATTCTAGTGTTAGTCATATGGGTTCTGTGGTATTAGGACTTGCCACTGTAAATATTAATGGTTTTAATGGTGCAGCTTATCAATTATTTGCTCATGGAATTATTTCAGCAATGTTGTTTATGGTTTGTGGTATTCTCCAACATTCTTTCCATACAAGGAATATAAGTATGCTTGGGGGAGTAGCTCAGAAAGTTCCCAAATTAACTGCATTTTTTGTCTTTAGTTTTATGGCTTCTCTTGGATTACCAGGTCTAGCAGGTTTTGTTGCAGAAATTAATGTTTTTATAGGTGCTTTTTCTGTTTATAGGTATTTAACAATTGCTGCCATGTTCTCAATGATACTTTCAGCAGTCTACTATTTGTGGGCTTTAGAAAGAGCTTTCTTTGGTGAAGTAAATTTAGCACTGGTAGATCAAGAGTATGATGATATCAATAAAAACGAAAAAACAGCTCTTGTATTCTTAACAGCATTAATTGTTTTCTTTGGTGTTATTCCAGGACCACTTATTAATTTGCTGAATGTCTCCAATTTAGAGATTATTGCAAGAATTGGAGGTATTAACTGATGAATGGATTTAATTACTTAGATTTATATTACATTTTACCTGAAATCATTTTTCTTTTAGTAGGAGTTACTCTTCTATTTTTAAGAGGTCAAAAAAACATTTCTTTTTTAATGATAACAGGGGGAGTCCTTGCGGCGATAGGCGTTAATTTATTTATGTTTAATGTTAATAAAGAAATTATTTTTAATACTATTGAAGTAAGTGATTTAAGTATTCTACTAAGATTGATTATTTTAGTGGGTACCTTAATTTTTATAATTACAGGAAAAGAATTTGCAGATAGTTTGGAACACTCAAATTTATACTACGGCTTCTTATCCTTTGCAACAATAGGGATGATAATATTGCCCGCTTCAAATGATCTTTTGACATTATATATTGCTTTTGAGTTAACTAGTATTTCTACTTATTCTTTACCGTTTATAGATCAAAAAGCAGAAGGAAGATTTGAAGCCGGTATAAAATACTATATAACAGGTGCATTTTCTTCTGGATTAATTCTTTTTGGAATGAGCTATCTTTTTGGAATGACGGGAAGTCTCTACCTTAAAGATATAGCTCAAGGTTTATATGCATTTCAAGGCTCTCCAATTATTTTTTTAGCTTTTGCTTTTATTATAGGAGGCTTATCTTATAAAATGGCCTTAGCTCCTTTCCATCTCTGGGCACCGGATACCTATACAGGCTCTCCTAGTCCAATTAGTGGTTATTTAGCAGGAGTAACAAAAAAAGGTGCATTTGCAGTATCGATAAAATTATTTCTGTTAACCTTTGCAGTAATAAAATTTGAAATGACAATTGGACTTGCGTTCTTAGCAATTCTAACTATGACAGTTGGTAACCTAGCTGCTTTAATGCAGGATGATGTTAAACGAATGATTGCATTTTCAAGTGTGGCAAACGCCGGAACCATTCTTGTAGGATACGCAGTAGGAAATTTATATGGTTTAACAGGATCAATTTTGCATATTTTAGCTCATTTACTGATGACTGTGGGAGCATTCATGGTGATTTATTATGTGGGAGAAGTATATAAAGACACCAGTCTTCAATCTTTCGCAGGTTTATCTAAAAAAGCGCCCATGATAGCCTTTGCCATGACTATCTTCCTACTTTCCTTGGGAGGGATACCACCATTTTTAGGTTTTTGGAGTAAAATGGTAATAATCTTTGGTGCTGTTGAGGCCGGCGGATTGTATTTTTGGTTGGCAGTGGCTCTTATTTTGAACTCAGCTCTTTCATTAGCATATTATTTTAAAATAGCGAAATATATGTATATTATGAAAAGTTCAGAGGAGAAGGAAACTTCGGCTTCCTATTTCTTTACTAAAAGTGGCATTTATTTGACTGCCTTACTGCTACTTATTTCCGGCTTAATTCCCGGAAAAACAATTCAGACAGTTATAGATGCTGTTCAACAATTTTTAGGATAAGGGGGAAAGCAAATGCTTTCAATAATGATTTTTTTGCCAGTCTTAGCTGCAATCATTATATTTATGTTTAGAGATAATGATGAAATGTCACGAAAAATTGCTTTATTTTCTTCTTTGGCTGTCTTGGCAGTTGGAGTGTTTTTGTATTCTTCTTTTGATGGAGGCAATCCGGATTTTCAGTTTGTTACAAAACTTAGATGGTTTCCACAATTAGGAATTAATTATTATTTAGGTGTAGATGGATTAAGCTTTCCGTTGATCCTATTAACAGCTGTTTTAACACCGTTAGTAATTTACTTCTCATGGGGACAAAGTAAAAGAGCACCATTGTTTTTTGCCTTATTCTTACTTATTGAAGCTGGAGTAATCGGAGTTTTTTCTAGTTTAGATTTTATTCTTTTTATTGTATTTTGGGAGATTGTTCTAATTCCTATGTTTTTTATTATTGGTATTTGGGGGGGAGCAAGGAAATCTTACGCTTCATTAAAGTTCTTGATTTACACCCATATAGCAAGCCTAATACTTTTAGTTGCAATTTTCCCCATGTATCTTCAAGGTCTAGATATATTAGGATATCCTACATTTTCCATACCTGAACTTACAGGAATGGGTTTTCCATTATCTTTCCAAAAGATATGGTTCCCAATTTTATTTCTAGCCTTTGCTGTTAAAATTCCTATTGTACCGTTTCATACATGGTTGCCTGATGCCCACGTTGAGGCTCCTACAGCAGGTAGTGCTATTTTAGCAGGTGTATTGTTGAAAATGGGAACATACGGAATGATACGTATAGCTTATCTAATGCATCCTGATGCAGCTGTAGGTTACACTATACCAGTTATAGTCTTAGGTTTAATGAATGTAGTTTACGGAGCTTTAGTGGCCTTAAAACAGGATGATTTAAAGAAGATGATTGCCTATTCAAGTATTAGTCATATGGGATTTGTAGTTCTTGGTATTCAAGCTTTTAATTACTACGGACTTTCTGGAGCTGTGTTCCAAATGGTTGCCCATGGATTAATATCAGCTGCTCTCTTTATGTCTTGTGGGACAGTACAGTACGCAACAGGAACAAGAAAAATTTCTCTCCTTCAAGGTTTATACAAAAAAATGCCCGTAGGCATGACTTTAATGATTCTTATATTCTTTGCTTCCATGGGAATGCCAGGTTTTGTAGGATTCATTAGTGAATTCTTAGTGCTCCTTGGTTTCTTCCAAGCTTATGGCTTCTGGGTTCTTCTTATTGGAGCAGGGATTATTATTTCTGTTGGTTATTATCTTTGGGCTTTTCAGAGAATTGCTTTTGGACAAGTACCTAAGAGTTTATCTGAAGTTACGGATATAAAGAGATATGAGGGGATTACAATTTCCATATTATTAGTATTGATTGTATATCTTGGCTTGCAGCCTCATCAACTTTTCTCACTGATAGATGGTAAAATAATTGCTATTTTGGCAGGAATTTAATTAAAAAGCATCTTTAAAATGTTCAATAGTATATTTTTGGGGATTTCCCTGAATTGAAATAAAATCGAAACGGCAGAGGGCTTCATGAAGATTGTGTTTATGAAGAAATAACTCTGCTGTTTTTTTTATCTTTTTTATCTTATTTTTATTAATTGTTTCAATAGGATGGATACTAGTAGTATTTTGTAAACTTCGAACCTCAATAAAGACAATATAATCATTGTCTTTCATTATTAAGTCAATTTCTCCAAATTTCCAGCTGAAATTTGAAAAAAGAGGAGAGTATCCCAAGTCTTTCAGATATTCTCCTGCTAAATTTTCTCCCCATAAGCCTTTATCATTCATATTATCTTAGTTGTCCATTCTTCAAGATTCCACACATCTGTTACTATATCATTATAAAATTCTGGTTCATGACTAATTAAAAGAATAGTTCCTTTATATTCCTTCAATGCCCTTTTAAGTTCTTCCTTAGCATCAACATCTAGATGGTTTGTAGGCTCATCTAAAACAAGGAAATTAGTTTCGTTATTTATGAGTTTGCATAAACGTACTTTTGCTTGTTCTCCACCACTTAAAACGACTACTTTACTTTCAATATGTTGGGTTGTTAATCCACATTTTGCTAATGCGGCCCTTATTTCTTGCTGAGTATAATGGGGAAATTCACTCCACAATTCATCAATACAAGTATTATAGTTAGCCTCTTTTATTTCTTGTTGAAAATAGCCGATATGAAGAAATTCTCCATTTTCCATATTTCCAGAAATACTAGGAATTTCCCCAAGAATACTTCTTAAAAGAGTTGTTTTACCTAAACCGTTAGCCCCGGTTATGGCGATTTTTTGGTTTCTCTCTAGAAGAAGGTTTAGAGGACGGCATAAGGCTTCCTCATAACCAATAACAAAATCCTTAACTTCAAAGACAAGCTTTCCAGATGTTCTAGAGCTTTTAAAGTGAAATTCAGGTTTTGGTTTTTCTCTACTCAATTCAATTCTATCCATTTTATCTAGTTTCTTTTGTCTAGACATAGCCATATTTCTTGTGGAAACTCTTGCTTTATTCCTTTGAACGAAATCTTCTAATTCTGCAATTTCATTTTGCTGTTGTTTATAGGCTGAAGCTAATTGTTTTTTCTTCGCTTCATAAATCCTTGTGAAATTATCATAATCCCCTACATAACGATTAAGTTCTTTATTACCCATATGATAAATCAAGTTAACTACACTGTTCAAAAAAGGAATATCGTGGGAAATAAGAATAAAAGCATTTTCATATTCTTGAAGATATCTTCTAAGCCACTCAATATGTTCCTCATCAAGATAGTTGGTAGGTTCATCTAATAAAAGAATATCAGGTTTTTCTAAAAGAAGTTTTGCCAAAAGTACCTTTGTACGTTGACCTCCACTTAGGCTATCTACAGGTTTTTCTAATCCGACCTCAGTAAGGCCTAAACCTTTAGCAACATCATTTACCTTAGCATCAATAATATAAAAATCGTTATGATTTAATATTTCTTGAATTGTTCCAACATCTTCCAAGAGATCATCAAGTTCATCTGTATCAACTTCTCCCATTTTCAAATAGAGATTGTTCATTTCATCTTCCAATTCAAAAAGGTACTTATAAGCGTTGTTTAAGACATCTCTTATACTATGATCCTTTTCTAAAGAAGTATGCTGATCAAGATATCCAACACGGACTCTTTTTGACCATTCTACTTGTCCTTCATCTGGCTCAAGTTTATGGGTAATTATATTCATGAAAGTAGACTTACCTTCCCCGTTAGCCCCAATTAAACCAATGTGTTCTCCCTTGAGAAGACGAAAAGATACATTTTCAAATATCGCCCGGTCACCAAAGCCGTGGCTTAAATTATTTACATTTAAAATACTCATTTAAAATCCTTTCTTTATATAAGAATATCTTTGATATTATAAGCAAATTAGACAAAAAAAGCAAAGATATTATCCTTGTTTTAAATAAAATGGTATTATTAATATATTAAGGTAAATGGAGGAAATTTATGCATATTCTAACAGCGGAAAAAATTACAAAAGCATATACTGAAAAGCCTTTGTTAAATGATATTACATTGAATATTAGTGACGGAGATAAAATCGGCCTTATTGGAGTAAATGGAACGGGTAAATCTACTTTATTGAAGATTATTGCTGGGGTGGAAAGCTGTGATTTAGGAGAAATCAAAACAAGTAAAAAAACTATTATTGAGTATTTACCTCAAGATCCGGAGTTTGCTAATGATGTTACAGTTCTAGAGCAAGTTTTCAAAAGTAGTTCTCCAATGATTAAATTAATTAAAGAATATGAGCAAGCCCTTGAAGACTATAATGCTGATTCAAAGAATAAAGAAAAAGAAAATAAATTGCTAATATTAAGCCAAAAGATGGATGAAAATGAAGCTTGGAATATAGAAAGTGAAGCAAAAACAATTTTATCTAAGTTGGGAATTACTAACTTTTCTGAAAAAGCAGGGCTTTTATCTGGAGGACAAAAAAAGAGAGTCGCTCTTGCAGGAGTCTTAATAAGTGAATGTGATCTTTTAATCCTTGATGAGCCTACAAATCATTTAGATAATGAGATAATACAGTGGTTAGAAAGGTATCTAAATAATCGTTCAGGAGCTTTATTAATGGTTACCCACGATAGATATTTTCTTGGAAGAGTTTGTAATCGAATTACAGAATTGGATTTTGGTAAAATTTATAATTATCAAGCAAATTACGTTGAATATCTTGAATTAAAAGCTGCAAGAATGGAGCAAGAAAGGGCTTCAGAAAGAAAGAGACAAAGTATACTCAGAAAAGAATTAGCTTGGATTAAAAGAGGAGCTAGAGCAAGAAGTACAAAACAAAAAGCTAGAATCGAAAGATATGATGATTTAAAAAACCAAAAAGGACCTGAAGAATACGAAAGCTTGAACATTCAAGGAGTATCCTCCCGACTTGGAAAGAAAACTATTGAACTTATTAATATTGGGAAGAGCTATGGCGCGAACAATCTTATTGAGGACTTTAGCTATATTCTAGATAAAGAAGATAGAATTGGAATAATTGGTTTAAACGGTGCAGGAAAGTCTACTTTGTTAAAGATAATAGCCGGGTTAATACCCCCAGATAATGGAGAGGTAATTACTGGAGAAACTGTAAAAATTGCTTATTTTGGTCAAGAAAATCCTGAGCTTAATGAAAAACTAAAGGTAATTGAATACATCCGAGAAACAGCTGAGTATATTGAAACAGTCGAAGGTTCCATTAGCGCCTCTCAAATGTTAGAAGAATTTCTTTTCCCACCTGCTTTACAGTGGAATTTAATTTCAAAATTATCCGGTGGAGAAAAGCGAAGATTATATCTTCTTAAAGTATTAATGGAGGCACCAAATGTTATTTTACTAGATGAACCAACTAATGACTTAGATATCCAAACTCTAACTGTACTAGAATCTTATCTTGAGGATTTCTCTGGAGCTGTTATTGCTGTTTCCCATGATAGATATTTTATTGATAGAGTTATGGAAAAGATTTTTGTGTTTTCCGGGGAAGGGAAAATTGAAATTTTCCACGGAAATTATTCCGATTATTATGAAGAAAAATTAATAGATGAATCTAATTTAAGAAAAGAACAAATAAAAGAGAAAAGTGGAAGAGAAAAGGAAAAGCCCGTTAAACTAACATTTATTGAACAAAAGGAATATGATGAAATTGATGATCTAATAATTAATTTAGAAAATGAAATAAATAATTTAGCTAATAAGATTAATGAATCCGCTAAGGATTATGAAGTTTTAAAGGACCTTTTACAAAAGAAAGAACAATTAGATAACAAGTTAAATAAAGCTATGGATAGATGGATTTATCTAAATGAAATTGCTGAGATAATGAATAAGAATAAGAGTAAATAAAAGGAGATTAATATTCATGGAAGAGTTCTTAAAAATACTAGGGATAAACGGATCTATTTCTGAAGCCTTAAAAAAAGAAAATATAACAAAACCAGCTAAGGTGCAAGAAGAAGTAATCCCAGAAGCACTAAATAATCGAGATTTGATTGTTCAGGCAGAAACAGGATCAGGTAAAACCTTTGCTTATCTAATTCCTTTATTTAAGAAAATAGATTTTACAAAAAGAGAAATGCAAGGAATAATACTTGCCCCAACACACGAACTAGTAATTCAAGTTCAAAGACAAGTAGAATTATTAAGTACATGTGCAGAGACTAAAATTAATTCTGCTGTTATTTTAGGCAATGTAAATATTAAAAGACAAATTGAAAAATTAAGGGAAAAGCCACAGTTGATTATTGGTTCTCCTGGAAGAATTTTGGAATTAATAAAACAAAAAAAAATTACTGCCCATACTATTAAAACAATTGTGATTGATGAGGCAGATAGCCTTTTTGATCTTAATAATTTCCAGCTTATTAAAGATATAATTAAAACAACTCAAAGAGATCGGCAACTTCTTGCTTTCTCTGCATCTATAACTAAAGATACAGAGAATAAGGCTAGAGAAATAATGGAAGATCCTCTATTTATAAAAGTAGGAGACAATAATACAGTTCCTGAATCAATTCAGCATTTATATTTTCAAGTTGAATTAAGGGATAAAATCGAAACACTACGAAAGATTATTAGAATTGTAAATCCAGAAAAAGCCATTGTTTTTATTGGGGAAAGAGAAGAAGCTGAAAAAGTAGCAGGGAAATTAAGCTATCATAAACTAATAGCAGAGGGCATTCATGGTCAATATGATAAGATGGATAGAAAAAGAATAATGGAAAATTTTAAAAATGGAAAAACTCAAATTCTTGTGGCTTCTGATTTAGCTGCAAGGGGTTTAGATATAAAAGGTATAACCCATATTTTCAACTTAAATATTCCTAGAATTTCCAAAAGCTATCTTCATAGGGCTGGAAGAACGGGTAGACAAGGGGAACAAGGCACTTGTATTTCCATTGTTACAGAAAAAGAAAAAGATTATATTAAATTGTATGAAAAAGAATTAAAAATAAAAGTACTTCCCAAAAAGATGTATAAAGGAAGGATCCAAGATTAATGAATGAAGTTAAATTTTCAGATATGAATTTAGATCAAGAAATATTAAAAGCATTAGATTTACTTGGTTATCAAAAGCCTGCTAAGGTTCAGGAGGAAGTTATCCCTATAATTCTTACTGGTAAAGATTGTATAATTAAATCTAAGACAGGAAGTGGAAAAACAGCGGCCTTTGCTATTCCCCTTTGCCAGTTAATAGATTGGGAGGAGAATAAGCCTCAAGCTTTGGTTTTAACTCCTACAAGAGAACTTGCAGTTCAAGTTCAAGAAGAAATTTTTAATATTGGTCGATTTAAGAGAATTAAAGCTGCCACAGTATATGGCAAATCTTCTTTTCGTAATCAAGAAAAAGAACTCAAGCAAAAGACCCATATAGTTGTAGGTACTCCTGGAAGAATAATAGATCATTTGAATCGTGAAACCTTAGATGTTTCCATGATTAAATTCTTAGTAATAGATGAAGCAGATGAAATGCTAGATATGGGATTTATCGAACAAATTGAAGAAATAATGTCCTTCTTACCTGAAGAAAGAATAAATATTCTCCTGTCAGCAACCTTTTCCGAAGAAATAAAAGATATGTGTGATGCTTATCTTGATAAGCCTGAGTTTATTGAGACAGAAGAGAAAGCTGGTAATATTGGAAGCATAAAACAAACATATTATAAAGTTAACCATGAAGATAAAATGGATTTATTATTTAAGCTTTTAGTTAAGGAAAATCCTGATACAGGCATGATTTTTTGTGGTATGAGGGTGACAGTTGAAGAAGTTTATTCTTTTCTAAAAGAAAAAGGATGTAATTGTGGTAAAATTCATGGAGATTTAGAACAAGATGACCGTCTTAAAATAATGAGAAATTTTAAAAGAGGTAAATTTCCTTTTTTAGTAGCTACAGATGTAGCTGCAAGGGGTATTGATGTTGATGATATATCTCTTGTTATAAACTATGATTTTCCTAGAGATAAGGAAAGTTATGTTCATAGAATCGGAAGAACAGGTAGAATTGGGAAAGACGGGAGAGCTTTGAGCCTTCTAACTCCTAAAGATGAAAAATATTTTAAACAAGTTCAGAAAATTTTTCCTGATGAGTTAGAGGAGGGTCAAATTCCATTAAAAGAGGAAACAGAAGATTTAAAAGCAGCTTTTCTAGAAAAAACCAATTTAGCAGTTGAAAAAAAAGAAGCTAAGGATAAAGACCTTACAAGGGATATAATGAGAATTCATATAAATGCTGGAAAGAAAACTAAAATGAGGCCGGTAGATGTAGTTGGGACTTTATGTAATATTGAAGGAGTAGATGTAGGGGATATCGGTGTAATAAATATTCTAGATGTATCTACTTTTGTAGAAATTTTAAATGGAAAAGGAAAATTAGTTCTGGAAGCTCTGCAGACTAAACCTGTAAAAGGAAGACTTAGAAAAGTAAAAGAAGAGAAGGGAGAGGAACAATAGATGATAAAAGCTTATGTTGTGGGAATTTCTACTCATCAGGAAGGTGAGGATATGGAAATTAGATATGGGATTTATAAAGATGGGGAATTGTTAGTTCAAAAGAAAAAGTATCAGAATTATAAAAAACCATTTTTAGTTACTCATTTTGCTATTTTAGCTCTTTTAAAAGAATTAAAAAATCTGCCTAAAGAAGATACTCAAATAATAATGTATGATTCAGCGGTTAATGAATTATTAAGAGGAACATCTACAACTAAGAATAATGAGGCTTTAAAGACTGCAAAAAAGGTTAATGAAGAGTTAGCCAAGTTTGATTATCCAATAGAGATACTGGATGTAACTGGAAATAATAAGGAATTATTAGCTTGGAATAAAGTTCTAGAATTCTAGAAACAAAAAAACTTCCCTGAAGAATTATCTTAAATGATAAGCATAACAGGGAAGTTTTTTATTTTGATAATTTATTTATACATTTCATCAATTTTTTTCTGAATTTCTTCATCTTCTAGGAATTCATCAAAAGATATTTCCTTATCGAAAACTCCATTTGGGGTAATTTCAATAACTCTGTTTGCAATAGTGTTCACAAACTGATGGTCATGAGAGGTAAAGAGTGCGGTTCCTTTAAATGCAATTAAACCATTGTTAACTGACTGAATAGATTCTAGATCTAAATGATTTGTAGGATTTTCTAGTAAAAGTACGTTTGCTCCCGAAAGCATCATTTTAGAAAACATACAGCGAACTTTTTCTCCTCCAGATAAAACACCGACACTTTTTAAAGCCTCATCTCCTGAGAAAAGCATTTTCCCAAGGAAACCTCTAATGAAAGGTTCTTCTTGTTGGCTCTCTTTGGCATATTGTCTAAGCCAATCAACTAGGGTTAAATCCGTATCTGTGAAATATGACTCACTATCAAGAGGAAGATAAGCTTGGCTTGTGGTTGTTCCCCATTTAAAGGATCCTGAATCTGCTTCTTCTTCCCCCATGAGTATTTTAAATAAGGTATTTATAGCTAATTCATTTCTACTAAGGAAAACAATTTTATCCCCTTTTCTTACTGTAAAACTAACATTGTTCAGACTTTCAGCTTCATCTGTCTTTTTGGTTAAAGCTTCCACACTGAGAATATCATTTCCTGCTTCTCTATCCGGTGTAAAACCAACAAAAGGATATTTCCTAGAAGAAGGAGTTATATCTTCAATATTAATTTTATCAAGAAGCTTTTTGCGGGAAGTAGCCTGTTTTGCTTTTGAAGCATTAGAACTGAACCGAGCTATAAAGCTTTGAAGTTCAGCAACTTTTTCTTCCTTCTTTTTGTTGTCATCTTTTAAAAGTCTAAGCATTAATTGACTAGACTCATACCAAAAATCGTAGTTACCCACAAACATTTTAGCTTTGCCAAAATCGATATCCACCATATGGGTACAAACTTTATTTAAAAAGTGACGGTCATGGGATACGACAATAACAGTATTATCATAATTAATTAGGAACTCTTCTAACCAATTAATAGCTTTAAAATCCAAGTGGTTCGTAGGTTCGTCCAAGAGAAGAATATGAGGATTACCAAATAGAGCCTGGGCAAGAAGTACTTTTACCTTGTCACTTCCATTAAGCTCTTTCATTTTTTTTTCGTGAAGATCTTTGCCAATTCCTAAGCCCATTAATAACTTTTCTGCGTTGGTTTCTGCCTCCCAGCCATCAAGTTCAGCAAATTCACCTTCAAGTTCAGAGGCTAAAATACCATCTTCTTCTGAAAAGTCCTCTTTAGCATATAATGCATCTTTGTCTTTCATTATTTGATATAAAATACTATGTCCCATAATTACTGTATCAAGAACTGTATAATTATCAAACTCAAAATGGTTCTGCTTAAGTACTGCAAGACGTTGTCCTGGGGTAATACTAATATTACCTCTACTAGGTTCTACTTCCCCCGATAATATTTTTAAGAAAGTAGATTTGCCTGCACCATTTGCACCAATTAAACCATAACAATTTCCCTCAGTAAACTTAAGGTTTACATCTTCAAATAATTTTCTGTCTCCAAAGTTTAATGATAATTCATTTACTTGTATCATTTATTATTTATTGCCCCTTTCAAGTTAACTTTATATAGTATACTCTTATCAGAGAAAAGATACAAATTTGCTCACTATATTTATTTTGAGTATAATTAAAAAGCATAATGAGGAGATAGAATAATGTATAGAAATTTATTAAATAAGAAATTCCTGGTTTTATTTTTAACTTTCTTATTTTTATTCAATTTAACAGGATGTACAAAAATAGATATACAAGAGGGAAATAGCTATACTTCAAAGGAAGAAGTTGCTGAATATATCCATAAATATAATGAGCTTCCTGTGAATTTCATAACAAAAAAAGAGGCAAGTAAATTAGGGTGGAAAAGCTCTGAAGGAAACCTCTGGGAGGTAACGGATAAAGCCTCCATTGGTGGAGATATTTTTGGAAATAAGGAAGGTCTTTTACCCAAAAAGAAGGGTCGCACTTATTATGAATGTGATATTAATTATCAAGGGGGATTTAGAGGGGGAGAACGAATTGTTTTCTCTAATGATTCCCTAATTTACTATACTAAGAACCATTATGAAAGTTTTGAAAAACTTTATTAGGAGGTTTATAAAATGGAAGAAATAATTTTAAATGGAAGTAAAATGCTTGATAAAAAAGCAACCCATGAATACTTAAAAAGAAAATTAAAGCTTCCTGAATTCTATGGAAAGAATCTTGATGCTTTGTGGGATTATCTTTCCACAGATGACATAGAAAAATATATTATAATTATCAACACAGAATCAATTACAAAAAACATGGGTTTTTATGGAGAGTCTCTACTTCATTTATTATTAGAAGTATGCACAGAAAATACTAAAATATCAGTAGAATTACGGGGGTAGAAATATTTGTTTTTTATAGAAATATTAAAGGTAATTTTTTTAGGGATAGTAGAAGGAATTACTGAGTGGCTCCCGATAAGTAGTACAGGGCATATGATCTTAGTAGAAGAATTTTTACAGCTGAATGCATCTCAAGCTTTTAAGGATATGTTTTTTGTAGTAATACAATTAGGTGCTATTATGGCGGTAGTTTTATTATATTTTCATAAATTAAATCCATTTTCTCCCAAGAAAAGCCTTCAGGAAAAAAAGGATACAATGGAAATATGGTTTAAGGTAATAATTGGTGTAATCCCTGCCGCTGTTTTAGGATTGCTCTTTGATGATTGGCTTAATGATAAGTTTTATAATTATCAAACAGTTGCTGTCACATTAATCTTCTATGGTGTACTTTTTATTATTATAGAAAATAAAAACAAAGGTTCAAAACCATTGTTTAATGATTTCAAATCTTTAACTTATAAAACAGTCTTTTTAATAGGAATGTTCCAGGTACTATCATTAATACCTGGAACATCAAGATCTGGGGCTACAATTCTCGGAGGAATTATTTTAGGTACATCACGATTTATTGCAGCAGAGTTTTCCTTCTTTCTTTCTATTCCTGTTATGTTTGGAGCAAGTGCTCTAAAACTTTATAAATTTGGTTTTCAGTTTACAGGTATGGAATTTACAATATTAGGAATAGGTATGATTACAGCTTTTTTAGTTTCAGTAGTAGCTATAAGATTTCTCTTAAAATACATTAAAAACAATGACTTTAAGGCCTTTGGTTGGTATAGAATTGTTTTAGGTATTTTAGTTTTAGGATATTTTTTAATTTTCGGTTAGTTCCTTTCGAAGGAGGTCCAGGTGTTTAAGGATCTCCTTTTCTGTTCCTTTAAAGACAATTTTCTCCTTTTTTCTTTCAAGCTGATATTCATACATAGGGTCATAATACTCTTTTAAAAGAAATTCAATCCAGTTTTTATGATATTCGTAGTCCCCATTATTTATTTGAGAATTAAAAGCCTCCTCTAATGAGAGCAAAATCCTATTATAAAGTTCGCCCCCAAGTTTCTTTATAATTCGCTTCAACCCATCTTCCATATAAGCTTTCCATTTCTTAAGTCCTTCTTCCAAACCATATTCATCTTGATATTCCTTTTGAGCTTGGTAAACATATTCTTCTAAAGTATTGTTTACTCTTTGAAAAAAAGGTACTTCTAGAAGAATATGGGGGGAAGATGCTATATGTTGCACTAGATCTTTAGGTAAGTAACATCTTCCAACATTACGTCCTTCATCTTCTAATATCATTATTTTGTATCCTTTAGCCTCATTCTGAATAATTTTATAAGCCAAATTATCATCAAAATTTATCTGAGCTGGCTGTTCAGAAATATGCCTTCCAAAGGCTGAGCCTCTATGGTTAGCAATTTGCTCTAAATCAATGGTTTCTTTAATTTCATTAATAAATATAGTTTTTCCAGCCCCTGTATGACCACTAATTACGATAGGAAGAGCTTTAATATTCTGTGGTTCTAAGGAAGATAATAGGTAGTTTCTAAAACCTTTATAACCCTCTGCTAAACGAGGAACAATAATTCCACTTTCCTGATAAATCCATTCTTGGGCAATTTGAGATCTTTGCCCACCTCTAAAACAATAAATGAGAGCATCAGGATGAGATTTTAAAAATTCAATCCATCCTTGGACCCTTTCTTTTTTTATATCTCCCGAAACTAATTGATGTCCCAGTTTAGTAGCTTCTTCATTTCCGTTTTCTTTATAACAGATACCAACTTTCTCCCGTTCTTCATCCATCATAATAGGAAGATTTACAGAATTAATAAAAGCCCCTTTAGCAAATTCAATAGGGGCTCTAAGGTCAATTAAAGGAATTTCATTTACTGCAATATGTCTATAATCATTATAAGTTTCATTTTTCAAGTTCAAAACAGTGCCTCCTAAATTTTAAAAATATTAAATTACCATTACCCCTTCTATAAAAGGTAAGTTAGATTTTCAATCTTTGTTTTCTCCTTGTTTTTTTGCATTAATTGTATATTTCCATAATTTTTGTACTATAGGGTTATGAAAATTTTCTTTTAAACACACTAAATACACCCCACTATTTATAGGATCAGAAAAGGGTAAAAAAGATAGCCCCTCATTCTTACTTGATATGAAAAGACGCTTAGGAAGAATGCTTATTCCCAATCCTTCTTTAACATAAGATAAAATTGTCTCATGCCTACTGTTGGTCATAACAATATTTAGAGGGACATTATTTTTCTTACATTCATTTAGCAAAGTAAAATAAACATTTGAAGACTCATCTAATGTAATGAGTCTTTCTCTAGTTATGCTCTCTAAGGATATTTCTTTTTTCTTAGTTAGTAAAGAGTCATTTTGACATACAATTCCCATTTCATCAGGGATAAATTTTAAAGTTTCTATATCTTCAGAATTGAGATATCTTGTTCGAATAAAAGCCACATCAAGATTATTAGTTTGTAGCATACGCTCCAGCTTTGTTTGTTCTTGAATTTTTAAATCTATCTTTATTGATGGATATTTTGATTGAAATTTACCAAGATGCGCATCATTATTATAATCTTATAAAGCTGTAATTGAACCGATTCTAATTGTTTGCACTGCAGTGCCCTTATAAATAGATATGCTATTTAACATATTATAATATGCAAAATTAGCTTCTTTGGCGAATTTTAAAAACTCGTAACCAGCTGAAGTTAACTTAATTTTGTTCTTATTTCTGGAGAATAATTCAACCCCTAGCTCATCTTCAAGTTTTTTAATTTGTTTAGAGATAGAGGATTGAGAAATATTTTCTTGATAAGCTGCCTCGGTAAAACTTCCGTGATTAACTATTGCTAGAAAACAAATAATTTGCTCTATACTCATTTATGTATCCTTCCTTTCTATATTTAAGATCTGCATATATTTATTCTACAGTATAATTTTAAAAAAGTAATGGCTGTGTTCGGAATCAGCTTATTCATTAATCGAATTGCCTCCTATTTTAACAATGGGTACTATTAAATCAAAGCTAAGGAAAAGCTTTAATTATTATTTTTAGAAATAATACAATAGGAGGTATTAAAATGGCTAAAGTTTACAAAGACCTTAGGGAGTTTTTAGAAGTCCTTGAGGCAGAAGGTCAGTTAGTCAGGATTAAAGAAGAAGTAATGCCAGAACCTGATATTGGTGCAGCTGGAAGGGCAGCGTCAAACGTAGGGAATAGTCCGGCTGTTCTTTTCGAAAAAGTTAAGGGGTATAAAGGCCAAGTAGTTACAAATGTTCATGGATCTTGGCAAAACCACGCACTAATGATGGGCATGGACAAAGAGACACCAACCAAAGAACAGTTTTTTGAATTAAACAGGAGATGGGATAAATTCCCAGTTCCTCCAAATGTTGTAGAAAGAAAAGATGCACCTTGTAAAGAGAATGTAATTGACAAAGATATAAATTTATTTGAAATTCTTCCACTTTATAGAATTAATGAACAAGATGGTGGGTTCTTTATTTCAAAAGCTTCTGTAGTAACTGGTGATCCAGAATTTCCAGATGATTTTAATAAATTAAACGTAGGTACATATCGTATACAAGTTAAGGATAAGAATCTTGTTGGAATTCAAGCACTACCCTTCCATGATATCGGACTTCAACTTGATAAGGCTGAAAGAGAAAACAAGCCTTTACCTGTAGCAATCACTCTTGGGAATACACCATTAGTTACATTTATGGCAAGTACCCCTGTGGGATATAACCAAAATGAATATGAGTTTGTAGGGGCTCTACAGGATGGAGTACCAACAGATATTATTAAATCTGATACTTATGATCATTTATATGTGCCAGCTGGCTCAGAAGTAGTTTTAGAAGGTTATATAAAGCCTCGTGTAAGAACCGTTGAAGGACCATTTGGGGAATTCCCAGGCTCTTATTCAGGTGCTCGTTTACAGGCTGAAGTAGTGATTACAAAAATAACTCACAGAGACAATCCAATATTTGAAAATCTATATCTAGGTATTCCTTGGACAGAAATTGATTACTTAATGGCATTGAATACTAGTGTACCTTTATTTAAACAAATTAGTGAAACTATGCCAGAGGTAGTTGCTGTTAACGCAATGTATACCCATGGTATGGGAGTTATTATTTCTACAAAGAGCCGTTACGGAGGATATGGTAAAGGTGTTGCATTTAGATTGCTATCAACCCCTCATGGTATGCCATATTCAAAGGTAGTAATTGTTGTTGATGAATTTGTAGATCCATTTAATCTTGAACAGGTTATGTGGGCCTTGACTACTAGGGTTAAACCGGGCAAGGATGTCTCAGTAATTGAAAATTGTCCTGGAATGCCTTTAGACCCATCTTCAAACCCACCAGGAATGCATGATAAATTAATTATTGATGCAACTACTCCTGTTGCTCCTGAGCATATTCCTAGAGAAACTGAAATCTTGTCTCCTCCAGTAGGAACAGAGAAGTGGGAAAAAGTAATAAGATCCTTTATGGAAAAATAAAGATGAAATTTAATAGATATAAATTAAAAGGAGGTATTTTAAATGCTATGTCCTCGTTGTGAATCGAATAAAGCAAGGAAAATGGTTGATTCCCCAGTAGGAAATGTTTGGGAAGTTTATGTTTGTGAGAATTGCTGGTATTCCTGGCGTTCAACAGAAGATATAAACATAAATCCAAAATTCTTATTAGATGATGAAAAAATCGCTACTATGGGAGTTATTCCACCAGTTCCACCTTTAAATAAATAATTAAAAAAATAAAAGGATCCTTTTACATAATAATAAATTTAAAAAAAATGAATTGAGAGGAATTATTCTTATGAAAAAATACAGCAAAGAAATTGGCCTAATATTAGGAATAGTATTAGCAGTTGCAATTAATATGGCGCCAATTGAGGGGTTATCTCCAGAAGGTAAAATGTGTCTAGCATTGACATTGATGACAGTTTTGTTTTGGGCCTTTCAAATTACTCAAGCTGGTTATATATCAGGTGTATATTTAGCTCTTTTAGTTATTTTAAAAGTAGCGGAACCCAGTGTGGTTTTTTCACCTTGGCTTAATTCAACTATGTATCTAGTTATGGGTGCATACTTAATAGCATCAGCAGTTAAGTCTTCAGGTTTGGGGGAGCGGATTGCTTATAAATTTATTATTAAATATGTAAGTTCTTTTAAAAGTATTATAATTTCTATTTTTATTCTTACATTTATTTTAAGTTTATTAATCCCTCATCCATGGCCTAGAGCATTTCTGATTATGACGGTTATGACAGTTATAATTAGTAGTGCTAAGATACCAAAAGAAGATGCAATAAAAATAGGTTTTACAGTATTTGCAGCATCAGTACCTGTTTCTACCATTTTTTTGACAGGTGATAGCGTTATTAATCCATTAGCAGTTCAGTTTTCTGGAGTGGCGGTAAGCTGGATACAATGGTTTATATATATGGGTGTTCCAGGTATTATATCTAGTGTTTTAACCTGTATATTAATTCTACTGTTATTCAAACCATCACGAGAGGTAGAAATTGACAAAGAAGACATACAATCAAGATTAAGTGGATTAGGATCAGTTTCTACTATGGAAAAAAGAGTTATTGCTTGGTTGATTCTAGCAGTGACTCTTTGGATGACAGACTCAGTGCATGGAATTGATATTGGTTGGATAACTCTTCTACTGGCAATGTTAATGAGCTTCCCTGTAATTGGAGAAGTAATCACACCTAAGGAATGGGCTCAAGTACCAGTACAAGTTCTGGTATTTTTAACAGCAGCAATTACTATTGGTAAGGTAGGAGCAGTAACTGGGATGAATACTTGGATTGCACAAACTCTGTTACCTGCAACCGTACCTTCAAATATATTTGTTTTTGCTCTTCTTGTTGTAGTTATTTCTATGGCTATTCATATGGTTTTAGGAAGTGTTATTGCAGTAATGGGTATTGCTGCAATCCCAGCTTTGTTAATATTTGCACAAGGAACTGGAATAAATCCCGTTGCAGTAGCAATGTTAGTATTTACTACCATAAGTATTCACTATATTTTCCCTTTCCATCATTTGAATATTTTAGTTGGCCAAGGTGAAGAAAATGGATTGTATTCGCAGAAAGAAGTAATGCGCCTAGGTTTACCATTAACAATAGTGGCAGTTATAATTACCATTGGTGTTCAAATTCCTTGGTGGAGCTTAATTGGTTTACTTTATTTATAAATGTTTTCATAGTATTTAAAAAAGGAGAATATATATGCGTTTAACTGTTGGAATTACTGGAGCAAGTGGTGTTGTTTTGGGATATCATTTATTAAAAGCATTAAAAGCTTATCCAGAATGTGAAACACATTTAGTAATGTCTGAAGCCTCAATACGTACTTTAAGCCTCGAATCAGATATAAAGCCTTCAGATATAGAAGCCTTAGCAGATTATGTCCATGATGATAAGAATTTGGCAGCAAGTATTGCTAGTGGTTCTTTTAAAACTGAAGGAATGATTGTTGCGCCATGTAGTATGAAGACATTATCAGGAATAGCAGTTGGATATGCAGGTAACTTGTTAATTAGGGCTGCAGATGTATGCCTAAAAGAAAATCGTCGTGTTGTTCTTGTTCCTCGTGAAATGCCTTTTGGTAAAATTCATATAAAGAATATGGGAATAGCAGCAGATTTAGGGTGTGTAATAATTCCTCCACAGTTAACTTTTTATAATGCACCTCAAACGATAGAAGAACAAATTAATCATATAATAGGTAAAATATTGATGCAATTTGACTTAGATCATAAGAAATTTATTGCTTGGGATGGAATTGAAAGCAATGAATAGTATTATCTTAAAAGTTGGAGAAGGTAAGTACATTATTGAAAGCATTATTGTTTTTTGTGGTAAAGATTTAAATATATCTATAGTTGGTGGAGATAAACCTCATATTGGAGCTATTTCTATCGCATCACCAACTGAGAAACTATATAATGGTATAAAAAGAAGTGCTACTACTAGTGTTATATCCTTACAAGATCACAAAGAGGATAAGTTAGCTTGTTTAGCAGCTAAAAAAATAGCAACAGCTTTAGATTGTGTGGTTTCTGTAAGTGTTGGAATCCATATTGATAATGTGACTAAGCAAGAAATTGAAATTTTAAATGATAATTTTATGGAATTAGTAGAAAAAATTAAAAAAGAACTTTTAAAATAAGAATAGGAAAAAATTTCTTCGGGGCAGGGTTAAATTCCCTACCGGCGGTAAAGCCCGCGAGCCGTATGGCAAGAACTGGTGAGATTCCAGTGCCGACAGTATAGTCTGGATGATAGAAGAATTGAAAAGATATGCCTTATCAATGTGTTGAAAATGCATAAAAATCATTTTCGTTTTGTTCTCATCCTTTAAAAAACCCCCTAGATATAAGAGGGGGTTTTTTGTGTTCACAGGTATAGTAGAAGAATTAGGTAAAGTAATATTAATAGAAAAAAATGCTAAATCCGCTAAAATAAAGATTTCAGTTACCTTGGTATCAGAAGATTTAAAGATTGGAGATTCTGTTGCTGTTAATGGAGTATGTTTAACAATTGTTAATTTCTCTTCAAATCATATTACAGCTGAAATAATGTTGGAGACACTTAAAAGAACATCTATGAGAGGAATAAAATCTGGTGATAAAGTTAATCTTGAAAGGGCTTTAAGAGTAAATGACAGATTAGGTGGTCACATAGTAAGTGGTCACGTAGACGGCATCGGTAAGATAATATCTAAGAAATATGTTGGTATTGCAGAAGTCTTTGATATATCTTACTCTCTGGAAATACAGAAATATTTAGCAAAAAAAGGCTCAGTAGCAATAGATGGTATCAGTTTAACTATAGTAGAGATAAAAGATGATTATTTTAGATTATCCCTTATCCCTCATAGTCTCAATAATACTACTCTAGGATTTAAAAAAAATGGGGATCTTGTAAACATAGAAATTGATATATTAGCAAGATATATTGAAAGGTTATTTAATTCAAAAAAATCTAAGGAAAGGAAACCGAAGATATCAGAAAGATTTTTGATTGATAATGGTTTCAGGTGAGGTGCGCTATGAAATTTATATTTAACAATATAGAGGAAGCAGTGGAAGATATTAAGAAAGGGAAAATGATTATTGTTATAGATGATGAGGATAGAGAAAATGAAGGGGACCTAGTAATGGCGGCAGAGTTAGTTACTCCCGAGGCTATTAACTTCATGGTAACCTATGGTAGGGGACTTGTATGCCAGCCGATAATAGACGAAAAGCTGCAAGATTTGGATATTTGCGATATGGTAGATAAAAATACTGATAGGAACTGTACAGCCTTTACTGTATCAGTAGATGCGGAGGAGGCAAAAACAGGAATTTCTGCTTTTGAAAGAGCTTTAACAATAAAAAAAATGATAGATAAAAACACTAAACCTAGTGACTTGAGAAGGCCAGGACATATTTTCCCTTTAAGATATACCCCTGGAGGAGTATTAAGAAGAGCAGGACATACTGAGGCTTCTGTGGATCTTGCAGTTATGGCAGGCTTATATCCTTCTGCGGTGATATGTGAAATAATTTCAGATAGTGGCAAAATGGCCAGAGTACCGGAGTTAATGGAATATGCAAAAGAACATAATTTAAAAATAATAACAATAGCCGATCTAATTAAATACAGAAGGAAAAAGGAAATATTAATTCAAAAAGAAGCAGTTGTTAAGATGCCTACAAAATATGGAGACTTTATGCTTCATGCATATTCAGAAAAATTAACTGGGCAAGAGCATTTTGCCTTAGTAAAGGGCGATGTTAATACGGAAGAACCAATATTATCAAGAGTCCACTCTGAATGTCTTACAGGTGAAGTATTGTGCTCTCTTCGTTGTGATTGCGGAGACCAACTGTCACAAGCTCTTAAGAAAATAGAAGAGGAAGGTAGAGGGGTTCTTTTATATATGAGACAAGAAGGACGAGGAATTGGTTTATTGAATAAAATTAAAGCCTATGAGCTTCAGGATAATGGAAAAGATACTATTGAAGCTAATAAAGCCTTAGGATTTCCTGCAGATTTAAGAGATTATGGGATAGGTGCTCAGATTCTTTTGGATTTAGGTATAAAAAAATTAAAGATTATGACAAATAATCCAAAAAAACTTAAGGGACTTGAAGGCTATGGTTTAGAGATTACTGAAAGAGTTCCATTAGAAATCCATTCTAATAAAAAGAATGAATTTTATCTAAGAACTAAGAAAGAAAGAATGGGTCATATGTTAGAGGAATTCGAGGTGGCAAAATAATGGGGAAAATATTAGAAGGAAATTTTAATGGGGAAAATATAAAAGTAGCAATTGTTGCTGGCAGATTTAATGAATTTATTACTGGGAAACTCCTATCTGGAGCACTGGATGCTCTTGTGAGGCATGGAGTAGATGAGGGGAATATTGATATAGCTTGGGTTCCTGGAGCCTTTGAAATCCCCTTAGTCGCTCAAAAAGCTGCTTCCGGAGATAAGTATGATGCAGTTATCTGTCTAGGGGCAGTAATTAGAGGCGCAACACCTCATTTCGATTTTGTATGTGCTGAGGTATCTAAAGGGATAGCTCAGGTATCTTTAAAAGAAAAAAAACCAGTTATTTTTGGGATATTAACAACAGAACCCATTGAACAGGCAATTGAAAGAGCAGGAACAAAAAGTGGTAACAAAGGATTTGAAGCTAGCGTTTCTGCTATAGAAATGATAAATTTATTGAAGAATTTTTAATTCTCATCTAAAGATTAATAGAAAGCCAGAATTGACCCTTATCTATGTAGATAGGGGTCAATTCTTATTAAAAGTATAAAGGAGATTTGACAAATTAAGTAAACAAGAATATTATAACACTAGTAGTCTACTAAATTAGTAAACTACTAAATAAATTGGAGGGAATTAAAATGAAAATACCAACTACTTTAAAACACAAACCAGTAATAGTATCCGAAAATTATGAAAATGTTGATGGAAGATATGCCTATAATTCAGATGCTAAAGGATTATCTCTAGGGCTTGCTCAATGGAATGATAGAGGGAAGGTAGAGATATCAGGCAAGGTATGGAGACATACAGGAGAAAAGTGGTCGCGTCAGTCAGAAGAATTGCCTCTTCATAGAATTCTAGATTTGGCTATTCTTGTTTGTAGAACAAAGGTCCATTTTCAAGATGCCTATAGATATGAAAATTTTTACAATGAAGAAAAACCTCAAATCGATAGAATTGGGCTTCAAGGGGATGCTATGACTATAGAAGTCTGTACAGAGAATGAAAAAATAAAAGAAGATATAAAACTTTTTTCCCAAGCTCTAAGTGATGATGGTGAGCTCATTGGTGAAAGATTGTCTACCCTTTCAAGACTATTAAAAGAAATGGGTTACTAAATAGAAAGAGCCAGTATCTTTTAAAAAGATACTGGCTCTTTTGTTATTTAAAGTCTATTAAAATATTTACTGTTCCCCAATAGGTATTAATATTGGCTAGTTTATCGAAATAAAAATCTTGAACTATTATTCCCATTCTCACTTTTTCATTCTCAGTAATAAAAGTAGCATCTTCTAAAGTAAGAAGATTTTCTGATGAATAACCAGTGGAGTACCTATCTATAATTTCTTTTAAAGAAAACTCGATTAGAACAATATTGTTTTTATCTAGAAGATTAATATATATTATTTCATTCTTTAATTTAGAAGATATTGTATATTCTATATCTAGATAACTAAGTTTAACATCTTGAATTTCTTTATTCCTTTCCTCATCACTAATATAAGTAGTAGTTATAAAGTCATATCCTTGTATCATTAAAGCCTGATTTCCTTCAAGATTAACAAAAATCGTATCTTGATACTTATTAGGATAATCATATTGTCTGAATCCGAAAGTATTCTGGAAATCTTTATACATTTCAAATTCTTCAGGAATAAACTCAATATCATTAAGGTAATCCATGCGATATAGATAATTTATACTAGTAGTAATCTTCTCTTTTTCCTCCAATTGCAAATCCCCTTTAGGAATTATCTTGTTATCTTCTAGCATTTGATTTTTAATCAAAGTTTCTTCTAAAGTATTAATTTGACTTTTTTTACTTATTGTAAAGGCATCAATAGGAGGAACAATCGAAACTATAGAAAAAATAATTAATAGAGCCGCTATAATACTATTCTTTTTAACAGGAACAATACTTAAAACAACTCCAGCTATAGCTGCATAAATTCCATATAAAATTACAAAATAGCGACCATGAGTCAATCCCATTTCACGTATTTTAAAAATTGAAGCTATAACTTGAAAAACAACAATAGGAACCAATACCTTAGGGGCAATCTTCCTATAAATTATGGCGAATTGGTTTTCAAGAAGACTACTGAGAATGTAGATTAAAAGAATAGTAATTGAATAACTTACCAACATTGGCTCTAACAGATTATCTGTCCAGAACTCACCTCTTATATTAAGCACAATATAAATTAATAATATTAAAGTAAAAACTCCTGATATGGGGATTATAATATAAGAAATTAGTACTTCTAGAAGCCTTGGTACAGTTGTATATTTTTCATATTCTGTCTTTGGTTTTTCCTGATAAACTGGTATCATTGAAAGAAAAAACAAAGGGAAGAAGATAAAGAAAATTATAGTAGCACTGTAGGAAAATAATTGATAATCAATCTTAACAAGTAGCTGATCGATAGCCCCTAGGATTAAAGCTATACCTCCCCAAATTACAATAGAAAAAAACAATGAAATAAAAAAAGATTTAAAAGAGACTAGGAAGTTGTCATTAAACGTAATTTCTCTTTTATGAGTGGGAATTAAAATAAAAGCAATAAAAACAGCAAACATAGCAACAGCTGTCCGAACAGACAATTCAATGCTAAAATCTGGTACATCTTTTATTATAAGATAATAGCCTGTCGCAAGTAACAGAGAGATTCCCATAATAATGTAGTTATAAACACTTTTTTCGGTAAAAAAACGTTCATAAATTATTTGTCCGGTAGCACTTAAAAGTGCACCTAAAAGAAATGTTATAACGTAAGTGTCGTAATTCATATCAGAATTAATGTTTATAATATTAGTAATTGCCGCAGCAACTAAAAACAATGTTGTTAAAGGGAATCTTCCTGTTGCTTTCGTTAAACCAGTAAGTCTATTTTTGATTTTTTCTGTAAAACTCATTAAAGTCACCCTTTCAAATTTGACGTTAATACATAATACCCTAAAATCTAAGGTAACAAAAATACAAAGGAGAGATACTAAATGAATGAAGGCGGATCAAATTATAAAGAACTTTATAAGAAATCATCAAAAAAATATATTTTTGTTATTTTAATAATCATAGGAATGGTTCTTTCAAAACACTTCTTAATGCAATATCTCTTATCTCAGCAAGAGGAGAGCAGTCGGCTTATAAATATCGCCGGCAGACAAAGAATGCTTAGCCAAAAAATAACAAAAGATTCTATGCTAATATTAAGAGATCCCTCCAATCAAGATTATGAATATTATATTGAAGACTTGGGTGTTTCTTTAAAGGAATTTTCCAAATCTCATGATGAACTTATAAATAGAAATAATGATCCAGTAGTTGCTCATATTTTTAAGGATATAGATTATTTTTATAAGAATATTACAAAATCAGGAAATGAAATATTAAAGATTACAAATATAGAAAGAGAAAAGGTTAATTTTCAAAAAATTCAAGATGAAATAGAAATAATTAAAAAAAATGAAGGATTTTTTCTTGTAAGGATGGATGATATAGTTTCTGAATATGAATTAAAAACAGCCACAGCTTTTAATCGTATACAGGTAGCAGATAATTTATTTATGGTTTTAATAACTATAATGTTTATCCTTTTGTTTACTAGGCTAATCAAACCTATTCAATTAGCTATGGAAACTGCTTTTTGGGATATACACGAAAACAATGAAAATATAATAAAAATGTTTAATACAATGAGGAATCCTTTCTTTATTATTAAAGAAACAGGAGAAATAATATTGGCTAACAATCAGGGAGAAAAGCTAATTCAAGAAACAACGGAGGAAAACAATATAATTAATTCAATTAAATGGCTTAACTTTGATATGGCTACTATTATTGAAAGAATTATAGAAGAAAATATTTTAGAAGGTATTGAGGGTAAAATTAAAAACCCAAAAGGAGAGGAAATGTTTTTTAACCTTTCTGGAGTAGTAGGATTTTATAAGGGATGTAATGTTATATTTATTACGATAAATGATTTTACTGTTCAAAAGAAGGTAGAGGAACAGATGAAGGACATGGCAATAAGGGATGAATTAACAGGACTTTATAATAGAAGACATTTAGATATGATAATTGGAGATGAAATTGAAAGAGCGGAAAGGTATGAAATTCCATTATCACTTTTTATCTTAGATTTAGATTTTTTTAAAAAAATAAATGATGAGTGGGGACACCCTATAGGGGATTCTGTACTACAAATGGTAGGCGCTGTTGTTACTAAGAATACTAGACTATCTGACTATCATTTTAGAATAGGTGGAGAAGAGTTTCTAGTAATTATGCCTCATACAGATTTAAAAGGAGCTCAAAAGGCAGCGGAAAAATTACGTATTGAAATAGAAAAAGTAATACATCCTGTAGCAGGAAAATTTACTGCAAGTTTTGGTGTGGCTGAAAGGAAAAAAGGAGAAACTTATCATCAATTATATCAAAACGCTGACACAGCTCTATACCAAGCTAAGGACCAGGGAAGGAACCAAGTAGTTGTTTTTGAAAGTGGGGATGATGAATCTCTTACTTTAGATTGGAAGGATGCTTGGAATTGTGGAGAAGAAAATATTGATCAACAACATAAGGAGCTATTTATGTTATCTAGCAAACTATTAGAAACCTATGCCTTGTTTCCTGGTAAAGAAGAAGTATTAAAATATTTAGATGATATTCTTAATCATATTGTGGAGCATTTTAAGTATGAAGAAATTATTTTAACTAAAATAAAATATAATGAACTATATAACCATAGACATATTCATAATGATCTTATAAAAAAAGCCTATAAAATTAGAGAAAATTTAAATAATGGATTAATTGATATCTCTAAAGTCTTTTCATTTTTATTTGAAGAGGTTGTAGTAGGACATATGCTTAAAGAAGATGTTAAATTTTTCCCCTTGTTAAAAAATTTGTAGAATGTTTAAAAAAACAAATAATAGTTGAAGATTAGCTAAGGAGGGATTCGATATGGATTCAAAGATTCGTGAAAAATTTAAAGCTTTTACAGCGGGACTATCAGAAAATAATGCCTATATGATGGAGATGTCCGAGGCAAAACCTATAATGGAAGCAAAAGATGATAATTTATTCATAATTGATATTCGACCTGAGGCTGTTTATAAGAAAGGGCATATACCTGGTTCTTTCAATTTCCCATTAGCGAATATAGTGGATAAAATCGAAGAAATACCCCAAAATAAGACAATACTTGTAGTATGTACTTTAGATGCTATGAGCGCTTATGCTACATTGATTCTCCATATGTTTGACTATAAAGCTACTTTAGTTAAAGGTGGAGTTCCTGCTTGGAAAGAGGCTGGTGGCACTTTAGAAACAGCTTAAAACATAATTTATAAATAACAAAACATGGGTTCCTCGCAAATTTTCTCGAGGAATCCTTTTTATTTTATTAAAAACACCCATATATTCAATTGAAACCCTGGAATTGTTAAATTTAACAATCTAAAGTTCTTCTTTTATCCATAGAGCTACTTTTTGTATTTTTCTTTAATCAAGGTAATCTTATTTATAAGGATCGGCCACCTAATATTAAGGAAAGGAGAAAATAATGGAAGAATTTTTAATCAGCTTTGGTAATTATGGATTTCCTATGGTTGTATCTGCTTATTTATTGGTTAGGGTAGAACAAAAGATTGATGCTTTGTCTCTATCTATAAACTCATTAGCAGGAGCAATTGAAATGAAAGAATCATGAACAAAAGTTGGGAAGGGATAGTTATCCACCATTCTGCCAGTCCTGGAAAAGTATGGGATAGCAAAGGTCTAAGAAAGATATCCGTTGAAGATATCAGAAAATGGCATATAGCAGAGAATTTTGGGGATATTGGGTACCATTTTATTGTGGATAGTGATGGCTTAGTTTTAGCTGGGAGAAGTCTTGATCAGATGGGAGCACACTGCAGGGCAAACAAAAGAAATTATACTAGTATTGGTCTTTGTCTAGTTGGGAATTTTCAATATGATTCCCCCACGGAGCTTCAACTTTCATCTTTGATATTATTAGTAAAGTTTTTAAAAGCTAAATATCAAATAGTAAACACAATGGTTGAACTTCATAGTAAGGTAAAAGGAGCACAAACATTATGTCCGGGTAGGTATTTCCCTAAGGATTATTTTTACAAATTAATCTAAACAAAATATCAAAAAAGGAGGGTGGTATATATTACTATCCTTCTTTTGCATTTAAATATATAATTAATATTTATAGAAAAGATATTTAACAAATTAATGGGGGGTAAATAGTGAATACTAATTCTTTTGAAAAAGATATAAAAGAGTACGAAGAATGGTTTAAAATTAATAATGAAATATATAGATCCGAATTAGAAGCTATTGAATCTCTTTTGCCTATTTCTGGAAGAGGGCTAGAGATTGGTATAGGCACCGGTCTTTTTGCCTCCAAGCTTGGTATTAAAGAAGGAATAGACCCTTCAGACACTATGGTTAAGGCTTCCCGAGATAAAGGATTAGATGTAATAAAAGCTTATGCTGAGGATATCCCTTTTGCTAATGATTCTTTCGATTATGTTTTAATGGTCACTGTAGATTGCTTTCTTAATAATATATTAAAAGCCCTCTCGGAAATTAATAGAATCTTGAAGAAAAACGGATTTCTAGTCATTGCCTTTCTCGACAGAGATACAGAGCTAGGAGATATTTATGATAAAAACAAACATTTACATGAAAGTTATAAAAATGCTAGCTTTAATTCCGCAGAAGAGATGGTAAAATATTTAGAAAAGTCAGGTTTTACTGTTAAAGATAAAAGACAAACAATTTATTCTTTAGAGAACAAATATCAAGAAGTAAGAGAAGGAACTGGGAAAGGTTTATTCGCAGTATTAAAAGGAGAAAAATAGGGTATAAATATTATGATTGAAGTTAGAGGTGGTGTAGTAAAATGGTTTCCTGGCTTAAGGGAATTCTTCTAGGCTTTGTTATGCTCCTCCCTGGAGTTAGTGGTGGCACTGCTTTTGTTATTCTAGGAGTGTATGAAGATTTAGTAAAGGATCTTGCTTGTTTTAACCTGAGGCCACATTTACGTCTTTTTGGTGGGATCATTGCTGGTTTGTTTCTAAGTGGATTTATATTCTCTTTATTCTTTGAAACCCATAGAAATGAAGCAGCTGTTTTTTTATTAGGCAGTTTAATTGCATCTGTTCGTTTTGTTATTAGAACAGATTATAGGGTGAATAAACAGTTACTTGGATTATTTGTAATCGGATTTACAACGGGATTCATTTTAGGAGCTGAACCCATTGGGGTTGGGGAATATGTTGATGATATTAGCTTAGCTTATATTTTTGTAGGAGCAGCTTTATCTAGTGCTGCCATGGTAATTCCAGGTCTACCTGGAAGTTCAATTTTAATTATTATGGGACTGTACGATAATGTGTTTTATTACTTAAGTGAATTAAGAATATTTCAACTCCTTACCTTTGGTGCAGGAAGTCTATTAGGGATGTTTCTTTTAGTAAGATTACTAGCAAAACTCTACGAAAAATATAGTATTTCCTTATCTTATATTTTTGCAGGTTTAATATTAGGTTCAGCTAGAGCTTTAATACCTTCGGAAATAAATGCTTGGATTGTTATTCTATTTATCTTGGGATTTTCTTCAGTTATTGTTTGGGGTAAAAAAGCAATATAGTTGAAAGGGTGAAAAAAAATGGAATTTAATACTTTAACCACTACAATTCTTATATTAAGTTTAGTTTTAATAACTCAGGTTATCGCCCTTTTTATTCAATACAAAGTAAATAAAAATTACAGAGGTATTGGTTATTGGTTACTAGGTTCTGGCTTGTTAGCCCTTGGTTTTTTGTTTATGTCCCTTATAAACTTTAAAAGCTTAATAATATTAGTAATAATTTCCAATTCCCTCATAATTTTAGGAGAAATATACCTATATATAGGGGTTAAAAAATTTTTAAATATGAGTAAAAAAGTAGATAAATGGAAGCCAATATCCATTTTTTTTGCTTTTAATTTGATTTATTATTATTTTATGCTTATAAATAATAATATCTCATACCGAACATTTGCAATAGTAATTACTCTAATTCTTCTTTCCTTTATGATAAGCTATCAGCTTTTCTTCAAGAGAGATAAAGATATCTCTACTTCAGCCAACTTTACAGCTTTCATTTTTTTCTTATATGGCAGTTTTAACGTCTTTCGTTTATTTCATATAGAAAGAATCAATTTACTAAATCCCTATATTGATCAAACAAACATTTTGATGATGACTTTTATTGTTTCCATCATATTGACAACCCTATGGACTTTTGGATTTATAATAATGTTAAATCAAAGGATTCATAATGATAAACAATTAGAAAAAGAAAAATTAGAATTAATTTTTAACACAAGTATAGATGCTCAACTAATAACAAGATTAGATGATGGCTTCATAGTAGATGTTAATGAGAGTTTTCTTGTTTTGACAGGTTATAAAAAGGAAGAGGTAAATAATACTTATGTATCTAAAATTAATCTTTGGCATAAACCAGAGGATAGAATACTTTTTATAGAAGAGTTAAAGAAAAATGAGGAATGTAAAAACAGGGAATTTATTTTCCATAGAAAAGATCAGAGTCAATTTATAGGTTTGATTTCCGCAAAAATAATTATTATAAATTCTATAGACCATATTATCAGTGTTATTCGAGACATAACTGTAAGAAAGGAATTTGAAAAAGCTATAATTGAAAGTGAAGAGAAATATCGTTCAATTCTTGATGCCTCCCCAGATGATATAACAATTACAGATTTAGAGGGTAAAATTTTAATGATATCTCCTGCGGCTAAAGAAATATTTGGTTATGAATCTGATTTTGATAGTTTTATTGGAATGCAACTTTTGGAATTTATAATTCCCCAAGATGTTGAAAGAGCAAAAGCAAATATTAAAAAAATGTATCAAGGAAGCAATCTAAAAGCTACCGAATATCGAGGAATAAAAAAGGACAGAAGCATCTTTGATATTGAAGTAAATAGTAGATTTATTTACGATGCTAATGGACATCCCGCTAAAATGCTATTTATTATAAGAGATATATCAGAAAGAAAAGCCGCAGAATTAAAAATTAAAAAGCTACTTGAGCAATTAGAAAATGAAAAAAATTTAGCACAACTAAACTCCATAACAGATAGTCTAACGGGCTTAGTTAATCGAGGATATTTTGATGAAACCTTAACAAAAGAATTTTCTAGGATGAAACGCTCTTGTAAGAAATTATCTTTAATTATGTTGGATATAGATTATTTTAAAAAATATAACGATACTTATGGACATCAAGCTGGAGATAAGTGTTTAAAGATTATTTCGGATGCTTTAAAAAAGATAGTAGAAAGAGGATCTGATATCGTTGCAAGGTATGGAGGGGAGGAATTTATTGTTATCTTACCGGAAACAGATGAAAAAGGTGCTGAAATTTTAGCAGAAAGACTTAGAACAGCAATTGAAGACCTGGCTGTTCCCCATTCTACATCAGATATCTCTAAATATGTAACAGTTAGTTTAGGGGTAGTAACCATCGATCCTAAAGACTTAATATCTCAAGAAGAAGCTTTGAAATTTGTTGATGAGGCTTTGTATAAGGCTAAAAAAACAGGTAGAAACAAAAGCGTGGTTAGTTCGAAGAATAAACTTTAAAAATAGTAATTAATGGAGGTCCAAGGGTGGAGTATTTAGCAGAATTATTTGCCTTAGTGTTTTTTGCTTTAATCTTTATTTACCTTTACTGGGGAATTTACATAATAAAATTAAACCCCAAAGAAAGTGTAAATAGAGTTTTTTTTGCTATTTGTATCTCTATGAGTGTCTGGTCTTTAGGTTTTGCTATGGCTAATGATGCTATGAGTTATGAAAACGCTTTATTTTGGAGGCGGATTTCTGCTATTGCCTGGAGCTCTCTCTTTGCTTTAATGTTGCATTTTTTATTGCTTTTAACTCA
>CAZXPJ010000003.1:7998-20959 GCA_964642925.1 uncultured Eubacteriales bacterium | reverse complement strand
AAATTCACTACAGGATGGATAAATATTTCTATAAATAATGGCTGGGACTGGTTTTTTTATACATATTATAGTTCTTATTTAATTATTGGTTTAATTACAGTTTGGCACTGGAAAAAACAATTAGCAAACAAAAAGTTAGCAAAACAAGGTAATTACATAATATTTGCCTTTCTAGTTGCCTTTGTCCTAGGAAGTGTGCTTGATGTGGGAGCCAGCTCGATAATTGGTAAGCCTTTACCACAAATGACTCCAATATACATTCTTCTTCCTACTTGGGCTATGTATTATGCAGCAAGATACTATGGTGTTATGGAACGAAAAATATTTCATAAAAATGAAATTATTGTTACTGACGAAGACCAGAAAAACATCTTTAAAAATCTTGGATATGCTTTTTGTGCTGGAGGAGTTTTAGCCTTTATCTCAGAGTGCGCCCCTTCTGTCAATGACGGTAGTGGAGAGCTAAAAGCATGGATTTTAAAATCTGGAAGTTTAATTCTTCTAGGTGTAATTATATATATAACTCAAAGTATTTCTCAAAAGTCTTTAAAAGATAGACTAACAATAATAATTCTTGTTCTAAGTATTCCCATTGTTATCTTTCAGTTTTTAGATGATGGCGGATTAACTGTATGGGTATTTCCAAGTTTAATAATTATGACATCTCTTCTTTTTAGTAAAAAAACTTTACTAATATCCTCCACACTTATGGCAATTTTTACTCAGAGATTAATTTGGATATTAAAACCAGAAGCAATTGTACAAATTAATCAATATGATTATATAGCCAGAATCGGAATGTTTATTCTTGCCTTTTTAGTAGGTATATATATTAATAAACTTTATGTTCTCAAGATAAAGGAGAATAATGAACAAATTGAATTCCAAAGGATCAATGCAGAGATTTCTCTAGAATTTGTTAATATAAGCCAAGAAAACGCTGATGAAAAGATTAACAAATTATTAGCTGTAATCATTGATTTTTTTCAAGGAGATCGAGCTTACTTATTTCTAATTAATCATGAAAATAAAACAATGACCTATTCATATGAATATTGCAAAGAAGGTATAGAGGCACAGGTTGGTAAAATTTACAAAATGCCACTAAATGTATTCCCTTGGTGGGTAGAACAGCTTGATAAAAAAAAGAATGTTCATATTCCTGATATTAATCTCATGCCTAAGGAAGCTAAATCAGAAAAAAATCAATTACTTGAACAAAAGGTTAAGTCTTTAATTTCAGTAGCAGTAGAAGGTGAAGAAGGAATTTTGGGTTTTATTGGACTAGACTCAGTAGTAGAATTTAGATTATGGTCTGAGGAGAATATTAAACAACTTAATATTCTATCTAATTTAATATCTCATGGATTAATTAAGATAAGAGATGCGAAAAAAATTGAGTTTATGGCTTATTATGATCGTTTAACTTTATTACCAAATAGATTTTTATTTAAAGATAGAATAAATCAAGCTCTTAATTTAGCAAAAAGAAATGGAACATATGTGGGTGTTATGTTTGTTGATCTTGATAATTTTAAGTCCGTAAATGATACCATTGGTCATAAGGGTGGGGATTCCCTAATTAGAGAGGTAGCTCAAAAACTTAAAAACTCTATAAGAGCCACAGATACGGTAGCCCGTTTTGGTGGGGATGAGTTTATGATTATACTTAATGATATAAAAGAGTTTTCTGATATTAATATAATTGCTGATAAAGTTATGGATTTATTTAGAAAGAGTTTTAATATTCAAGAACAATATTTCTTAATTACAGCGAGTGCTGGTGTGTCTATTTACCCTGTGGATGGAGAAGATGGAGATACATTAATTAAAAGTGCAGATACGGCAATGTATAAAGCGAAAAACAAGGGTAAAAACCAATATGTTTTATGTACAACAGAAATGAAAGATGAAATTGAAATGAATACAAGACTTTTAAATGACCTTTATCGGGCTCTGGAAAATGATGAGTTTTGCCTTTACTATCAACCTCAGTTAGACATGGTAAGTGGAAAAATAACTGGATTAGAAGCCTTAATTCGTTGGAATCATCCAGAAAAAGGAATGATTCTTCCTGGTTTATTTATTCCTTTAGCAGAGAAAAATGGTTTAATTACTCTTATTGGTGAATGGGTTTTAAAAACAGCTTGTGAGCAAAATAAGAAATGGCAAGATATGGGATTAGTAAAGTTAAGGATGGCTGTCAATCTTTCCGCCATTCAATTAATTAATCCTAAAATTGCTGAAGAAGTAAGCACTATTCTTGAAAAGACAGGCTTAGATCCTAAATATTTAGAATTAGAAATTACGGAAAGTACTGTAATAAAAGAAATGACTTATATAGAAGAAGCCTTATCAAAATTAAAAAAAATAGGAGTAACGATTGCTATTGATGATTTTGGAACGGAATACTCATCCTTAACTAGGCTTAAAGTATTACCTATTGATAGAATTAAAATTGACATGCAATTTACACAAGGAATAGAAACTAATGAAAAAGATCGGGCAATTACAACAGTCATAATTAATTTAGCAAAAAGCCTTAACCTTAATGTTTTAGCAGAGGGTGTTGAGACAATGGTCCAGAGAGATTTTTTAAACCAAAAATCATGTGATGATGTTCAAGGTTATTATTATCATAAACCCATGCCTTCAGATGAAATAGAAAAACTACTAAAGATGCAATAAAATTCAAAGAGAAATAAAAAAGGTGATTAAAATTGGTTGATTATAAAAATAAGCTTATAAAATTTATTCCTGCATTATTTGTTCTTTTGCTCCTTGCCACTTTAGGAATGGTTTTTTCTAGAATTAGTTATATTCCTATTATTGGTAATATAATTGCAGAAAAGAAATTAAATGAGTATTCGATTAACCAAATGGAGAATATCCAGAAGATTAAAACTAATTATGATTGGTATAATGGGAAATATAGTGCTACTTTAAATAATGGTTATAAGCTTAGCTATGAGTTGAAAAATAATGCTATCCATGATGAAGAAGCAGATCTTTTAGTAAATAAAAAAGCTAATGTGGACTATAAGCTGATTCGGGAAAGATTTACTGAAAATCTAGAATTCCCTGAAGATATAACAGTATGGACCTTAATAAATGCTGATGATTATACAAAGAGATATCAAAGATTATATCTTCTAAGCATTTATAATGATGATAATATTATGGAGTCAGAAAGTTTGAAAATGCCAGCAAATATTGCTCAAGATTTTATTAAGTATATGGGGTCAGGATATAATTTTACAGGAATACAAATTATTTATGCAGATAAGAATGGCATGTATCAAATAGCTATTCCAACGGAAACATTAAAGCCTATACAGGAGAAGGAATTATTAGAAAATATAGTAAAATTTTCAAAAGAAGAACTACCTCTAGATTATTTGGAGTGGTTGAAAAACCAACAAGGTGAGGAACCTTCTAGAGATATAATGAGAGAATTTAATGTTTTAGTTCAAGAGAAAGAAGAGATAATGCCAGTAATTAAGTTTATTAATGAAAATATTTCTCTGGTATCAAGTAAAGATGCTTCTATTATGGTAGATGAGCTTGAAGAAATGCAAAATAGGAAGTTGACAGATTTAATATATAGCTTCGATTTAAATCAGGACCTCCAAGCTAAATTAAATGTTATGTATGAAGATGGGCTAGATATAAATAAGATTGAAAATATAAAAGATCAAGATATAAAAAATGTTTTAATTGAATTAAAAGAAAAAGGATATAAGATTGAAAGTACTGAAGCAATGCATTTCCCAGTTATTGATTATGAATTTTACAAATCCTATGCTTCCTATGTAACAGCAGATAGAAAAGAATATATTGATATTATGACAATAGAATCAAATGAAGCCCCAGCTAAAGATGCTGCTCTTGTTATCGGATGGGAAAAGATTATAGAAAGAACATTAAAACAGGAAAAGTTTCTTAATCTTTATCGAGTATCCTCTAGAAAAGAAAATATTGAATGGTTATATGACAAGTATGTTTATTTCACATTTTACGGTTTAAATAACACACCCTTATTTGACTTCAATTCTAAAATAATAAAAGAAGATGCTAAAGTAATATACCTTGAAGCCATAAAAGATATAAAAGATAGCCAGTACCTTAACAATTTAAAAGGATTTATGGATCTTTTAAAGGAAAGTGATTATAGATTAACCAAAGAGATTGAAGAATATAGAGAACATGTAGTTGGAAGTGTAGGATGAAATTCAGGAGGAATATTAATGAACCTTAAAAACAAACTTTTTATACTTGATGAACCTTATGTCTCAGAAGAAACTATCGAATTTTTACAAAAGGAAGATGTGAAGTTACTAAAAAATAAAACTACAGAAGAATTTGAAAAATATTCTGATATTAGTTTGGTAAGTGATCAAGAGTTTATCGATTTATATAAAGAGGGGGGCAGAATTTATACTAATTCTGAGAATGCCTTAGCTTGGATAAATGATAATATAAGTGATGAAAAATTGTTAAATTCTATTAATAATGTGAAGAATAAAGTTAAGTTTAGAGAAATAATCAAACCATTAAATCCGGACTTCTATTTTCAAGAAGTTTCTTTAAAAGATCTAGAAAATATTAATCCTGAAGCTTTACCAATGCCTCTTATTTTAAAACCCTCTGTAGGTTTTTTTAGCGTAGGTGTTTATTCTGTAGAAAGTATTAATGATTGGAATAATGCAGTTAAGGAAATTAAACTACAGCATCAAGATTGGAAAAATACTTATGCTGAAAGTGTAGTAGATAATAACAATTTTATATTAGAAGGATATATTCAGGGGGATGAATATGCAGTAGATGCATATTTTGATGGAGAAGGAAAAGCTGTAATACTAAATATTTTAAAACATGAATTTTCCGGAAGTAAGGATGTCAGTGATCGTCTATATTACTCGGGTTATGATGTTATAAAAGACAATATAGAGAAATTTACAGACTATCTTAATGAAATGAATAAATATCTTAAGGCAGTTGATTTTCCTGTTCACATAGAAATAAGAGTAGATGAAGATAAAATTATACCAATTGAATGTAATCCTATGAGATTTGCTGGTTGGTGTACAACAGATTTGTCTCTGTTTGCCTATGGATTTCATACCTATGATTATTATTTAAAGAACATAAAACCTAATTGGGATTCATTACTGAAGGGTAAAGAAGATAATTTATATGGGATGGTTGTACTAGATAAGTCAAGGGAAATTAAAGGAAGACAATTTGATTATGAAAAATTATCAGAGAACTTTTCTAAGGTTCTTAAATTGAGAAGGCTCGACTATAATAAGCATCCAGTATATGGATTTGTTTTCACGGAGACCAAGAAGGGTAAGAAGATAGAGCTAGAAAGAATGATGACAGAAGATCTTGAAAAATATCTTATTTGAACTAATCATAATTTTTAGCATCTATATTGTAAGGGAAAAAAACGGGAGGAAATTGAATTGAAAAACAAATTTAAGAAGGTAATTGCTTCAGGAGCTCTTGTTTCTATGTTAGCTGTTTCAGCTTTTTCAGTAGACAATAAATTGCTTATTAGTTACACGGATCAACATTGGGCTCAAAGTACTGTAATGGAGCTTATCGAAACATATAAATTGGGAAATATCTTTACTAACAAGGATCTTGATTCTTCAATAAATATAGCGGATTTTCAAATAGCAGTAAGAAGAGTTATTAACGAAGAATATTTTGGAATTCCAGAATCTACTAATAGAGAAGCTATAGTGAGTGAATTAGTAAATATCTGGGCTAAAGAGACGGATACAGATCTTGCTACTGTTCCAGTATTTGCCATGATTTTTTATTCAGATTATGAGAAAATTAATCCAAAATATAATGCTGGAATAGATGTTGCTTACATGAAGAATATAGCAAAGGGTAGAGGTGAAAGCATTTTTGCTCCAAAGTCTAATGTTACCTATGGTGAGTTAGGTGCTTTACTTGAAAAAACAAAAGAAGCCATTGAAAAGGAAGATGGAATTGTAGCAGGGAAGTTTGAAACTAGAGCTTCAATAGAAGTAAAACATGACCAAGCCATTTTTGATTTTGAACTTTTTAACCACTTTACTAAAAATCAAAATCTAATCTTTGGCTCAGGGCAATCCTATGAGCTAACTATTCATGATGAAAAAGGTAAAGAGGTATATAGATATTCAGATGGTAAGGCCTTTACTATGGCTTTAGTAATGAAAAGTATAGATCCTGGTGAATCTCTAAAATGGCAAGATACTTGGAACTTAAAGGACAAAGAAGGGAATTTATTAACAAAGGGTAATTATACCGCCAAGATAGATGTTCTTGTAATTTATAAAGAAGGAGAAGTACCAATTCCTAAAGATCAACTATCTAAAAATCTAGAATTTTCTATTTAAAGAATATTAAAGAATAGGGAGTGATCTTATGAATAAATATGTAATTTTTGCTTTTAATGGAGATCAGATGTGTTTTATCCATGTTCTTCTTAATGCCCTTGATATGGAAAGCAAGGGGCTAGAAGGAAAGATTGTTATAGAAGGAGCCGCTGTAAAGTTAATTAAAGAACTAGAAGAATCAGCCAACCCTTTGTACCTTAAAGTCAAAGAGAAGGGTCTTATTGATGCCGTTTGTAAAGGATGCTCAGCAAAGATGGGAGTTTTAGAATATAATCAAGGTACTGGTTTACCAATTGTTGGAGATATGAGTGGACATCCTTCCTTTGAGTCTTACATTGCAAAAGGTTATCAAATAATAACTTTATAAAACTAGAAATAAAGCAGGTTCTCTTTTAAGAGAACCTGCTTTTCATTGAAAATTATTTTATTGTTTCTTCAATTACATGATTTTCTCGTACTTCAGTTAAACGTTTTTTTATTGCTATATTAAGATCAAATTCCTGTTGAAGTCCTTCTTTTAAAGAGAAGATCATTAATATAAGGATAAAAGCAAAGGGCAGTCCAGTTATTAAAGTAGCTGTTTGTAGGGCTGCTAATCCTCCTCCTATTAATAAAGTAGATGCTATAATACCTTCCATACTTGCCCAAAAGATTCTTTGTGGTATTGGTGATTCTAACTTACCATCAGAAGTTAAGAAATTTACAACTAAAGAACCTGAATCAGAGGATGTAATAAAGAATACTGTTACTAAAATTATTCCAATAAAAGAAGTTATTTTAGTTAGTGGCAAATTCTCTAACATGGCAAATAAAGCAATAGAAACATCTTTATCTACAAAGCTAACAATATCTGCAATTCCTCTTGTTTCTAAAAATATTGCTGTACCACCAAAAACTGACATCCAAATAAAAGATATTACAGTGGGGATTAACATTACACCTAGTATAAATTCTTTTACTGTTCTACCTTTAGAGATTCTAGCTATGAATATTCCTACAAAGGGTGACCAAGAAATCCACCAAGCCCAATAGAATACAGTCCAACTCCCTTGCCAGTTGCCATCCTTAAATGTTTCAGTCCATAAACTCATCTCAAGTAAATTAGAGAGATAATAGCCAAAATTCTCTATAAAACCGCTTAAAAGATAAATTGTGGGTCCCACTAAAAGAATAAACATTAAAAACAATCCTGCTAATACCAAGTTTATCTCGCTAAGTTTTCTTACACCACCATCTAGTCCTAAAACTACTGAAATAGTAGCTAGAAGTGTAATCCCAATAATTAAAAGAACCTGAACAGTTACACTTATGTTTATGCCAAAAAGAAAATTCAAGCCAGCATTAACTTGAGAAACTCCAAATCCAAGAGAAGTGGCCAATCCAGCTAAGGTTGCCAAAACAGCAAAAATGTCGATAAGATTTCCCCAAAAACCATAAATTCTATTTCCAATAAGAGGATAAAATACAGACTTTATTGTTAAAGGTAACCCCTTATTATAAGAAAAGAATGCCAGGGCTAAACCGACAATTGCGTAAATTCCCCAAGGGTGAACTCCCCAATGGAAAAAAGTAGTGGACATTGCTGCCTGAACTGCCTTTGGTGATCCAGATTGGATACCATCAAAGAAAGGTGAAGGATTGCTTAAATGGATGATAGGCTCTGCTACACTCCAAAATAAAAGGCCAATTCCCATACCTGCGCTTAGTAACATGGCATACCAGCTGAATTTAGAAAATTCTGGTACAGCTTTACTACCCCCAATTTTTATGTTCCCAAACCTACCAAAAGCAAAAACTAATCCAGCAACAATGAATAAATTTGAAGCTAAGACTAAAAACCAACCAGCATTCTTAGTTATAAGATTAAGAGATTTTTCAAAAACTGCTTCTGCTTGACTCGGAAACATAAGGGTTATAGTAATAAAAACAAATAATAAAAATACTGAAATAAAAGTAACCTGAGGGTTTAAATCAAAACCAAAGCCTTTCCAATTCTTTTCTCCTGGTTCTTGTTTGGCTTTCTCATTAATATTATTTTTTCTAACTTCTATTTCAGCCTGTCTTAATTTCACAGCTAAATCATTATTAGAAGTGGTCATATGCTTAATTTCTTCATCCATCATAAAACCTCCCTTAAAAAAGTATAACAATTAAGTTAGTGTTGACACAAACTGTATTAGGCAATATAATACACCTAGCACTGTATTACAGAGTGAGGTACAGTTATTTTTTATAAGGAGGTAGGAGTAAATGATCAATATAGACTCAAGTGGTTCTATTCCTATATATGAACAAGTATACGAAGAGTTTGTTAAGCTGATCACAAGTAAAGTATTAAGACCTGAAGATAAACTTCCTTCTGTTAGAGATCTTGCAGCAGTACTTAGGATTAATCCTAATACTATTCAAAAGGGATATAAGCTTTTAGAAGCTAAAGAATTTATATATTCTATCCCTGGAAAAGGCAATTTTGTAGGAGATATAGAAAAAATTATATCTGCTGAAATTGAAACAGAATTTAAAACCCTAAGAAAGACAGTAAAAAGACTATTTTTCTTAGGTGTGTCAGAAAAAGAAATTATTTTAGTAGTAAAAGAAGCTGCAGAAGGGGTGAAAAATTAATGCTGGAACTTAAATCTATTAATAAATATTTTAGAGAATTTAAAGTATTAAACAATATAAATATTACAGCAAATCCTGGTGAAATATATGGGCTCGTAGGTTCAAATGGTTGCGGAAAAACAACTCTCCTGAAAAATATCTTACAGATTTACAAGCAAGATTCAGGGGATATTATTTATAATGGAGAAATTATAACAGAAGATTCACTTGTTTTTGAAGATTTTTATTATGTTCAAGACGATCTTTTTTTTCCATTAGGAACTACACTAAAAACACTTTTTGAATATGAAAAATTAATTTATAAAAATATGTCAGAAGAAAAATTTAATAAACTTGTTTCTTTTTTTACTATAAATCCAAATCAAAAATTGACTAGTATGTCCAAGGGGCAAAAGAAGCAAGCGGCCTTTGTCCTAGCAATGTCAGCTTGTCCTAAGGTACTCTTGTTAGATGAAATTGTAGATGGTTTAGATGCAGTTGTAAGAAGAAAATTTTGGAATGTGCTTATAAGTGAGGTACAGGAAAGCAATATGTTAGTTATAGTTTCTTCCCATGCCTTAAAAGAACTAGACAATATATGTGATCGAGTAGGAATAATGCACCAAGGAAGAATAATTAAAGAGGAATCCATGGAATCTCTTAAAGATAATTTAAAAAGGATACAATTTGCTATTGAAGAAGAATTTGAAGAATTTGATTATGCAGATGAAGATTTTAAAATATTAAGAAAAATTAAAATTGGTAGTGTTTATTTTATAAGTCTCCAAGGTGACATGGCAGAATTTGAAAGGGCTTTACGAGAAAAATATACAGTTTTAATATTTAATCAATTAGCTGTAAACTTAGAAGAAATATTTATTACAGAATTGGGAGGGGCAGGTTATGGAATTGAAGAATATGATGAAAAATAATCTGGATCTTTTAATATACAATTTGAAAAATAAAAAGAATTGGTTTTTAGTTTCCTTTATAATTATGGTTATAACTTTAATTATTATGCCAATAATTCTTGGAACAGGTTATAACGAAGGAATACTTATTTTCGGTATTCTTGAAATAGGAACATTATTATCTCTAAACGCTTTTATTGATTTTAGTTTTTATCACGATAATCGGAAGTTGACATATTATCTTTCAAAACCAGTAACAAGAATGGCTAGGATTAACTCATTAATTTTATCAAATTTAGTATATCTTTTGGTCTTATTGTTATTTTTAGTAGGAATAGGATTCTTTTCTGGAATATTGGCAGAGGATATTAAGATGCTTTTCACTCCAGCTGTACCTTGGCTTATTATAGAAATATTTGTTATTGCCTTATCCGCCTCCCTTACAGGGAATATTATATCAGCAGGTATTGCTTCTATAATAAACTTTACTTTGCCTCTTTCAATTTTAGCTATAATTTATTATGGCTTTGAAGTAATAGGACATTTTGCTTTAGGCTTTAACCCAATGATCTTGTTTAATACCTTTATTGATAATATATATAGAATAGATATTCTTTATTTTATTAAATATATAAATGATTTTTCTCTAGATTATTTTTTAGTGTTAGCTCTTTGGTTAATTCTTGTTTATGCACTAACCATTTATAACGTTAAAAAGAGAAAGAATGAGAGAACAGGGGAGTTTATTGTATCTGATGGGTATAAAAATATGATATCAATTTTACTAGCATCCCTTGTACCTATAGGTTTTTCGGAAGTTTTTTATAATACAAGCATTGCTGGAAGAATAACATCTTTTATCTTATTATCAGGATTAACATATTATTTAATTAATGCTATTTTAGAGAAATCCTTTAAAATAAAAAGATCTGCAATAAAGGTATTTGTTAGTTTTATAATATTCTTTGGGTTCTTTGTTTTCGGGACCAATATTGCTGCTAATAAATTTGAAACAAAGGTTCCTCTACCAGAAGAAATAAGCTCCGTATATTTTGAATCAGATAGTTCTGTATTAATAAATATGGGTGAATATCAAAGGTACCAACAAATATATAATGTGGATGAAAAGGATATAGCGGAAAGTTCTTATGCAATTCTGTATACAGATAAAGAAAATATTGAGAATATTATTAATTTCCATAAAGAGGTAATAGAAAATCAAGATTATTATCATGGTTCTAGTTTTAATATTGTTTACTTCTATAATAACGGGGAAAGAATATACCGATACTATAACTTAAAAGGAAATGAAACTTATGATAAAGGTAAGGATCATTTTTTAAAGGAAATTGTTAAATCCAAGGAGTTTAAAGAAAAGAAACTTCCTTTTGTCTATGACGATGATTTCTTTAAAAATATGAAAATAAGTGATTTTAGAATAAGTTTTGAATCTGAAGATGGTTATGAGGATTTAGATATTAAGCAGAATGAAATTAATATGGATATTTTGAGAGCTAAATTAGAAAGAGATTATAACACTGTTTTTTATACTAAAGATAATAACTTAAGATATATTCTTATGGACAGGTATGGTTATTTTTATTATCAAGATGACTATAACCATAATGAAGTAGCTAGAGAAATTAAAACTTTTATTATTAATTTTGATCAAAAGATAGGAAATAGGGGTAGGAGTGACAATTTCTCCATTAGAATAACTGAAGAATTTAAAGAAACTTATGAATTCCTAGATGCATTGAGAAATAATGATATAGAAAAGCTTGATAAAATAATTCAAGACTACACAAAGCAAAAAGAAAACACACCAAAAACATTACTAAGTGAAGAAACAATAGAAATATTAGTCTAAAAGAGCATCTAAAGCCACAGGACATTTGTACTGTGGCTTTTTGCTGTTCTTTTTTCTTAGAAAGTATAATATAATCTAAGAAGAGGTGAATGATATTTGAAGAGAGATCTTGTAAAGGAAAAAGACATCTTTAAATTGATGGTAGATATTTACTGCAAGGGTCATAAACATGGTAAAATTACATGTAAAGATTGTCAGTCTATAATTGATTATGGGATGAAGAGAATTGATAACTGTCCCTTTGGAGAAGAAAAGACATTTTGCTCTCAATGTAAGGTACATTGTTTTAAAGATGAAATGAGAATAAAAGTTAAAAAAGTTATGAGATATTCTGGTCCAAGAATGGTTTTTTATCATCCTATTATGGCCTTAAAACATCTATTAAGGAGAAATAAATGAAAAATAGAGATTATACGATTTTAATAAGAATTGGAATATTAGCCCTTTTAGGATATTTATTAATACAATCTCCAATTTTTGACTTTGTTAGAGAAACTAAAGGAGAATCATTAATTAGTGGGGAAGGAACATCCAAAACAAGTGAAATAATTCCAAAAGAGGAAATTCCTGAAATAATCATTACCCCGGATTTATTTAAAGATGATTTTATTCTTTTATTAAAAGCCTATAAAGAAGCCTGGTATAAGCAGAGTATTAATGAAGAGCTTTATGAGCAAGTTAAGGATAATGAAAAAGTAATGGATGGTTTAAACTGGCTTATGGGGAAAAGAGAAGAAAGCTTAGAAGTGCCTACAGAGTTATCAAGATCCTTGAGAAGATATATTGATGAAAACGAAGGAGAAGCAGGTAAAATTTCTCAGATTTTTGCAGATAAGGAATTATTATCTTTTGTTAGGGAGTATCATAATGGGGAATGGAGAGTGAATTTAAAATATACAGGAACATCTAACTCCCCAAGTGGAACTGGTAGTGAAGAGAAAAAACCACCAGAATTTAAAGTTATTGGTGTAGATTGAGATAAAAAGAAAGAAGGGATATTTGTATAGAGACTTTTCTGTATTTTTTACTTAGCATTCTTTTAAGCATATTAATTGGAGTAAGTGGAATTCTTCCTAGTTATTTTATTACGGGAGGTAATTTAGTTTATTTCGGATTTTGGCAAGGACTAATAATATCATTTATAGGAGAAAGTTTAGGAGCTATAATAGCTTTTGTCCTAT
>CAZXPJ010000003.1:0-7898 GCA_964642925.1 uncultured Eubacteriales bacterium | reverse complement strand
TCTTTAGCAAGTTCCATAGGGAAAATACCAGCTTTATTAATTGAAGCTTTAAGTGTCTATCAAGTCATAAAATTTAATTTCTTTGGGAAAACAATACTTTTTCTCGCAATTTTATTTGGATTATATAATGTTATAAAAAAAATGAAAGCTGAAGATTCGAGGTGATGTTTATGTTTGTTTTAATAGTAAAAATGTGTTTATCTATTCCTGAAAGCCAATCTTTAAAGGATAAGAGAATGGTTGTTAGAAGCATTAGCGGAAAGCTTAAAGCTAGGTATAAAGTGAGCTTTGCTGAAACAGGAGAGAATCATAAATGGCAAAGAGCAGAGATTGGCATTGCAGTAGTAAGTGGTAATTATACATACCTTGATCTTTTAGAAAATACGATTAGATATTTTATAAGTGATAATTTCCCTATAGAAATTTTAGAATGGGATTTTGAAATCCTAAAGAAATAAATTATGTTTAAAAAAGGAAGAAATAATTTAATGAAAACTAATGCAATGAGAATTTTAGAACAAAAAAAGATTGGATACAAAATAAAAACATATGATATTGCAGATGGTAAAGTGGATGGGATATCAGTGGCTCAAAAAACCGGATCAGAGGCAGAAAAAGTTTTTAAAACATTAATTACACAGGGATCTAGCAAAAACTATTATGTTTTTGTGATCCCTGTTTTGCAAGAACTAGATATGAAAAAAGCAGCAATAGTAAGTCATGAAAAAAAGGTGGAAATGATTCTACTTAAAGATTTACTAAAGGTAACAGGTTATATAAGAGGTGGTTGTTCTCCAATAGGTATGAAAAAGAAATACAAAACATTTATTTATATAAGCGCAGAAAAACTTGAAACTATTATGGTAAGTGGAGGAAAACCTGGCATTCAAATTGAATTATCTTCCCAAGATTTGTTAGAAGAAACTTCAGGGTCTTTTTTTGAGTGAGATTCTTTTAAAGGTTTTTTAAGTGCTTCTGTATGGTCTGAAAGAAGCATTCCTTGCCATTTCATCATGCAACGATCAGGATAAAGCATATCTTCTTTTTTATATCCACGAATTTCCTTTATTTCATTCTTCTTTTTTTTCATTATATTCTGTGTCTCCTTTGTGCCCTCCAATATAGCCAGAGCGTTCTAAAAAAGTACTTCCATCTGCTAAACTGTGGCCTTTAAATATTGCGGTTTTCCCATACTTGTCCTTAAGCCCGTCTAAGACAGAATCAATCTTTGTTTCTTTTTTATCATCAAATTCTAAGTTAAATAAATTTGGCTGAATAACATTTCCTGGGGAAACCCTAGTACAGGAAAGATAAATTTGTCTTACAGGTTGTTTATTCCAGTTTTGTAAAAAAACAGATTGAAAATATTGGTTAATTTCTCGGGTATTTTGTGAAGGCCCTGGGAGCTTAAGATCTTTGCGGAATCCCTTTTCTTCGCAATCCTTACTAAAACCAATATATAAGCTGATTCCTCGGCAATAAAAATTGTTTTTTCTTAGTCTAGAAGCTATTTCTTCAACCATTTCCGCAATGATAATTAGAATTTTCTCTTCAGAGAAATAATCTTTCATTAGAATTTGCCCCTTACCAAAGCTTCTGTTTTTTGATGCTGTTTTTTCAGAAAGACGGCTATAGTCAACACCCCAACTATGGTAAAAAAGTTGTAGCCCCATAATACCCATACTTCTTTCTAAAATATCTGGGTTAGTATGAGCAAGGGAATAGATACTCCCTATGCCTAAATTTAAAAGTTTCTTTTTATAACCTCTAGAGATTCCCCACATATCTGTGAGAGAAGGTATTTTCCAGATTGTTTCAGGAACATTTTCATAAGACCAATAGGCAGTTTGGCAGGTTTTTTTTTTAGCTTCATTATCCAGAGCCAGCTTAGCCAGAAGAGGATTATCCCCAATTCCTACTGCCGTAACTAGTCCAAGTTCGTTATAAATATCCTTTTGGATACTTAAGGCTATTTCTTTAGGAGAGCCAAAAAGACAAATAGTAGAGCTGATATCTAAAAATGCCTCATCAATACTATAGATCCATAAGTCTTCTTCACTTACATATCTTCGAAAAACATCACATATCTCTAGATTTTTTTGTAAATATAATCCCATAGAAGGTTCTGTTAAAATAATTTTTTTACTATTCGGTATTTCAAATTTTCGAGAACCAGTAGTAATACCAAATTCTTTTTTTACTTTTGGTGAAGCTGCTAAAACAACAGCTCCTGGTCTTTTAAAATCAGAAATAACTACAATATAGGCCTCCATCGGATCAATATTTCTACGGACAGCCTCTACAGATGCAAAAAAAGATTTTACATCTATACAAAGAAGGTCCCTTCTAGGGAGCTTTTGGTAGTCGATATTAAAAGAGTTATTTTTTGACATTTTTAAAACTTCCTTTGTAATTTATAATCTTTAGCTTAAAGATACCACAGAACATTTGTTCTGTAAATTCAACTTTGAAAAATTTAAGTATTTAAAATGGTTTAATTTTTCAGAAAATTATGTTATTATCAGGCAAGCTTTGTTTTAAAGCTGACGAGATGAGTTTAGACTAGGTAAGGCCAGATGAGAAAAGGAGAGATGAGAAATGGAAAGAAATAACGGATATTTTGGTCAGTTTGGTGGTTCTTTTGTGCCTGAATCTTTAGGAAAGGTCCTTAAGGAGCTAGAAGAAAGTTTTTATAAGTATATTGAGGATCCAGATTTTCAAAAAGAATTGGCTTATTACTACAAACAATACGTAGGTCGCGCAAATCCTTTATATTTTGCTGAAAGACTTACAGAAAAAGCTAATGGCGCAAAGATTTATTTAAAAAGAGAAGATCTTAATCACACAGGAGCTCATAAAATCAACAATACTCTTGGACAAGTACTACTTGCTAAAAGAATGGGAAAGAAAAGGATTATAGCAGAAACTGGTGCAGGACAGCATGGTGTTGCCACAGCAACTGTTTGTGCTTTAATGGGCCTTGAATGTATAGTTTATATGGGTGAAGTAGATATTAAAAGACAAGAATTAAATGTTTTTAGAATGGAGATTCTTGGAGCTAAGGTAATTCCAGTTACCAGGGGAACTAAAACATTAAAGGATGCAGTAGATGTGGCTTTAGAGGACTTTGTTTCTAATTCTGAGACTACTTTTTATATGTTAGGATCTGCTGTTGGGCCTCATCCTTATCCTACGATGGTAAGAGAATTTCAGAGTATTATAGGTAAGGAAGCTAGAGAACAAATTCTAGAGACAGAAGGTAGGCTTCCTGATTATCTTATAGCTTGTGTTGGTGGAGGAAGTAATGCTATTGGATTATTCCATCCCTTTGTAAAGGATGAAGAAGTGAAGATTGTAGGTGTAGAGCCTGCAGGTAAAGGTTTAGAGACTCCTGACCATGCAGCATCAATAACTTTAGGAAGTGTGGGAATCCTTCATGGTTTCAAATGCTATAGCCTTCAAGATGAGCAAGGAGAGCCTCTTCCTGTTTATTCAATAGCAGCTGGATTAGATTATCCTGGCGTAGGACCAGAACATAGTTATTATAAAGAAAGTGGTCGAGGAGAATATGTATCAATTACTGATGATGAAGCAATAGAGAGTTTTTTTACTTTATCAAAAACAGAAGGTATTATTCCAGCAATAGAAAGCTCCCATGCAGTGGCTTATGCCTTAAAACTAGCAGCTACTCTAGCCAAAGATAAGATTATAATAGTTAATCTTTCTGGTAGAGGAGATAAGGATGTTAATCAAGTTATGGAAATAATGGAAAAAAAACAATAAAATTATACTAAACAGCTTAAGGGTAAGTAAAAATCCTTAAGCTGTTTTTAATTACAAAAGCTAAGATATATATTATTATATAAAGAAGGGGGTTTTGAAATTGAAAAAAATATTTTTTTATCAATTTGCCATAGGAACTATTGGTATTGGAGAAATCCGTGGAGAAATATCTGATATTGTATTTTCAAAAAATGATATTCGAGAAGATTATGAGTTGAAAGAAACCCCTATAATACTTGAAGCTAAAAAACAATTGGATGAATATTTTAATGGCGAAAGAAAAGCCTTTGATTTGCCATTAGTTTTTACTAGAGGAACTGATTTTCAAAAAAAAGTGTGGACAACACTTTTAATAATTCCCTATGGATCAACAAAAAGTTATAAAGAGCTAGCAGAAATGGCAGGATGCCCAAAAGGAGCCCGTGCTGTAGGGGGAGCCAATAATAAAAACCCTATTTCTATTCTTGTACCCTGTCACAGAGTAATTGGAGCAGATGGTTCTCTAGTTGGTTATGGCGGTGGCTTGGAAATAAAAAGAGAACTACTAAAGTTGGAGGGTATGGTCTTTGAGAAAAGCAATTCAAGGTGAGATTATAAGCTTAAAAGATGAAAGATATAAAGAATTTTCCTTGAAACTTCTTCCGGGAGTACCAGAGGATTCATTAATGGGGGTGCGAATTCCTTTATTAAGAAAAAAAGCATCAGAGATTGCCAAAGGATCTTACTGGAGTGACTTCCTAAAGGAAAATGATAATCTTTTCTTTGAAGAAAAAATGCTTCAAGCTATGGTGATTGCTTTAGTTAAAATCGAGGCTAGGGATAGGATAATTTTAATTGAGCAATTTTTACCCAAAATTGATAACTGGTCACTTTGTGATAGTTTTTGTAGCAGCCTTAAATTTGCCAGGGAAGAGATAAATCAAGAATTAATTTGGCAATTTATTAAGCCACTTTTTCATGATAAAAGGGAATATTATGTACGCTTTGCTTCAGTTATGTCTTTAAATTATTATTTAAACCCAAAGTATTTTGATAAAGTACTCAATTTATATAATGAAGTAAATCATGAAGGCTATTATGCTAAAATGGCTGTGGCTTGGGGTATTTCCTTAGCTTTTGTTAAAGATAAAGAAAAGACAAAAGAACTTCTAGAAAAAAACTCATTAGACAAGTTTACATATAATAAAGCATTACAAAAGATACGAGATTCATTTCAGGTGAGTTTAGAGGAAAAACAGTTATTAAAAAAACTTAAATAAGGGTACTAATTATTAACTACGACTGCGGAGTGAAGTAATGAAAAGATCATCTAAAAACTATTTATTAATATTTTTCTTAATCATTTTAATACAGATTTTCACATCTTCTTCGGCCTTAGCTAAGGATAGGCCTCTTCTTATTGTAGGGGACGATGTCTATTATCCACCTTATAGTTTTCTAGATGAGAATGGAGAACCTGCAGGGTTTAACATAGATTTAATTACTGCTTTAACTAAGGCAATAGGGTATGATGTGGAAATTCGCCTGGATGAGTGGAGTAAAGTCAGAGAAGCTTTAGAAAAGGGTGAAATTGATATAATTGGTGGAATGTCGCCCTCAGAAGAAAGGAAAGAAATCTATAGTTTTTCAGTACAGCATAGCGTTGTTGTAAGGGATATTTTTTCCAGAAAAGGTGAAGTAGTTACTAGTTTAGATGATCTTAAAGGAAAAAAGATAGTTGTGCAAAAGGCGGATCTTTTTTCTGAATATCTTAAGTCTTTTGATCCAGAATATAAATTTAATATTCTTGAAGTAGCCTCTGCTGAAGAGGCTATTAGAGGAGTCAGTGATGGCTTTTATGATTACGCGGCTATAATGAAATTTCCAGCCCTTTATGTAATAAAAGAATTTAATATTACCAATGTTCAAACGAACAATCTTTCCTTACCTGTTGTAGCTTATGGTATAGCTGTGCTAAAAGATAATGAAGATTTGTTAATGTTACTTAATACGGGCTTGCAATTAATTAAAGCCACGGGAGAATATGATGAAATATATGATAGATGGATATCCGTTTATGATGATAATTTAATATCAGATTATATTAGAGAATATTGGTGGATACCAGTTATTGTCGGTTTAATTTTATTTTTACTTCTAGCCTTGGCAGCTACTCTAAGATATTTAGTAGGTAAAAGAACAAAAGAATTAGAGGAAGCGAATCTTACCTTGAAAATAAAAGGAGAAGAAATAGAAGCAAATTTAGAGGAATTAACAGCGGCAGAAGAAGAACTTAGAAATAATTATGAACAATTAAGAATCAGCGAAGAAAAAAGACGGTCAATTATCGAGGCACTGCCTGACTGGGTCTTTAGTTTTTCTAAAGAAGGTAAATTTATTCAATATCATAAAAATCATACTAGGGGATTATTGCATAATAAAGAAGAATTTATGGGGAAATATATCTCTGATTTTTTGCCAAAAGACTTAACCGAAGAAGCATTGGCCAAAATAGAAAAAGTACTTATTGAAGGGAAACTTCAGACTTTTAGTTATGATTTGGAAAGAAGAGGAAAAGCACAAAGTTTTGAAATGAGACTAGTAAAATCAGATGACCAGGAAGTCTTAGGTATTTTAAGGGATGTTACTGCAGAAAGAAAATATCAAGAAAATATGGAGTATCTTAGTAGCCATGATGCATTAACGGATTTGTATAATAGACATTACTTCGAAAAAATAATAATAGAATTAGATAAAAAAGAAAACCTACCATTATGCTTAATAATGGCGGATGTTAATGGCCTTAAACTAATCAATGACTCCTTTGGCCACAAAGTAGGAGATCAGCTTCTTATAAAGGTAGGAGAAGTATTTAAAAAAGCTTGTACTTCTGGTGAGTATGTTTTCCGTATAGGTGGAGATGAGTTTGTTATTTTATTTCCAATGAAAAAACCCGGACAAGCTGAGGAGTTAATTAAGAGAATAAAAAAAATAGCTGAAGATGTTACAATTAATACAATTGAATTATCCATTTCTTTTGGTTGGGCTATAAAAACAAAAGAATCTCAAAGCATACAAGATATTTTCAAAGAATCAGAAAATCAAATGTATAAAAGAAAACTCTTTGAAGCACCTAGTATTAGAGGTAAAACAATAAATGCCATAATCAATACACTGTATGAGAAAAATCAAAGAGAAGAAGAACACTCTAGAAGAGTATCAGACCTTGTTACGAAATTCGCCGAAGTTTTAGGATTAACGGAACAAGAGGTTCAGGAAATAAAAACAACGGGATTGCTTCATGATATAGGCAAAATAGCTATAGATGAAAGAATTTTAAATAAAGAAGGAACATTAACCAAGGATGAGTATGAAGAGATAAAGCTTCACCCTGAAATTGGCTATAGAATTTTAAGTTCTGTAAATGATATGTCAGATATGGCAGATTATGTTCTAAGCCATCATGAAAAGTGGGATGGCTCAGGGTATCCTAGGGGTATTAAAGGAGAAGAAATTCCTCTCCAATCTAGGATGATTGCAATTGTTGATGCTTACGATGCCATGGTGAGCTATAGAACTTATAGAAAGTCAAAAACAAAAGAAGAAGCTATAGAAGAGTTACGTAAATATTCTGGAATCCAATTTGATCAAAAATTAGTAGAGATATTTATAGAAATTATTCTTAATAGAGAATAAGGGGATTAAGATGAATTATAATAATCAAAAGGATCAGGAAGAATTAGAAGATATTTTATTAAAAGTAAAATTTAATAAAGAAATAAATGATCTTTACCTCTCTTTGCAAGAAGATGACTTTCTTCAAGATATCGAAGAAAGACTAGAAGAATCAGACTCCATCATGATAAATATATTACTAGATTCCTCAGAAGTAAGAGAAAATATATTTTTAAAACTACAAGTTAAGAATATCGAAGAATTAAATCAAAAGATGGCAAAGGATAGGATTTTTAAAAGGATAATAAAGATTCTTACAGAAAATGATTTAAAATGGGAGTTTAGGCAAAACAAGATAGAAGATAATATTATAAAAGGATTTCTTTTGCAATTAAATATTTATAAATAAAAAAGCAATCTGGTGATATGTCAAGGAGAGATTTATAAAGTAAACAAACAAA
>CAZXPJ010000002.1:145108-175179 GCA_964642925.1 uncultured Eubacteriales bacterium | reverse complement strand
CCTGGAATGGGGCTTATTGCAAAAAATAATGCCCACTTTGGTGCTTTAATGATTTTAGCTCTAATAATAGAGATGACAATAGAATTGATATTGTAAAAATAGTAAAAAAGATTAAAAAAAGGTGGTACAGATAATATCTGTACCACCTTTTACTTTTTAAAATCGTTACTTTAGCTTTTTATTTATTAGAAATTAATAAGTTAACGTCTGCTGGGAATGAAGCTGGCTTTGTAGTTGGGAACAATTGTGTCTCTAAGTCTATTTTTAAACGATCATAAGCTGATTCAGGAAGTGCTTTAATTTGCAAATATATTCCATTACTTGTACCGTTAACAGCTGTAGCAATATCTGCTGTAGCTATATCTTCATTTACAAACGCATAACCCGTTCCTAGTGGTGCTTTCGTAGGCCAAACATCAAGGTAAGGTCCATTCCAACCCGTTACTGCTCCACCTGGGTCAGTAATAAATCCAACTTCACCGGAATCATCAGCTGGCCATTCACCAGTATCACTATAATAAACTAATGTTGCTGTTTTAACTGCTCTGTAATCTGCCTCTATTGCTGTAATCTTTGATTTTTCAATTGCTTTGAATGCGTTTGGTGCTACTACTGCTGCAAGGATAGCAATTATTGCTATTACAACAAGTAGTTCTACAAGGGTAAAACCCTTTTTGTTTTTCATAAACTTTGTCAAATTAATTCCACTCCTTTTGTTTTTTGTTTTGCTAAAAAAATAACCTCATATTTTAATTAAAAAATATCAGGTCGGTTGCATCAATAACTCCATATACCCCAGATGCCCAAATACGCAGTATACTTCACAGTTCCCTACTTTTAGTTCTTTTGTCCTAAGATATCACTTTATTTATCGGTTAGCAATATCTTTTACTTACTTCTATTATAAACTATTTTTTGCAATTTGAAACAATTAAAACTTTGTTTCTATAATAAATCGTTAACTTTTTTTAATTCCATATAAATTTCATCAGAAATATTTGGGTTTCCAGCTATTATCGTTGTCCCTCTCTCTTTAGAAGACAAGTCAATTACCCTTCCCCCAGCCTCAGCTATAATCCCAACTCCTGCTGCCACATCCCAAGGCTTTAAGTTAAACTCCCAAAAACCATCAATTCTTCCCGCAGCAACACAGGCTAAATCAAAAGCTGCACTTCCTGGTCTTCTAAGTCCTCGGGTGATTGGGTACATATGATTAAAATAATGGATATTATCATAAGGTCCGCTTTTTTTTGAAGGAAAACCTGTAGCTACTAGAGCCTGGCTTAATTCAGGACAATCACTTACTTTGATCTTATAATCATTAAGATAGGCTCCTTTGCCCTTTTCTGCTCTGAACATTTCATCTAATTTAGGTACATATATAGCTCCGAAAATAAAGTCGTCATCTTTTTCTAAAGCAACAGAAATAGAGAATATTGGAAATCCGTGGGCATAGTTAACAGTACCATCTAAAGGATCAACTACCCATTTATAGGGGGAATTTTTAATCTTAGAAGTTCCCTCTTCTCCAATAATTGAATGGTCTGGATAATTTTCTTCGATAAACTCTGTAATTCTTCTTTCTGATTCTTTATCTACTTCCGTAACTAAGTCATTAGCATTGGATTTGGTTTCAATTACATGAACTTTTTCAAAATTGTCCAATTGGTACTTTCCAATTTCTTTAATAAAATCTAGCATTTTTAAAAAATCCATAACTGCCTCCCTAACTTACACATACATCTACCCATTGGCCTTCAGTAATTCTAAGTAATTCTTGAGGAGATACTTCAATCATAGAATTAGCAGTCCCTGCGGCAGGAAAAACTGTATCAAATTCTTGAAGGTTTACATCAAGATAAATTTTCACCCCTTCTTTTAATGCAAAGGGACACACTCCTCCAACAGGGTGCCCAGTAAACTCAAAGACTTCTTCCTGTTTCAACATTTTAGGTTTGTTTTTAAATGTGTCTTTAAACTTCCTATTATCTATTCTTCCCTGACCTTGGCTAACAATAACAACACAAGTATCATCTTTTAATTTAAAAGAAATAGTTTTAGCTATTCTAGAAGGAGAAACCCCAAGAACTTCCGCAGCTAAATCAACTGTAGCAGTAGAAGTTTCTGCCATCATAATTTCTTTAGTGAAACCTTTTTCTCTTAGAAATTTTTCTACCTTGTTAATAATCATTTATTTACTCCTTGTATTCTGTAATTCCTCTTTCTTTTAAAAGATCATCTAATATTCCTGCTCCAGTAACTATAATAGGTTTACAACCCCTTATTTCTCTACAGTGAATATCCTTTAGTTCTTTACAATTAGTAGTTTCCAAAGCTTCTGTAAAACGCTTATTAAACTCTTTATTAATCTCTTTTATTAAGCCACTTTCCCTAGCTCTTTCTTTAATAAATATCCTTGAAAAAACCATAGCTGCACCTGTAACAACACCACAAGCATCCTCAGCTCCCATGCCTCCACCAAAACCAGCAGCAAGACGAAGGGAATCTTTATCTAGGCCAAGCTTATAAACATCATTAGCCCCATAAAGAATTTGTTCCGAACAATTTAAATCTTCTTTAATACCAAAACCATTTTCTATATATTCCTTTAAAGTCATAAACTCACCTACCTTTAGGGCAAATTATAACAAAAAAAAGACTCTTGAGGAAACTCCCAAAAGTCTAGATTCTATTTTTATTTAAAATTGTAAGAGTTACCTCTCTAAGAAGTTTACAAGCCACCATTGTGGAAACTCCTGATAAATCATACTGGGGAGCTAGTTCCACTATATCAGCCCCTATGATATTTAAACCTTTCAACGAGTGTATTCCATGTAGTAATTCATTAAAGGTTACTCCTCCAGGTTCAGGAGTACCTGTACCAGGAAAAATAGAAGGATCAAGAACATCTAAGTCAATTGTTAGATAGACCGGCTTATTCTTAATAATCTCATGAATGTTCTCTACCCCATTTAAATTAAAGGGTTGAAAAAAAGTATGCTTCTTTCCAAAATCAAACTCTTCCTTAGTACCCGACCTAATTCCAAACTGAAATATACGGTCATCACCTAAAAGATCCCATGCTCTTCTCATTACCGTAGCATGGGAAAGAGCCTCTCCTAAATAATCATCCCTTAAATCTGTATGAGCATCAAAATGAATAATTTGTAGGTCTTTATATTTATTAAAACATGCACTAATTGCACCATAAGAAACTAGGTGTTCTCCACCTATCATAATTGGCACTTTATCATCTTTTAAAATTCTTTCCGTTTGATCTTGGATCATTTTTAAGACTTTTTCAGTGTTTCCGAAGGGAAATTCTAAGTCACCTAAATCACACAAAAAACTCTCCTCTAAATCCATATCTAGATAAGGACTATAGGTCTCAATTCCATAAGATTCATTTCTTATAGAGCTTGAAGCAAAACGTGTACCTGGGCGATAAGATACAGTGCCATCAAAGGGTGCACCAAAAAGTGCAACCTTTGACTTATCATATTCACTGTCAAAGCCTATGAAGTTTAAAATGTTCATATACACTCCGTTTTTTTAATAATAGTTTGCACACTAATTATTAATTTATAGCATTTTCCCAGGTAAAGTTTAGTACGACTAAACTTTATATCTGTTTTTACTGTGGTTTATTATAAATAAACTTTCAGTTTAAATTTGCTAAGTATAACTATAATATTTTTTGAAAATTTGTCAAGACTTTCATAAAAAATTACTTGATTTTAGACAAAAAAATAACCGGATTAACCGGTTATTTTAAGTCAATTATCATTATATTTTTTATTTCGGGATCATAGTTATCTGTAAAGACTGCTTTCTCTTCTTTCAGAATACGAATATATTTTAGAATCTCTTTAGTTATTCTCTCTCCAGGAGTTAAAATCGGGATTCCTGGAGGATATACCATAAAGAATTCACCACTAATAAATCCTTCTGACTCCTCAATGGGAATACTTCTTCTTTCTTTGTAAAAGGCTTCTCTAGGAGGGAGCACTACCTCAGGATTTTCAAGAACAACAGTATTTTTAATTACTTTGTCCTTTTTGTACTTCTTAGAAATATCCTTTAATGCAGCAATCAGAATTTCAACATTTTTCATGTTATCACCAAGACTGATTATTGCCATTACATTATGGACATCTGCTAATTCCATTTGAATCATATACTCATTTCTTAAAATATCATAAACCTCCAGCCCTGTTATTCCTAATTGGGAGGTGTTTATTGATAATTTGGTCTCATCATAATTAAACACACCTTTGCCATCAATTAATTCTTTGCCAAAGGCATATAGGTAAGGTATTTTATTTATTTCTTCCCTGGCATATCTAGAAATCTGAAGAGCTTTAGTGAAAATTTCTCTTCCTCTTGTAGCTAATATCTTTCTAGCTCCATCTAAACTTGCCATTAGCAAGTAAGAAGCGCTGGTTGTTTGCGTCATATTTAAGATAGAAGAAACTCTTCCTTTTGGAATCTTCCCATCTTTTAAAAGTAAAACAGAACTTTGTGTCAAAGAACCACCAGTTTTATGAAGGCTTACCGCCGCCATATCGGCACCTAAACTCATTGCTGATTCAGGTAATTCTTCGTGAAAAGCCAGGTGAGCACCATGAGCCTCGTCCACTAAAACTGCCTTGTCATATTTTTTACAAATTTCTATGATTTTTTTTAAATCAGAAACAACACCATAATAGGTGGGATTAATAATGAATACAGCCTTGGCCTTAGGATTTTGAAGAATTGCTTCCTCAACTCTCTCCGGGGTAACGCCAATGGTTATTCCTAAATCGTAATTTACCTCAGGCTGAATATAAACGGGTCTTACCCCTGCTATAATCAGACCATTAATAACTGACTTATGAACATTTCTTGGTAAGATTAACTCTTCACCACAGTCGCAAGCGCTCATTATCATTGCTTGGACTCCAGAAGTTGTTCCATTAGTCAGAAAAAAAGCATGGTCAGCTCCGTAAAGATCTGCCATTAATTCATGGGCTTCCTTAATAACCCCTTTAGGATTACCAATGTTATCAAGACATTTCATAGAATTGTAATCTACGTCCAAAATATCTTGCCCAAAAAAATCAACTAGTTCCGGTATACCCCTGCCTCTTTTATGTCCAGGAACATCAAAAGGAATTACATCCAACTTCTGATATTCTTTAATAGCCGTTATGACAGGTGTTTTTTCATGGTTTAATCTCATGATTGTATCACCCCTTTCAAATGCTGGGGAAATGATACTATAAAGAATAAATAGTGTGCTAGAAGATTGTACCAAAATTTAGATTTTTGTAAATACTTTTTTTTGAAATTATTCTAAAAAGATAGTATCATTTTAAGCAATAATCAAACTTAAAATAATGGAGGTTTTATTTTGGAAAAGTATATTGAAATAATTACGGCAAATGCTCTTAATTTACTTATTGCTTTAATTATTCTATTAGTTGGTTTTAAGCTAATAAACTTTATTAGTAATCTTATTAAAAAAACTTATAGAAGTAGAATATCTAATGATGCAATCTATTTTCTTTTTCAAATAGGAGAGATCATTGTCAAAATTGGATTAGTTATAAGTGCCATTTCTTTTTTAGGTATCCCTACTACTTCATTTGTTGCTATTATTGGTTCCCTTGGTTTAGCTGTAGGCCTTTCTCTTCAGGGAAGTCTATCTAATTTTGCCGGAGGTTTTCTAATTCTAATTCTTAAACCCTTTAAATCAGGAGATTTTATAGAAGGAGCTGGATATACAGGAACAGTAGAAGAAATTCAAATTTTTTACACTAGAATTCTTACTCCAGATAATAAGGTAATTACAATACCAAATTCCCAACTATCAAATAACTCAATAATTAACTATAATGCAAAACCCACTAGAAGGTTAGATTTTAATTTAAGTGTAGGCTATAGTGAGGATATTGAAAAGGTAAAAGACACCATTTTAAGTGTAGTATCAAAACATGATGAGATACTAAAATTCCCAGAGCCCTTCGTTCGCTTAGGCAAGTGGAATGATAGTTCCATTGATTTTACTGTAAGACTTTGGTTAAAAACCGAAGATTATTGGAAACTAAATTTTGATTTAATGGAAGAATTTAAAAAGGAATTTGATCTAGAAAATTTTGAAATACCTTTTCCAAAAGTTGATGTCTATGTTAAAGAAAATAGGATCAAGAATGTTTAAACATTCTTGATCCTATTTTAATTTTAATAATTAAATTTATAACTATATAATTTTTGCTCCTGTATATTCTTCTCCTCCACCATCTAAAAGAAGACCGTATCTTGTAGCCCAAAGAGTCTTATATTTAACAGCTTGAGCATGAATATTCTCTCTCCTATCACTTACATCTTTAATTACTTTTGCTGGAATACCTGCCACTAAAGAATTCGGAGGAACTATTGTTCCACCTGTTACAACACTTCCCGCAGCCACAATACTACCCTCACCAATTACTGCTCCATCAAGAACTGTTGCACTCATACCAATAAGGCAGTGATTTCCCACTGTACAAGCATGAAGTACTGCATTATGCCCAACAGTAACATAATCACCAACAATGCACGGTTTATCATCTGCCACATGAAGAACAGAATTATCTTGAATATTAGAATACTTGCCTATTCTAATATAAGATACATCTCCTCTAACTACAGTATTGTACCAGATACTTGCAAACTCAGCTATTTCCACATCTCCAATTATTCTTGAACCTTCAGCACAATAAGTTTTCTTATCTATTACAGGCATCTTATTTTCAAACTCATAAAGCATAATTTTGCCTCCTCTTAGTCATTGTTGCCTTCCAGCATATTTTCCTCCACCACTACAAGGGGAACTTCTTCTACCAAAGTAAGATCTTCATATTTCTTTTCCAGCTCTGCAAACTGAACTTCTCTTTTCTCCTTCTCTTTTTGCATTTCAACTATAGTCTTCTCTTGATTATTTATTCTCATATTCAATTTAATATTTTTTACTATACTCAAGAGCATAACAGCTATTGCACCGAAAATAGCAGAAAGCAAGATAACTATTGCTTGAGATACTTCATAAACTGCAAAAATAAAATTAACTCTTACGGGACTTGCATTAGCTATGGCAAATAGAGCTATAATAATTGAAAAACCTAAGGAAAGAATAAATCTCCAGCCCAAAACAACACCCCCACTTTTATTTGATTATACTTTAATTAAGCAAGATACTTAAAAATACCTATAAAATGAACTACTGTTCCTCCCAATACAAACAAATGCCAAATGGCATGATTATAGGGAATCTTTTTAAATGCATAAAACACAGTTCCTACTGTATAAACTAAACCTCCAGCAAGAAGATACATTAAAAAAGAAAGAGGAAGATTTGCCAAAAGAGGTTTAATGGTTATAACTGCAATCCAACCCATGGCTAAATATATAGCTAAAGAATATTTCTTATATTTTTCATAGGACTTATAGGTAAGAATTTTAAAAGTTACTCCCCCAACAGCAATTAGCCAAACGGAAATAATTATACCTATTCTCCAACCGCCTTCCATTCCTAGAAGAGCAATGGGAGTATAACACCCTGCAATATATAAATAGATAGAGGAATGGTCAAAAATTCTTAGAATTCTTTTCACCCCTTCTATCCTGAAACTGTGATAAAGTGTAGATGCCAGGTATAAGAAAATTCCTGATGCACCGTAAATTGAAAAAGCAACTGTAGCAGTCACATTACTACTAGATATAGAATAAACTAAGAGAAGAACCAGGGCTGTTATACTAAAAACCACTCCGATGCCATGGGAAATACTATTAGCAATCTCTTCTTTTAAGGTATACCTTTTAGTTAAAAGTAATTCTTCATGAATATTTCTTTCAATATCTGACATATTCTACGGATTCCTCCTATTGATATTTTTTTATTTCTTATCTTTATGATATAATTTTATTCTGATCATTACAAGGGGAAGTGGGTTATATATGAAGATTTCAACATTGAAAGAATCGGGAAAATTAATGAAATTTCCAAAAGATAAAGTTCTTTTCCGGAAAGGTGATTCGGGTAAGGATATGTTTATTATCCTAGATGGTGTTGTTAGTATTTATCCAAATAAATATTCAAAAGAGACAGTTCCTTTGATTATCTTGAAAAATGGGGATTTTTTTGGGGAAATGGCCCTTCTGGAAGATTTCCCCAGATCTACAACTGCTGTAGTTCAAGAAGAAAGTCTTTGTTTGGTAATAAGCAAAGAGAATTTTGAGAAAGCTATCAGGAATGACCCAGGTTTTGCTATAAAAATCATGCAGAGCCTAAGTAATCGTCTGCGTTTACAAACAACTAGATATGCAGAACTTGAAAAAGCTTTTACCCATCCAGGAGTCGTTCCCAAGAAAGAAACAGCTCCTGAAAATAAAGAAGAAAAACAAGATACAATAAGTGTTCTCATTGGAGAAGATTTTGATAATTTTTCCATAAAGGTTGAAGAAAAGCCTCAACTAGCTTTCTCCGAAGAATATATGATGGAAAACTTTTTCCCTCCAGGGCATATATTATATAATGTACCTGAACCTGACAGCTATAAAGATTTTTTATTAGATACTGAGAAAAATTGTCCAGCTTGTGGTTCTTCTTTTATGGCTTCTTTAACTAGACATTCAAAACTAAATCTGGAAAAAATTGAAGATGACTTTAGGATTATCTACAAAAATTTCGATCCTTTATGGTATAGCATATGGACATGTCCCAACTGCTATTATGCTGATTTTTTTGAAGAATTTACCAAAAAAATGCGTATTAATCACCAGGATGAAGTTCTTAAAAGAGCTGATTTGCTGAGAAAAATTTTTCTTATTAATAAGTCCAGGGAAAGAACAATAGATGATGTCCTAAATTCTTATTACCAGGCTATACAAAGTCTTTTGTTGAAGAAGGAACATTCTAGAGATTTAGCTAAAATATGGATACGCCTAGCTTGGCTTTATAAAGATCTAGGGGATTTAAATATGTATGAAAAAGCTTATTTACAAGCTTTTTCATATTATTACGAGAATTACTATAATGGAGAGCTTTCTACCCCTAAAGAAGATCAACAACTTACTTATCTTTTAGGAATATTTTATATGAAATTTAATAATCTCACTGAAGCTCGAAAGCACTTTTTTAAGGCTATTGATAAAAAGAAGGGCGACTTGAGAATTAATGAACAGGCCTATGATAAAATTCAAGATATAAAAAAAGCAGAAAAGAAGATCGCTGAATAATTAAAAATCAGCGATCTTCTTTATTTTTTAAATCATATATTTCATTAAACCAAATAAGACTTTCTTCAATCATTCCTATTGTTTTGTGATGGTTAAGATTTGGTGTCTTGCTAAAACGAAGCTTATTTTCGTTCCCTTTATAAAAACCCTTTATTTGTTTAAAAAACAGGTCCTGGCTTTCAATAGGAACAGAAGTATCTTCTTGACCATGTTGTAATAATAGAGGTCTTCCCGCAAACTTTTCTAAGTTACTAGCAGGATTATATTTTTCTAACACTTCTCGATTAATTCCTCTTCCTCGATTTATATTTCTACTTTCTTTAACTCTCTCATCCAGGTCTAGCCAATTACAAGCACCATTCATTATTACCGCACTCAATATATTATCATCCTTAACAAAAATACCCGCGGATATCATAGCCCCCATAGAACTACCCATTACAGAAATATTCTTTGACAATAGTATTCCCTTTTCTAAAAGGTAATCTTTGATCTTAAAATACTCATCCACACTATTAATTACAGTATTCCAGAAATTTTCTTCCATTACACTTTCCTTTTCATATTCTAAAATTCCTCTTTCTCCATGGTTAAGAGAATCTGGAATTACAACTTGATATCCCTCTAAGGCAAATATACTGCCAATAAATTCATAATTCTCTTTTTTTGAAGACCAGCCATGATAAATAAAAATTACTCCTTTAACTGTTTTAGAGTTTTCATCTTTTAGAAGGAGTAAAGGAATATTTTCAATAATTAATCTTTCTTTTTTTACATTTTTCATTTAATCACTTCCATTGTTTTAATTTTTAATGCTTGCATCCTAGGATAAAAGAAACCAATTAAGGGTCCTGAAAAAATTAATAGAAAAATTGTTCCAATAGCTATGGGACCTTTGAATAAAAAAGCTAAGATCAAAAAAATAGTCATTAAAATTGTTTTAGCCATAAATAATGATACCTTAAATTGCTGGCTTATAACCAACATAGTTTCATCAAAGGGAGAAGGTAAAAAATCTGCTTGAAGATAAGTCGAAATTCCTAATCCTGAAAAAACAGCTCCTATAAGTAAAGCAGGAATATTAAACCAAAAAATCCCTAAAAAATCTGCAGAAACTAGGACCATAAGCCAAAAATCAATACCAATACCAACCAAAACAGCAGTACTCAACGCTAGAAGATGAGGTCTTTGACCCACTACAATTGCATTAATAACTAAAAGGAATATACCAATGATATATTCCCAACTTCCTACCGTTAAACCAAATGAATTGTAAAGTCCTACTAAAAGAGCATCTATAGGTGATGCACCTAAATTTGATTTCATTGTTAAAGCTATACCTAAAGTTAAGATTAAAATCCCTAATACATAAAACAAGGACCTTATAATGTTTTCTTTTTTTTTCATTTTTCCTCCATTAGATTAGAATCATAATAACGTTGATTAATAATCTTAAAGCTGTAATTGCTACTATAATCCAGAAACCTAATAATAGTTTTTCAGATTTAACTTTAGAAATAAATTTTGGAACTATACTTGCAGATATTATTGTTCCAATTGCTAAATATAAAACATAATCCCATTGAATATAGGAAAATCTTAAAAAAACAGGGATAATACTTGAGATTAAGATAGTAAAGGTAGAAGTAGCTGCAGCTATTCCAATAGGAACTCCCATTAACATGGTGAGAACTGGTACATAAATTATCCCTCCACCAAGTCCAAGAAGAGAGCCAAATAAACCACCAACAAAAGCTACTATAATGTTGGGAAAAACTTTTACCTCGTATTTAAAGGCTATCTTCCTTTGGTCTAAAAAATCCCTATATAACCTATTACTAGCCCAAAAACTTTCCTTTTTTTCTTGAGAATTATCAACAATTTTTTTTCCCAAGCTAACCTTATTCTGTTTTTTTCCTTCTTTTATTAAGCTTAATAGTTTGCTCCCAGCTACTGTTATCATAAAAGCGGCAAAAAGAAATTGAACAATATCTATTTCAAAATTATTTTTCGCAATATAGTTTGCCCCAAATCCCCCTAAAAGAGTACCGGGCACAGCAAATAGCATAAATAGACCTGCAAGTTTTAAGTCTATCCTTTTTTCAACATAATAAGCAATGGTGCCAGAGAGGGTAGTGAAAATTATAAGACCAAGAGATGTAGCTGTAGCTAAGTTACCATCCATACCAAAAAGAAGAATAAGAATTGGTACAGTTATTAAACCTCCACCTATCCCAAAGGTAGGAGATAATGCCCCCACCAAAAGCCCAACAACAAAAAGGGCTAATTTTGAAAGTAAAGTTAATCCTGACATAGTCAACGAACCCCTTTTTCAATTAATGCCCTATATTATAACACAACTTTTAAATCTATGATTATCTCTTGCCTTTGTCATAAGGCTCTCCAGCAGCCTTGGGAGCCTGAGAGGATTTAGCTGAAAAAATTAGAGCGATTAAGGTAAAGATATAAGGAAATGTTTTTAATACTATCCCGGGGAAATTCGACAAAGCTGGAATAACTTGTGATACATTGGCTACTGTACTAGCAAAACCAAAAAAGAAAGTAGCGGCCAAAATTCCTAAAGGTTTCCATTGACCAAAAATTAATGCTGCCAAAGCAAGGAATCCCAGACCGGCAACGCTTCCATTAAATTCTCCAGAGTAGGTAACAAGAATTATTCCTCCCCCTAAACCAGCACAAGCTCCTGAAATCATAACAGCAATATAGCGAGTAAGGTATACATTTATCCCTGCTGCATCAGCAGCATGGGGGTGTTCTCCACAAGCTCTCAAGCGAAGGCCAAAAACCATTTTATATAATAAAAACCAAGATAAGAAAAGTATTAATAGGACCAACCAAGTAGTTGCATAAGTTCCTGTAAAGAACATTTTACCAATTATAGGAATATCAGAGAGAAAAGGAATGTTTATTCGTGGCAATCCCAGCATAATTCTAATATTACCACTTCCCGTAATTCCTCTAGCTAAATAAACAGTTATAGCCGTAGCTGTCATATTTATAGCTATACCACTAATAATCTGATTGGCTTTAAGGGTAATACAAGCAAAAGCATGAAGCAGGGCAAACAAGGCACCAGCAACTACTGCAGCTAATAAACCATACCAAATAGCACTTTCTGGGTAACCTCTCTCTAACTTATTTATTACCAAGGCTGAAGCGAATAATCCTACCACCATTAATCCTTCTAAACCAATATTAACAACGCCACTTCTTTCTGAATATAAACCACCCAAAGAAGTAATTAAAAGAGGAATAGTAAAGGCAATCGCATATGGAAAAATTTGAATAATAAGATCAATCATTTAATTTTCCTCCTTTTTTTTCTTTCGGTTTTCTAAAAACTTATCAATTACTATACTAGTTGCAGCAAAGTAGATAATTGTAGCAATTATTGTGTCCGCAATTTCAGGGGGTATACCAGTTACTGCTGTCATAAAACCCTTTCCTGAGTGTAGAAGGCCAAAAAATAAAGCAGATACAAAAACTCCTAAGGGAGAATTGGCACCCAGAAGGGAAACGGCAATTCCGTCAAATCCCTGAGAAGGTAAGACTCCTATTTGAATATTTGAAGCTATACCTGTATATAAAGTAAGTCCACCAATTCCAGCTAAAGCACCGGAAATAGCCATGGATAAAATTATGTTTCTATTTACATCTATTCCTGCAGTTTCAGCAGCAGTTCTATTAAAACCAACAGCTTTTAACTCATAACCTAAAGTGGTTTTATCGAGAATAAAAGCGATAATAATTGTAAAGATTATTGCTAAAAAGATACCCAGGTTTATGTAAGAGCCATCAAAAAGCTTTCCCAACCAATCTACTTTTAAAGATCCAGCAGCAGGGATTCTTCTTGATTCTGTTTCTAAAAAGGCCCCCTTCATATATAGTGGAACTACATAGTAAACAGTCCAATAAGCAATCCAGTTTAACATAATTGTAGATACTACCTCATGAACATTAAATTTCGCTTTTAATAATCCTGATACGGAACCCCATAAAGCTCCAGTGGCAAGAGCTCCCACAAACATTATGGGTAGTAGAAAGGCCTTGGGTAAATTTAAATTCAAAGCAATATAAGAGGCAGTAAGTCCCCCCATTAACATTTGTCCCGCGGAACCAATATTAAAAAGTCCTGTCCTAAATGCAAAAGCAACGGAAAGACCTGAAAAAATCAAAGGAGTTGATGCGGCAATGGTATTACCGATCCTTTCAATATTCATAAGTCCCCCTCTGAAAAGATAGCTAAATCCTTGAATTGGATTATTCCCAGTTACAAGCATTAGTAAAGCTCCCGCTAATAGGCCAAGAACAACAGCAATCATAGAAAGAATATATTCCCTTTTAATTTTGATTTTCAAGAATCTCACCTCGCCTTATTCCCGTCATCATTAACCCTATCTCAGCCTCATTAGTTTCAGAAGCATTGACAATTCCAATCAATTCTCCATTATTAATTACTGCTATCCGATCACTTAGACCAAGAATTTCATCTAGTTCTAAAGAAACCATTAATACTGCCTTGCCTTCATCTCTTTGTTCAATAAGTCTTTTATGAATATATTCTATAGCCCCTACATCTAGACCTCTAGTTGGTTGTACAGCAACAAGAAGATCTGGATTTCTATCAATTTCTCTTCCAACTACTAATTTCTGCTGGTTTCCACCAGACATGGATCTAACTAAAGTTTTTCCCTTTTGTCCTGCCCGAACATCAAAATCTTTAATAATAAGATTTCCATACTTTTCTATTTCATCTTTATCTAAAATACCATTTTTAGAAAAAGGTTCTTTGTAATATTTTTTTAAGATTAAATTGTCTTCTAAACTATAATCAAGAACCAAACCATATTTTTGCCTATCATCAGAGATATGGGATATCTTTTTATCTATTCTCTCTCTGATAGATAATCCGGAAATATCCTTACCTTTTAAAAGAATTTGACCAGATTCTGGTTTTAATAAACCAATTAGAGACCTTACAAGCTCTCCCTGACCATTACCATCAACCCCTGCAATACCAACTATTTCTCCGCAACGAACATCTAATGAAAAATTCTTAAGTCCTAAAACCCCGAGACTGTTTTTTACACTTAAATTTATAATTTCTAAAGCACTAATACCTGGTTCTGCTTCCTTTTTTTCAATTTTAAAAGAAACCTTTCGGCCAACCATCATTTCAGCCATTTTTTCTGTAGATGTTGTTTTAACATCTACAGTTCCAATATACTTACCCCTTCGAATTATGGTACACCTATCTGCTACTGCTTTAATTTCTTTTAACTTATGAGTAATTAAAATAATAGACTTGCCCTCTTTGATTAAATCTTTCATTATTTTAAGTAACTCTTGTACTTCCTGGGGTGTTAAAACAGCAGTAGGTTCATCAAAAATAAGAACCTCCGCATTTCTATAAAGCATTTTAAGGATCTCAGCCCTTTGTTGCATTCCAACAGAAATATCACTAATTAGTGCATCTGGATCTACATTTAGTCCATATTGTTCCGATAAGGCTTTAATTCTTTTAGAGGCTGTTTTAGTATCTACAACCAAGCCTCTTTTTTCTTCCATGCCAAGAATAATATTTTCTGTAACAGTAAAATTTTGCACCAACTTAAAATGTTGATGAACCATTCCAATACCCAAGCCATTAGCGATATTTGGATTGGTTATCTTTTCTTCCTTTCCTCTTATTCTAATGCTACCTCTATCTGGTTGATATAATCCAAAAAGGATGCTCATTAAAGTGGACTTACCAGCACCATTTTCCCCTAAAAGAGCATGTATCTCTCCCTTAGCTAATTGCAATGTTATATCATCACAGGCTACAATACCTGGAAACTCTTTTCTTATATTTAACATTTCTACTATGTATTCCATGATTTCCTCCATACCTAAAATAAGGGCGAACTAAGTCCGCCCTTATTTTTACTTAATTAATTCACCTTGAACATCTTGAACTACAATAGTACCTTTTTGAATTAATTCATATACCTTCGCAACTTCTGCTTCAACTTCGTCTTTAAGATTAGGGTTTTCTTTAGGAATTCCTATTCCATCGTTTGCCGCATTATAAATTTGAGTTTCTCCCCCTGGAAATTCATCATTTACATATGCTTCAATCATATTATAAGTTACTACATCAATACCTTTTACTGCTGAGGTAAGGATTGCTGATTTATCCCCTGAATAAATACCTTCTGCATATTGGTCAACGTCAACGCCAACTACCCAAACTTCTTCTCCAACGTTAGCTCTGCTTTTAGCTTCGTTGATTACCCCTACACCAACTCCACCAGCTGCTGCAAATATTGCATCTACGCCTTTATCATACATTTGGGCTGCTAATTGCTGACCTGCAGCTACGTTATCAAAAGAACCTTGATAAATAACGTTTTCTGCTTCTATAGTTACCTTAGTTCCATAATTTTCGTTAGCATAAGTTAGTCCCTGTTGGAATCCCCAGTTAAACTTTTGTACTGCTGGAACTTCCATTCCGCCAACAAAACCAGTCTTACCCTCTTCTAATTGTAAAGCTGTTGCTACTCCAGCTAAGAAGCCTGATTCCTCTTCAGCAAAAAATACAGCAACAGTATTTGGTCCTACAACATTATTATAATCTCCAGAGTGAGGTGAACCGTCAATTATAACAAACTTTACATCAGGATAACGCTCTTGAGTTTGGAATATTGCTGTTTCAAATTTGTAACCTGGACAAACAATAAAATTAAAACCTGCATCTACTAGATTTGAAATCTCTCTTATGTAGTCTGCTTCAGTAGTGCCAACAGGCTTAAGATATCTAGTTTCAACTCCTAATTCTTTTTCTGCCTTTTTAATACCTTCCCATGTCCCTTGGTTAAAAGACTTGTCATCAATAGTTCCCGCATCAGTTACCATACCTATTTTTACTTTTTTCGCTGGTTCTGCTTTGTCTCCGCCACAGCCTGCAACAACACTTGCCAACATAAATACTGCTAAAATAATTGCTAATAACTTTTTGTTCATTTACCTTTCCCCCTTAATTATTTTTACATGATTATTATACCCTATTATATAAAATTATAACTTTAAAATAAGTCATTTGACATTATTTTTATTTAATAATAAGGTTAAATCAAAAAGGAAAATAAAATGGCTAAAAGAAAACCCATCTTTGGGAACCCCTTTATAATATTAATTTCAAGTTTTATACTGGTAAGTATACTGGGAGCTTTTCTCCTCTCTCTCCCTCAAGCTACTGTAAACATAGAAAAATTAAATTTTGTTGATGCTTTTTTTACAGCAACTTCTGCTGTCTGTGTTACAGGATTAATAGTTGTTAATACTGCATCAGATTTAAGCTCTTTTGGGCAAATTGTTGTCCTAGTCTTAATCCAAATAGGTGGCCTTGGCTTTATGACCCTAGCCACAATGATGGCTATTGCTATTGGGAAAAAAATCTCTTTTAAAGATAGGTTGCTACTGAAAGAAGCATTAAATCAAAACTCTCTTAAAGGTATTTTATCTTTAGTTAAATATATCTTTATACTAACCTTTACTACAGAATTACTAGGAGCAGCCTTTTTAAGCTGGCGTTTTACTGCTACTTATAGTCTAAAAGAAGCTATGTATATGGGTATTTTTCATTCTATTTCAGCCTTTAATAATGCAGGCTTTGATTTGTTTGGCAATAGTCTCATTAATTATAATAAGGATTTATTTGTTCAATTTACCATTGCTTTTCTCTTTATTTTTGGTGGCTTAGGATTCATCGTTTCTCTAAATGTTTTCCAAAAGCGATTTAAATTCAGTAAGTTTTCCTTACATACAAAAATTGTTGTGGTAACAACAGTAACCTTATTAATATTTGGTACCCTGGCAATCTTCCTCTTTGAATTAACCAATATTAATGTGGACAATTATACCAACTGGGAGAGGTTGGCAAATTCCTTCTTTCAGAGTGCTTCTGCCAGAACCGCAGGTTTTAACACCATACAAATAAGTTCAATGACCCTGGCAACTCAATTTTTACTAATATTATTTATGTTTATAGGAGCCTCCCCTGGCTCTACTGGAGGAGGAATAAAAACAACTACCTTTGCAACAGGGATCCTACTCATAAGAAGTGTCTTGAGAGGGCAAGAAGAAATAAGTGTTTTTAAAAGAACATTACCTGTAGATTTTATTAAACGTTCTTTTGTGGTTTTATTACTTTCTTTTGGAACAGTTTTACTCACAACAACACTATTATGTCTTACAGAACCCTTTGACTTCATCTCTATTCTTTTTGAATCAATATCAGCTTTCGGAACAGTGGGATTAAGCTTAGGAGTAACTTCGACTTTATCAACTGCTGGTAAAATAATAATAATAATTACCATGTTTGCAGGAAGAATAGGACCCCTTACATTATTTTTTGCACTTTCAAGAAAAGATAAAGAAGCAGGATTTAATTATCCTGAAGAAAAGATCCTAATTGGATAAGGAGGTATGTATAATGGAAAAACAAATTGTGGTCATTGGTCTTGGACCCTTTGGAGCTAGTGTAGCTAAGACTCTTACAGAACAAGGTCATCAGGTTCTAGGAATTGATCTAGACGCAGATAAGGTAAGCGCTATTGCCGATGAGGTAACTCAAAGTGCAACTATTACTAACATCAGTGAAGAAACTCTTATATCCCTTGGAGTAAAAGATTTTGATATTGCAGTTGTTTCAATAAATGATATTGAGGCAAGTATTTTATTTGCTCAAATTCTAATAGATTTAGGAATAAAAGAAATTGTAAGTAGAGCTCAAGATGAGCTCCATGGAAGAGTCTTAAGTAGGCTTGGTGTAAGTAAAGTAGTCTTTCCTGAAAGAGATATGGGACTACGCCTCGCAAATAGCCTAGTTTCCAATAGTATTATTGATTACATTGAACTTTCAAAGGAATATAATATTTTTGAAATAACTGCCCTTGAGGAATTTTTTGGGAAAACAATATCTGAATTAAGAATTAGAGCTAATTATAATGTAAATATCATCGCAATTAAAAAACATAATGATAAGGATATTATGATTGCTCCAGGCTCTGATTCCTTAATTGAAGAAAATGATATTTTAGTTGTTATAGGAAAAAATAGTGATATTTCTAAGTTGGTAGATTAAAAAGAAGTTCCTATTAAGGAACTTCTTTTTTGTACTATAAGTTATCTTAATATCCTCACTGAATTTATGATAGCCAAAAGAGCCACGCCTACATCGGCAAAGATTGCCTCCCACATTCCAGCAATTCCAGCTAAACCCAATATCATAATAACTAATTTTACACCTAGAGCCATTACTATATTCTGCCATACTATTTTTTTTGTCTCTCCAGCTACATTTATTGCAGTTAGAAGACTACTTGGACTATCATTCATAAATACTATATCCCCTGCCTCCACTGCTGCATCAGATCCCATACCACCCATTGCTATTCCAATATCGGCTCTGGCTAAAACGGGAGCATCGTTAATTCCATCTCCTAAGAAAACAACTTTTTGGTTTTTTCCTTTGCTTTTCAATATTTCTTCTAATTTTTCTAACTTTTCTTGAGGAAGAAGCTGAGAGTATACCTGATTTATTCCCAATTCTCCAGCTACTCTGTCTGCTGTATTTTTTTCATCCCCAGTAAGCATAATAATATTTTTAATACCAGCTTTTTTTAAGTCCTCAATTGCCTTATAAGAATCCTCTTTTATTACATCCGAAAGAATAATCTCTCCTGCAAACTTTTGGTCAAGCCACAAATAAATTGATAAATAATCTGTAGCTTCCTTTGCTGGATCTATGTCTTCCTTTTTCCCTAGCTGCTGTATTTCACCAAGTTTTTTATTACCTAAATGTACTAGCCTATCTTTAGTTTTTACCATTATTCCCTGGCCAGCAATCTCCTGATAATCAAGGATATCTTCCTTGTTAATTTCTCCCACATAACTTTCAACTATTGATCTGGCAATGGGATGTGAAGAGTAGCTTTCTGCCAAAGCAGCAAAAGCCAAGATTTCTTCAGGAGAAAAATCATCTTCAGGAATTACTTTAACAACAGTAAATATCCCCTTAGTTAAAGTCCCAGTTTTGTCGAAAATAACTGTATCTGTGTAGTTTAATGCTTCTAAATAATTTCCACCTTTTACTAAAATTCCTTTTTTTGAGGCTGCTCCAATACCTCCGAAAAATCCAAGAGGTATTGAAATTACAAGAGCACAAGGACAAGAAATAACTAAAAATACTAATGCTTTATAACCCCAATCATAAAATTGGGCTCCAGTAATTATTAGAGGAGGTACAAAAGCAATAAGGGCTGCTAAAAGCACTACTGCAGGAGTATAGTATTTAGCAAAGGTTGTAATAAATTTTTCTGTTTCCGCTTTCTTACTTCCTGCGTTTTGGACCAATTCAATTATCTTATTAACTGCAGATTCTCCGAAAGATTTAGTGGTTTGAATATTTAATAATCCTCCCGCATTTACAGAACCACTTAAAATTTCATCTCCTTCAGAAACTTCTCTAAGAACGGATTCCCCTGTAAGGGCCGATGTATCTAGGAAGGAACTTCCCTTTAAAATTATTCCATCAATAGGAATTTTTTCTCCAGGCTTAACAATAATAGTAGTTCCGATCTCAACTCGGTCAGGAGATATTATAGTTTCCTTTCCATCTATTAATATATTGGCATACTCAGGCTTAATATTCATCAAAGCTTGAATGGACTTTTTAGATTTATCAATTGCTCTGTCTTGAAAAGCTTCACCTATCTTATAAAAAATCATTACTGAAGCCGCTTCAGGATATTCTCCAATTAAAAATGCCCCAATAGTAGCTATTACCATTAGGAAGTTTTCATCAAAGACTTTCCCTTTAGATATATTTTTTAAAGCCTTTAAAACCACATCTCCTCCTACGAGAATATAGCTTAAAAGAAAAAGAAATAGACGAAGATTATCATTAATATCTTTCAAAAAAACAGCTGCTAGTAATATTGCAATCCCAGTAATCATAAAAAAAAGAACATATTTGTTATCAGCTTCCTTCTGATGAACATTCCCATGACTACAACCTGCAGTACTACACTCTGTTTCTATTATATATTCATTATCCATTTTCTTCCTCCTTATCTGTTCATATGTCTGTCTGCTCATATGTTATTTCTATTATATTACTTATCTAATACTAAGTAAAGAAAAACCAACAAAATTAATTGTTGGTTTTTATAATCAAAAGCTTTCCATTTTTAATTTTAATTGTTGCTTCTTCCTCTATTATTTCATTACTCAATCCCCTAGAAGGCCCAAGGTAAAGGTTTTCACTTTTTAAAAGATACTTCAATCCATAAGTCTCTATAGCTTCAACTACTGGAGTTAGAGGAAATAAAGAAAGATAAACAGCCTTTCCTCTCTTAATCTTAATATGTTTATTAATTAAAAATATCTCATAATCTTCTTCTATGAGGGAACATTTAATATCATTCTCCAAAGGAAGATTTAAAAGCATTAAATTGGCAAAAATATGGTCTAGTCTTTTTCCTAAAGCAGCAAAAATCATTATCTCCTCTGGTTTTAGCTCTATAGCTTTTAAAAGGGCCAGTTCTAAATCCGACTCATCTTTCTCCTTAGGATACTTTAAAAACTCTGTTTTTTCAGATTTTAACTTGTCTAAAATTTCTTCTTCCACAGAATCAAAATCTCCCACAAGTAAGTCTGGTATTATTCCAGCAGGATAGATAGTATTTACTCCCCCATCTGCACAAATAATATAGTCGTCCTCCTGAAGTAGATTCTTATAAAAACCTAATGAAGAAAATTCTCCGTTGGCAAAAAGAATAACTCTTCCCATGTTAAGACCCCCTTAAAGCTGCATATAAAATATCTCTATAACTATTAAATTCAGAAGAAGTCATAGCTTGAGAAGCCCTAGGCCTGGAAATATTAATTTTTAACTCAAGGACTATTTCTCCTGGTTGTTTTGATAATACATAGACCCTATCTGATAAATAAATTGCTTCCTCTATACTATGGGTTACAAATAAGATAGAAGTATCAAATTTCTCCCATACTCCCAAAAGCCATTCCTGGAGTTGCAATCTTGTTATAGCATCTAAAGCTGCAAAGGGCTCATCTAGAAGCATTAAATTACTTTCTACAAGAAAGGTTCTCATTAAAGCCCCCCTTTGTCTCATACCCCCTGAAAGCTGATGAGGATAAAAATCTTCAAAGCCTTCTAGATTAAAAATAGTGATAATCTCTTTAACCTTTTTATAAGCTTCTTCTTTTTTATAACCCTGCAAAATCAAAGGAAGGGCAATATTATCTATAAGCTTCTTCCAGGGTAAGAGAGTGTCTTTTTGAGGCATATAGGCAATCTTTTTTCTTCCCCTTAAATGGGAAGGGGTATTAATTACAATATTCCCTGAGTCAATTTCCGTCAAATCAGTAATTATTCTAAAAATCGTACTCTTGCCTGAGCCACTAGGTCCTAGTAGAGTTACTATTTCTCCTTCATTTACTTGAAAACTAATATTTTTAAGAACCTGCAAGCTTCCATAATTTTTATTAACCTCCTGAAATGAGAGGATCTTATTTTCCAATGAATTCATTTGTATAAGCCTTTTTAGTATCTATTTTTTCTTCTAAAAGATCTTTCTCATATAACCAGTTCATGTATCTATCCCAAACCTCTGGTCTTTGTATCCCCCAATTTTCTTCCTTCCCTGCATATCTTGGAGACAAATAGTTTTGACTAGCATATACTAAATCTTTATCAAGTTCTGGAGCATACTTTAATAATATTTCAGCTCCTTCCTCAGGGTTATTTATAACAAAATTATAACCTTGAGAAGTAGCTCTCATAAATCTCTCTACCAAGTCTTTATCCTTTGTAATTAATCCTTCATTACTAATAATCACAGGAGTATAATAATTAAATACCTCATCCAACTCAGCAATTTCTATATAATTTAATTTTACCCCTTTTAATTCTGCAGCAATCCCGTCCCAACCATAATAGATCCAAGAAAAATCCGCATTTCTTTTACTGACTGCTAAAAAATCTGCCGGTCCAGTAGTTAATATCTCTACTTGGGAGTAATCTCCTCCATAGGTATCCATAAGTGCTTTAATAGTTATTTCCTCTACTTCTGATCCCCAACCACCATACTTTTTTCCTGTAAAATCCTTAGGACTTTTTATATTTTTTGATTCTATTGAGGCGAAACCTGAAGTATTATCTTGAATAATGGCAGCGATGGAAACAATGGGCATTTTCTTAGCCCTAGCAAAAGTCACATTCTCTTGAAAAGTTATGCCAAATTGTGCTTGATTAGAAGCCACTAGTTGTTCTGCAGTTCCCCCTGCTGGTTGAATTATTTCAATTTCAATATTTTCTTCTGCATAGTATCCTTTTTCTAGAGCCGTATAAAGACCTGTATGATTTGTATTAGGCGTCCAATCAAGAGTAAGAATTACCTTATCAGGAGCTTTCTCCTTTTCTATTTTTTCATTTTTTGTACCTAAAAAGCTACATCCTGAGCTAGTTAATGTTATTACTATTAAAATTGTTACTACTAAAAAACTTTTCTTAATGCTAAATAATTTCTTTATCATTTATATTTCCTCCCTTTTTCTATTCCAAGGCATTGATAGCCAGGAAAGTAATTCTGTAAGCTTAAATAGGATGATGCTAAGAAAAACTATAGTTATTATTCCTGCAAATAAATTACTAACATTATAAGTATGCATTGATCTAATCATATAAACTCCTAGGCCTTTATTGCCTCCTAGCCATTCCCCTATTACTGCTCCCATAACACTATAGGTTGCAGAAATTTTAAGACCGGAAAAGAAATTCGGTAAGGTTGAAGGTACTTGAGCATTTTTTAAAATCTCCCAAGGGGAAGCTCCCATGACTTCAAGTAATTCTATTTCCTCCTTTGAGATTTCTCCTAGTCCTTCTGTAATATTTATAGTTAAAGGGAAAAAACAAACTAAAGTAACAGTAAATATTTTCGGAATTATACCAAGGCCAAACCAGATCATCATTAAAGGTGCTAAAGCAATAATAGGAATAGTCTGACTGATAACTAGTAGGGGATATATAATTTTTTTAACCATTGGATAACGATCCATAAAAAATGAAATTATAATTGCTAAAGCAATAGCTACAACAAGGCCAGAAAGAGCTGCCATTACTGTATATTTGCTATGAATAAGAAGAAGGTTAAAATTTTTATACAAAGCCTCTCCGATAGAAGAAGGTAAGGGTAAAATATATTCAGGTATATTTCTACTTGTCCCTATAATTTCCCAAATTATTAAAGAAATACTAAGAAATATATAAGATGGAATATTCTTTTTTAGACTCATAAACCTTTTCATAAATTTCCCCCTTTTTTTAAAAAATAAAGCCACTCCTATAAATACATAGGGGCGGCTTTAAGTCCACATAAAAATTATTTCCCTACGCTGGCATTATCCAGATCAGGTTAAAGGTCGAAACCAGTATAGGTTCCCTCTCAGCCAGTTTCCACCAGCTCCCTTTTTTCCTTTTATTAATTTAACTAATAGTATCACAGATTCTAAATTATTTCCAAGAAAACCTTAACGACTTCTGGATCAAATTGGGTTCCAGAACATCTTACAATTTCAGCTATAGCTTCTTCCTTTGATCGAGCCTTACTATAAGGGCGATCATTGGTTATGGCATCAAAAGTATCTGCCACAGAAAGAATTCTGCATTCTAAGGGTATGTCCTGCCCTTTTAAGGCAATAGGATAGCCTTTCCCATCCCATCGTTCGTGGTGTTTTAAAATAAGGTCTGCAATCCCAGCAAGGTCTGGAGCAGAGATAGCAATTCTAAATCCTTTTTCTGGGTGTAGCTTCATAATTTCCCATTCCTCCGCATTTAAGAGAGATGGTTTTAACAATATAGTATCAGGAATTCCTACTTTCCCTAAATCGTGAACCTTGGCTAAAAGGTCAAGGTTGTTTATCTTTTGATAGGATAGGTTCATTTTCATCCCTATCTTAATACAAATATCTGACAACCTACTAGCGTGGCCTTCTGTGATATAATCCCTCTCTGCTAAAGTAGCCATTAAAGACTTAATAATCTGGGATTTACCACTATTACCCTTAATTAGTTTATTCCGATACATATAATCGTCAGCTCTTTTAAAAACCTCTTCTAAGGAGGTTCCATCCATTGAAGTAGCGATTCCGCAGGAAATACTTATGGGTATAATTTGATCATTTTTATTATGTTTTTCAATATTTTCATAAATTATTTCCATTATTCCCTCTGCTTCTTTTTCAGAAACTCCTGGAAGAATAACAGCAAATTCATCTCCACCAATACGAGCAATAATGTTCTTCTCACTAACTGATTTTTTAATTACATTAGCTGTATCCTTTAGTTGAAGATCACCACTATAGTGCCCCATTGTATCATTGACTAGCTTTAGACCATCTAGATCAATAACAATTATGCTTACTGGATATATTGTACCTTGTAATGTTTTTAATTGTTCCTCAAAATAACCTCTATTATTAACCTCTGTCAGTTGATCAAAATAACTTAAAAACTTTAATTGTTCTTCATAATATTTTCTATCTGATATGTTAGTAATTGCTCCCACTATTTTATTCATAACATTTTGCTCATCATAAAGTCCTAAAGAGTAATCCTCAACAAAAATTACCCTTCCATTTTTATCAATCAGTCGGTACTCCCCTGAATAAGGTTTTCTTTCATGAAGATTATTTTCTGTATATTGATACAATCTGGTCTGGTCTTCAGGATGAACACAGGATAGCCACTCCTCAAAAGTTTTAGGATAGAAAGCTAAACCTAAGATTCCAAATTTTTCATAATCTCCGAACCAAGTTATTTTATTATCACTTAGATCTAGCTCATAAATCAAATCACTAGTACTCATAGCAGCCATTCTAAATCTTTCTTCACTTTTTCGTAAAGCTTTCTCTATCTCCTTTAGGTCCGTTATATTATAGCCTGTTAATGACACGGCCCAAATTTCTCCTGTTTTTTCATCTTTAACAGGATTTAAACTCAACTCAAAAAACAAGTCATTCCCTTTAGAATCCTTTATAAGAATTTCGCTTTTATCATTTTTTCCTTGAAAAGCTTCTTGAAATTTAGAAATAAAAAAGCCTTTGTTTTCTGCTGGCACAAATATGTTTATTGAGGTGCCTATGTATAATTCTACTTGAAAAAGATTTCTAGCCACATATTCCGACATTCTATTATAGTCAATTATCCGATAATTTTTATCTAAAAGTAAAAACATCTGAACGGTATTATCAAGAAGGGTGTTTTTCATTAGATTCATATGTTTTAACTCTTCATGACCTAATTTTTCCTCCGTAATATCTTTTAAAAAACATCTAAAAATAGTTTCACTTAATTTAATACATGTAAACTCTACATCTATTGTTTCACCATTTTTCCTAATAATACGTAATTCCTTTATTCCTTTGCCTGAAAGATTTGATTTTCCCATACAATTACAAACAGTTTTTTTAACTTCCTCTGGGAATAAATTTTCTGTAGCCATGCCTATAAGTTCATCATAGGTATAACCAGATAAGACTGTCGCCTCTTTATTTGAATCTATTATTTTTTTACTGGAACTATCAAAAACCATCATGGCAAAAGGAGCCGTATCTCTGTAGCTTATAAACTTTTTTTCAATCTCTTTTAGAGATTTCTCTGAATATAATTTATCTAAGAGTAAGCCTGTGTGACGGATATATGTTTCTAGATAGTCTTCCCCTAAAAGTTCTTCCTCTAGGGAAGTAAAAAGAGAAAAGCTGCCTACTATTTTATCTTTAACAATAATATTTTTCGTTTTTTCACTACTAAGTTTTGTAAGAGATTCTTTTTCTCCAGCCTCCCCCACTTTCTCATAATTCTTGGATTCTTCTTTATACAAATTTAAAATACCATATTTTGCATTTGTTAAAAAAAGTGTATTCTCAGTAATGGAATTATAATCAACATTATCTAAATTATACTGGAGAAATTCTTCAGCAGTTTCTAATAATTTAATCATTTTCTTTGTTGAGTTCATAATCCACCAACTCCTATAAATTAACTTAGACTAGAGGCCAAACGTGCATTAATAAAGGAACTGCTACAAAAACAATCAATATAGTTAAAGGCAAACCCATAGGCCAATAATCCCTAAATTTATAACCTCCAGGGCCAAGAATAAGAGTATTGGATTGATGACCAATAGGAGTCAAGAACGCACTAGAGGCTCCTATAGCAACCGCCATTAAAAATGGATCCGCTGAATAACTCATTCCTTGAGCAACTTGAATTCCAATTGGAGCCATAAGTACCGCAGCTGCCGCATTATTAACTATATTAGATAAGATCAATGTGGAAATAAGAAGACCAGCTAGTAAACCCCAATTAGGAAGATAATTTGCAAAATATAAAAAGACTCTAGATATTTTTTCAGCTCCTCCAGTGGTTTCAAAGGCAATACTGACAGGGATCATAGCTCCTAAAAGAACTATCACTGACCAATCAATGCTACTATATATTTCATCTAAAGAAATCAAGCCAAGAAGAACCATTAGGATCCCACCACCAATCAAGGAAACTGGGAAGGTTAAAAAACCAAGAGTTGCTATAGTAATCGAAGCTATAAATATTGTTAAAGATAAGAAGATCCTTTTTGGATAGCCAATTCTCATTGGTCTTTCTGCTAAAGGAAGGCAACCAAGGATTGGGAGTATCTCATTTAATGTTCCCGTGCTTCCCTGAAGAAGGAGTACATCACCAGATTTAAGCCTAATGTTATTAAGTCTTTGTCTAAGCATTTCTCCTTGCCTGGAAACTGCAATAAGATTTACCCCATACCTATATCTTAATCTTAAGGACCTGGCAGTTTTATCAACCATATTAGAATTGTTTGTAATAACTGCTTCCACCATTTCTATATCGTCTTGATTTAAGTCATCTCCTAAAATATCTTTGCCCTTTGATGTGGGAGACAATTTAACTTTTGCTTTATCTATCAAATTTGAAAGAGCTTCAGCACTGGAACGGACGATTACAATATCCCCTACTTGAAGTACCCTAAAAGGATTGGGAGCCACTACTTTTTCATTTCCTCTTATGGAACCTACAACAAGGATATCCCCCTCGGAAAATTCTTCAAACTCATAAACCTTTTTTCCAATAGCTTTTGAATCTTCCTCTATAACCACCTCGGTTAAATAATCATTTATTTCAAAATAATCTCCTGTATTGCTTTGTCTTACTGGGATTAGTCTCCAACCTATGAGAGATATAAAGATTATACCTACAATAGTCACTCCCACCCCAATTGGTGAGAAGTCAAACATGTTAAAAGGTACATCTCCTAGGGACTCTGAACGGAAACCAGAAATGATAATATTGGGAGGAGTTCCTATTAATGTAGTCATTCCACCAAGAAGAGAAGCAAAAGCAATAGGCATTAGCAAAACAGAAGGGGATTTTCCACTTTTTTTTGCCACTCGAATAGCCACAGGCATAAATAAAGCTAAAGCCCCTACATTATTGATAAAGGCAGAACAGAAAGCGACTAGTGAGCTTAAAATAAAGACTTGTACGGTGGTTTTGTCTCCGACTTTATTAACCATATCTGTAATTACATCAACAAGTCCAGAGTTTAAGAGCCCCTGGCTTATCACAAGTACTGCAGCCACTGTAATAACTGCAGGGTGAGAGAAACCAGCAAAGGCATCTTCAGGGGAAATTACCTTAGCCCCTGTTAAAAATATTAAGGCAAGTAAAGCAACTATGTCATAGCGGATTTTATCTATTATAAATAGTGCTAAAATAGTCCCTATTGTAATTAAAACTAATATTTGATCCATTGAGAACCTCTTTTATAAAATAATTTCTTAATTTATTCTATCATTATTTAAAGAGGCCAACAATGTAATATGTTAAAGAGGATACGGAAGCCCCAAGAAAAGTTCCCCAGACCATGTCAATTAAGGTAATTTTTAATGGCCAGCCTTCTAAGGTAGCTAGATTAGTAAGATCATAAGTAGCATAGGTCATGAAACCAAAAAGAGCACCTACTAGAAGAGCATGGCTAAATTCTCCTTTAACTAAAGCTGGATTAATTGCAAAATAAACTAAACCAAAAATATATATAAAATAAAAGATAAAAGCTGCTACCCAGTTAAAATTGGTTTTCATAATAAAACCTAATTCTTCTCTGTATAATTTTTTTGCTATGAAACCTAACCACGCCATATCAATTGCGAAGAAGGAGACAACAGCTACCAAATAAACTTTTAAAAAATATAACATATTTAAACCTCCTAATTTTATTTCTTAGGAAACCAAGGGAAGAATTTATTTGTTTCCTTCATATATTGTTGGAAATCCTTATTATCCGCCATGCTTTTTTCTAGCATAGGAACTCCGGATACAAAGAGAAGTAAAATTGTTATTGTAAGAGGACTGATTATTGTAATTATCCCACCGGGTACTGATAAGGCAATAAGAAAAATTCCCCACTACCTCAAAATAATATCCTATAATCCACAAAGTCAGACCTAAATAATCCAAAACTCCTAAGGTAGATGGAGCTGAATTATTAATATAAATAACGGATGTTGATACTAAAAGCATTAAAAATCCTTGGAGCATAAATACTTGTAAAAAAGCTCTTGGTACCAGCCAAATGCCCCAATCTCTTCTCCATTTAGCATAACGAAAATCTTCTGGCTTACCCCAATTTCTCCTAATAATATGGTAGGCAAGACGGCCTCCCCATAAAGTTACGAGTACTGTAACTAAGATAGCTCTAGGGTAAAAGTTCTGATTTACAATTAAGGTACTTATTGCTATTAAAACAAAGCCCATACCCCAGCCAATATCTACTATAGAATTATTCTTTATTACTTGTGCTACAATAAAAAATATTAGGAAATAAAAAAATACTAAGATCCCGGGAAATTTCATAATTTCTAACATTTAAATCCCTCCTATTCTTCCATAATACAAAGAGCCACGGCCCCAGGTCCTGCACTTAGGGCAACTACAGAGGATATTTCTTCAATATATTCAGGTTTCTTACCTATAAGTTCGGTGAAGATTCTTCTATATTCTTCTGCTTTTTCCATATCATGTCCATGGACAATACTATATTTTTTAACTTTTCCTTTCTTTTGAATATTCCGTACAATTTCCTTTATCTTCTTTAAATTACCCTTTTCATCTAAAGAAATAATTGGCTTTAAATTAAGTAATTTAGCTAGTCTTCCCTTTAAAGGACTTACTCTTCCTCCCCTAACCATAAAATTAAAATCAGAAACACTTACATATATTTTTGTTTTTCTCTTAGCCTCCTCAATCTTCGATACAATTTTCTCATGAGAATATTTGTTTTTGATCATCTCCCCAGCCTCCATAACTAGTAGGCCTTGGGCACCAGAATTAAGGCAAGAATTGATTAGAGAAATTTTTATCCCTTCTTTTTCTAGCTCTTTAACAGCTGTATTAAAAACATTCCAAGTTCCACTCATCTCAGCTGAAACTGAAATAATTATAATAGAATCATATTTTTCTTTAAGATAATCTAATTTTTGCTTTATAAATTTAAATGATGGTTGGGAACTAGTAGGAAAAACTTTTAAAGTATCCGATATAGAGAAAAGAATCTCATTGTTTATTGCCCCTTTATCCAAGAATATAGACCCATCAATATCAATATTTAAAGGAATCAGGTGAATTTGGTTTTTCTCAATATAAGTTAAAGGAAGGT
>CAZXPJ010000002.1:0-145008 GCA_964642925.1 uncultured Eubacteriales bacterium | reverse complement strand
TAGGAGGCTGGTTAGAATGTATATGAACTTTAACTTTTTCCTTAGTGCCCGCCACAATTAAAGAAGTCCCCAAGGGTTCTAATATTTCTTTAATCATATCAGTGTCCATGTCATTGCCAATTAAAAGTGCTTCACAACAATATTGTTCTTCAATAGGCTCATTTAAAGATATTTCATGTTCATGGTTAAAGTCATTTTTACCTTCTTCAGTGATATTTAAAGTTACTCCCTGTATATAATCTGCTATACCCTCAAGAAAATGAACAAAACCTTGGGCTCCTGCATCAACTACATTGGCATCTTTTAGTACTTTTAATTGTTCTGGGGTATTTTTTAAAGAAATTTTTGCAGCATTTAAAGAACTACTAATAAGTTCTTTAAAATTATTTTCTTCTTTGCTGCATTCCCTAAGAGCATCTGCCCAATCTGTCATTACCGTGAGAATCGTGCCTTCTGCAGGTTTAGAAACGGCACTATAGGCGTAAGGCACTGCTTTATTAATTAAATCAGTAAAAACCTCTCTTTTAAAGCTTTCTGGGGAAATTTCTACTGCTAAACCATTTAAGAATTGAGCAAAAATTATTCCCGAGTTTCCCCTAGCACCACTTAATGAAGCATCGGCAATTAACTTAACCATTTCATCGGGAGATTTAATAGGATCTATGCTTTCTGTAATATGTATTAAGGTATTAGATAAATTATTACCTGTATCGCTATCATTAACAGGAAAAACATTGATCCTATTTAGTTCCTGCCTAAAACTTACTACTTTATTCTTTCCAGCGACAAAGGCATCATATATTTCTATTCCGCTTATTTTTTTTCAATCATTTATCTTCCTCCATTCTTTGATGTTTTTAATGATTACAAATTTATACCAAAATTACAAGATATTAAAATAAAAAAAATGGCCTTATGTGATAAATTACATAAAAGGCCATTATATTTTAATTTTTTTATTCTTCTTGAACTCGAACTACCCAGGATGCAACCCAGGCAATATTACCACTTTCTAGTTTTACCCGGTACCAATCATTCTTAGTTTCTATAATCACCATGGGAGACTTGGGAGGAACTTTTTCTACAATAGGGTGGTTTGTTCCTATATCTGCCCTAGTATTTACTCCATTATATTCATCCTTTACATAAGCTACCAAAACTTTATTTGGTGTAGGTACTACAGCATTATCTTTCTCTAGATCCTTTTCAGGATCTTTTTTTGTATCTTCATCTTTGTCTATTACTTTTATTGCTTTCTCTAGCTGGGCTAACTTCTCAGAGATAACTTTTTGTTCTTCTCTAAGTTTAGCTAAGTCCTGAGATTCTGTCCTTGCCCCATCCTCACCTGCAAATATATATCCAGTAAGGAAGAATCCTGCTATTACGAAAAAAATAGATATTATACTAATTTTTTTTGTACTCATTTTTCCTCCCCATCTTTTCAGCTTACAATATTTTTTATTAAATAGGATTTTTCTTTTAATTCCTTGATTATTTTTTCATCATTTTCTGAGGTAATTCTTAATTCAATCATGTATTTACCTTCTTTGTTTAAGTATGCTAATAGTTTCTGAATATTACCATGATTATTAAAAATAATCTCAGATATGTCCTTAATTGTTCCTTCTTTGTCTTCTTCAATTTCTATGATTAGTCTTGTACCAGGCTCTTTATAGCCCATAACAGTGATAAATACATCAAAAATGTCAGACTCAGTTACAATTCCAACTACTTTATCTCCACTCATTACTGGAAGACCACCAATTTTATATTCCCTTAAAAGAACTGCAGCCTGCCCAACTAAAGCATTTTCATCTATAGTCACAAGAGTTCCAGGTCTATCTTTTCTTACCTTTAAGATATCACCAATAGTGGTTTTTGCTAATAAATAATTTAATTCAAAGATACTTAAACTAGTTGCAGGAGATGCGCTTACTTCATTCAGATCTTTTTTAGTTACGATATCAATTAATTTACCTTTGTCATCTACAACAAGAAGTCTCCTGATACTATTACCCTGCATTAATTCTAATGCCTCTGGTAACAATGTATTTTTTGTTATTGTTATAGGTGCCGTTGTCATAATTTCTTTTACCTGCATTAAATATTCCTCCTTATTATTCTATTATTTCCATTTAGTTCCATCTCTAAATTCTCCATCATGCAATATATTACCCTTTTCAGAATAAAGAATACCTTCACCATGAAGGTCATTGTTTCTAAAGCCACCTTTATACATTAATTCTCCAGTTTCATAATAAAATAAGCCGTTACCATTCATTTTATTTTTTGCCATTTCACCTTCATACATTAGAACTTCATTATCATAATAAAGGTTCCCCCGGCCACTCATTTCATTTTCTAACCATTGACCTTCATAAACTAAATTCCCTTCTTCACTATATATTCTACCCTCACCTTGCATAAGGTTATCTACAAATTCACCCTCATAACGAAGTGTTCCATCTGTGTAATAAATTTTTCCTTCTCCATTGAACTTATCATTCTTCCACTCACCTTCATAAAAAACCGTATCATCTTCATAATAAAGTGTACCCATACCTTCTCTTTTACCATTTTCAAGATCACCTTTGTAGAGTAATTTATTATCAGGTAAAAATTCGTTTTTCTGACACCCAGTAAAGATAAGGGTTATTACTACTAATACTAAAAAAACCTTTTTCATTTATTCCCCTCCGACTTATGATTAAAAATATTATTTCTTCTAATATAAAATTTTAGCCTCTTCCTAAAGCAAAAACAAGAGTAAACTGCTATTTTGGGATCCTAAAGAGTTTTCCTGTAACTATTTTCTCAATTTCAATAACTCCAAAGATAAATGCTCCACCAATTATAGGATATAACCAAGAAGAAAGTCTAAGAGCCGCTGTTCCAAAGAAAATATTGAGAACCGGTAAATAGGTTATAAGTAATTGAAGAAGGATTAAAATCCCAATAACATAAAATATCTTTTTGTTTTCAAAAAAGCCTTTGCCTATTGTTAGATCATGAATTTTACGGCAGTTTAAAAGGTAAAAAGCTTGAGCTAAAACTAACATATTTAAAGCTACTGTTCTTGAGTAAGGAATACTTTCCCCATTTTGTTGAAAAAGATTGTATAAGTAAAATGTTAAAAAACCAGTTAGTGCTGAGACAAGAAGGGTTCTCATGATAAAATATCCACTAAAGATTCCTTCATTTTTAGGCCTAGGAGGCCTTTCCATAACCTTATTTTCCATAGGTTCAAAAATCAGAGCAAACTCTAAGGTTATAGTTGTTACCATGTTTACCCACAAGATTTGCACTGGGGTAATTGGCATTGCTATACCAAATAAAATAGCTGCCATTAGAACTATCATTTCTGCCCCATTTGTAGGAAGCATAAAAATCATATTCTTCTTTATATTATCATAGACTGTTCTACCTTCTTCCACAGCATTAACTATGGAGGCAAAGTTATCATCCACTAAGACCATTCCAGCAGCTTCTTTGGATACTTCTGTACCTTTTATGCCCATTGCTATTCCAATATCAGCTTTTTTCAAGGCTGGAGCATCGTTTACTCCATCTCCTGTCATGGCACAAAGAAGATTGTTTTCCTGAATTGCCTCTACTAATCGAAGCTTATGCTCTGGTTCAGTTCTAGCAAAGATATCATAAATAAGAACTTTTTCTTTAAGCTCTTCTGAACTCATTTTTTCAATCTCCGAGCCTACAAGGACACCATTATTATTTCCAATACCCATTTTCTCAGCAATAACACTGGCTGTCACTGAATGGTCTCCAGTAATCATTTTAACACTAATTCCAGCTTTCTTACATTCTTCTATTGCTTTTATTGCTTCTGCCCTTGGTGGATCAATTATCCCGGTTAAACCAAGAAATACAAAGCCTTCTGGGTTAATAAAGGGATCCTCTTCATTTGTGCTTACATATTCTTTATAGGCTAAAGCTAAAACTCTCTCACCTAATCCAGCTAATTTTTCAATTTCTGCTTCCCAATAATTTGTTGTGATCTCATTAATTCCTGATTCAGTGTACTGAAGAGTTGATAGTTTTAAAACCTTCTCGGGAGCACCTTTTAAAAATAGATACTTTTTACCCTCAAACTCATTAAGGGTAATCATATACTTCTCAGAGGAATTAAAGGGTAATGAAGCAATTCTTTCTTCAGGCAAATTTTCCATTCCTGCTTTATAAGCTAAGGTGATTAAAGAACCCTCGGTAGGTGTTCCCACAACTCTCCAATTGCCTTCCTCGTTTTTTTCAATATCTGAATCATTGCAAATTCTTCCTGTTTTAATTAAAAGAGAAAGGGCGTCTTCCTTTTGAAAATTAACTTCTTCCCCATTTTTAAGAATAATACCTTCCGGCTTATACCCTTCTCCCGAAACTTCATAAATTTGATTATGGGTAACGAGAGTTTTTACGGTCATTTCATTTTTTGTTAAAGTTCCTGTTTTATCAGAACAAATAATATTTACTGATCCTAATGTTTCTACAGAGGGTAGATGGCGAATTATAGCATTTCTTTTTACCATCTTTTGAACTCCCACGGCCAAAGTTATGGTCATAATAACAGGTAGCCCCTCAGGAATTGCCGCCACAACTAAACTTACTGTTGCTAGAAACATATCTACTAATTCATAATCCCTTATAAAGAATCCAAAAGAAAAGAAGGAAACTGCTAAAAAAACCGTAAAAATTGATAGTTGCTTACCAAAGCCATTTATTTTTTCAATTAAAGGGGTGGTTGCCTTTTCAACCCCAGAAATCATAGATGATATTTTTCCAATCTCCGTATCTTTGCCAATCCCTATTACTATTCCTTTACCATTTCCTGATGTAATAAGGGTTCCAGAATAAAGCATATTTTTTCTGTCTCCTAATACTACATCTATCTCTATATTTTCAGTAGATTTTTCTGCATCTAAAGACTCTCCTGTTAAGGCCGATTCTTCCGCTCTAAGATTAATACTTTCTAAAATACGCATATCCCCAGGAACCTTATCCCCAGCTTTTATTTCAACTATGTCACCGGGAACAAGATCTTCTGCATCAATCTTTCCTAAATTTCCATCTCGAATTACATTAGCATGTAGGGAAAGCATCTTCTTAATTCCCTCAAGGGCTTTTTCTGCTTTTCCTTCTTGAATAAAACCAATTATTGCGTTAATAATTACCACTGCAAATATAACTGTTGCATCTATAAGGTGATCAAGTAGGGCCGTTATTATTGCAGATGCCAATAATAGATAAATTAAAACATTATTAAAATTAGAAAGAAAAACTAAAATAGGACTCTTTTTTTCTGGCTCTGGTAATTTATTTTTACCATATTTAACATGTCTTTTTTCTATTTCTTCCTTTGTTAAACCTAAGTCGACAGATGAATCAAAGGATTTTACAACTTCTTCTATAGACATTTTGTAATATTCTTTAATGATAAACATCCCCAAACTTAAAGAATTTTTTATACTTGCAGCATTTTTTCTAAAGCACCTTTGCTTTTTTTCGAAACAAGAATATATATTATATCTCCATTTAACACCATGGTTGTACCTGTTGGTGTTACTAAATCGCCATTCCTTACAATAGCATTAACAAGAACATCCTTTGGAAAATCAATTTCCTCTAAGGTTCTATTGACAAAATCAACATCTTCATTTACCTCAAACTCTATTATTTCCGCATTAGCCTTTCCAATAGATACTAATTCAATAGAATAAGGTGAATCTACCTTTTTACAACCTGTAAGTTTTAGAATTTCAGCTAATTTGGATATAGTAGATCCTTGGACTAGGGTGGATATTAAAACCACGAAAAAAACCACATTGAAGAATAGCTGGCTATTATCAAGACCATGGATCATTGGAAATGTAGCTAAAACAATGGGCACAGCTCCCTTTAAACCTGCCCAAGATAAGAAAGCTTTTTCCTTATTACTAAACTTATACCTAAAAAGGCAAAGATAAACAGCAATGGGTCGAGCAATAAAGATTAAAACAAAAGCTAGACCAAAGCCCTTGATAGCTATATCCATAGTAAAAAGCTCGCTGGGGAAAACAAACAAGCCAAGAATAACAAACATCCAAATCTGCATCATCCAAGCAAAGCCTTCATTAAATTTAAAAATTGAGTGACGGAAAGTAAGCTCATTATTTCCAATAACAAAAGCTGAAAAATAAACTGCCAGTAGTCCACTGGCTTGAAGTAAATCAGCAATACTATATGTAAGAAGGGCAAAGGAAAATGCGAACACGGGATATAGACCAGAAGATTCTAAATTTATATAATTTATCGAAAAGGAAGCAACTTTCCCAAGTAAAAAACCTAAAACAGCTCCAAAGCCCATTTGCCAGAAAAAAGACAATATAAGCATAAAGTAATTAGAGTTTTCCATGGATAAAAAACTTAAGAAGGAAACTGTGAGAAACATAGCCATAGGATCATTGGAAGCTGACTCTACTTCCAGAGTATTTCCTAAATCTTTTCTTATATTTTTACCTTTAAGAACTGTAAAAACAGCAGCAGCATCTGTGGAACCAACAATAGAACCAAATAAAAAACCCTCTATAAGAGAAACATTTAAAATATATACTGCTCCTAGGCCAACTATAATACTGGTGATAAATACACCTGCTGTAGCAAGAATCATAGAGGGAGCCAATATGGTTTTTACTGTTTTTTTATTAGTTAAAAGACCACCTTCAAAAACTATTACTATTAAAGCCAGAATCCCAACACCTTGGGCTACACTGGCATTATCGAAATATATTAAACCAAGACCATCACTTCCAGCAACCATACCAACTAATATAAAAAAAATAAGAGCCGGAACACCAAATTTATTAGAAAATTTAGTTGTAATGACTCCTGATATTAATAATAAGGCTGCAAGTAAGATGTAATAATTACTGTTAATGATTAAACCCTGTGACATAAAATTCCCCTTCCTATGTTTTATATTATAACATAAGAAATATTTACTAATTTCTTAATTAATTTTTTTTACTATAGAGCCTTATAAAGATGGCACCAAAAATAAAACCCCCTACATGAGCCCACCAAGCAACTCCCCCAGCAGCATCAATTACAGATAACTCAGATATTCCCAAGAATACTTGTAGGAAGAACCATAAACCTATAAAAATAAATGCTGGAATATGAAAAAAAATGGGAATCCATAGAATTGGAATTAAGGTAACTATTTTAGCTAGGGGAAACATTACCACATAAGCAGCCATTATACCGGCAATAGCTCCTGAAGCCCCAATTACAGGAAAATCTGAATTCATATTAAAAAAGTAATGAGCCCCTGTTGCCGCGATACCGCAAAAAATATAGAAAAAGAAAAAATTTAATCTTCCTATTTTATCCTCTACATTATCTCCGAAAAGCCATAAACTCCACATATTACCTAGTAAATGAACCCAGCTTCCATGAAGAAACATACAAGCAAACACGCTAGTAACAACCTTCTTTAAAAGAGAAATATCTCCCTCTATTAAAGCAGTTAAATTCTCTGGTATAAAACCATAAGTAACAACTAAGGCCTCAAGTTCTTCATAAGACAGGGACATTTGGAATACGAATATTGCAGCACTTGCAAGAATAATAAACCAGGTCATATAGGGTCTATTATGGTAAGGATTATCATCCCTTACTGGTATCATTTTTCCACCTCTTTTAATAAAGTTTTAACTTAAAGGCTCTCCTAAGGATTTATTGCCTTAAGAGAGCCTAAATTATATTTTATTTTTCTATTTTGTTAGCTTATATACATTATCTGAAGGCATTATAATCGCCGCAATTATATAAAAAAGAACACCGCTTCCTCTAGCTAATGTAAAAATAACAAATAGCAATCTAATGAGTGTACTGGAAACTCCAAAGAATTCTCCAATACCTCCGCAAACTCCAAATATCATTTTGTCTTTATTCGATTTGTACATTTTTTTCATTTTTCTACTCCTCGGTAACAGCCTTAGTTAGGTTTCTTGGTTGATCCACATTTCTTCCTTTACCTAATGCAGTATAATAAGCAATAAGTTGAAGAGGTATAGCAGCTATGATTGGGGTAAAAAAATCATGCATTTTAGGAATATATAAAACCTTATCCGCGTAATTCTTTGATTCCTCATCACCTAATTGGGCTAATATAAATAATCTAGCTCCTTTTTCTCTAACTTCTTGGGCATTTAATAAAGTTTTATCTGAAAGTTCCTGTTGAGTATTAATAACCATCATATTTGTTTCATTACTTAATAAAGCAAAAGTTCCGTGTTTTAGTTCCCCTGCCGCATAGGCTTCCGCATGCATATATGATGTCTCTTTAAGTTTTAAAACACCCTCTAAGGCGATCAACTTATCTATTCCTCTACCTACATAGAAAGCATCTGTTTCTGGCTTTAAAAATTCCGCAATTTCCTTAGGCATTTCATCCTCTAAAGCTAGCTTCCCATAATAAGGCATTTTAACCAGTTCCCCAACTAATGAGGATAATTCCTCTTGATCCATGCTTCCCCTTATTTCGGCTATATAGAAAGTTAAAAGATATAAAACAATTAATGTTGTTGTATAAGCTTTAGTTGAAGCTATGGATATTTCTGTACCTGCCCAGATATATGCAACATAATCTGATTTTTTAGCAATGGGGCTATCAACTACATTAGTTATGGCTAAAACCTTTGCCCCAGCATCTTTAGATTTTTGGATAGACTCAAAGGTATCTGTTGTTTCACCAGACTGACTTATAACTATAACTAAAGTATCTTCATCTACCATAGCTTTTCTATATCTATATTCTGATGCAATTTCCACTTCCACTGGAATATTAGTACATCTTTCTATTATTTCTTTACCCACAAGACTTGCATGATAAGAGGTCCCACAGGCAACAAAAAATATTTTTTTCCATTTTTTTATCTCTTCTATTGGGATAGCTAATTCACTAAAATCAACTTTATTTCCATTTAATCTTCCCTGGAGAGTTTTTTTAAAAACCTCTGGTTGTTCATATATTTCTTTGATCATAAAGTGTGGATAAATTATTTTTTCTATATCTTCTGCATTTATAGCTTTTTCGCACATAAAAGTGCCTCCTTATTTTTAAGCACAACTGCTTAAGGGCGAGGTTTTTGTTCCTGAAATCACTTTCAGGTTTTGTACCCTCCCTATCGATTAAGCAGAAACCGGGAAGCATCCGCCGAAATTTTCGATTAACTTCCTCCTCGTCAACCCTTTCTGGGTTCTGGCGCTAGAGTATCTTATTTGTGCTTATTCATTTTTTTTATTTCTTCATTTTTATCTATACACATTACTAGAGGGCATTATGATAGCCGCAAGAATATAAAGCAAGAAACCACTTCCTCCTGCCATAGTAAAAATAACCAAGAGTAATCTTATTACTGTACCAGAAATGCCAAAAAACTCTCCAATACCTCCAGCTACTCCAAAAATCATTTTATCATTATTAGACTTATATAATTCTTTCATCTCTTCACCTCCTCTCAATATTTCTATTTTAAGTTAAATAAATTACACCTCTGTCTAAGTCTAGAGTTATTTTTTCTCCTTCTCTTAAACATGAAACTGCATCTTTAGCTCCTATTAGGGCTGGTTTCTTCAATGAATAAGCTGCTATGGCTGTATGACTTGTAAGGCCACCCATTTCACTAATTATGCCTTTAGCTATTTTCATTAGGGGTACATAATCTTTATCCGTACTATAACAAACTACAATATCCTCTGGGGAAATATTATCTACTTTTTTTGGATCTTTGACAATCCTTACATTTCCAGTAATCGTTCCCTCTCCCATACCCACTCCACTTATAACTACCTTGCCTACTACCTCCACCTTAATTAAATTGGTAGTTCCCTTTATTTTTACAGGAACTCCCGCGGTAAGGACAACAAGATCTCCATTTTTAATAAGTCCTTCCATAAGAGAGGTGTTAATAGCACTTTTGATCATTTCATCGGTACCTTCATTTTGAGAAGTTATGATTGACTCTACTCCCCATACCAATTTAAGCTTACGATATACTCTAGAACTAGGTGTAGCTGCTATAATCTGAGCTTTAGGACGATATTTAGAAACCATTTTAGCTGTTGAACCTGAAGCTGTAGAAGTTATAATAGCTCTAGCTTCAAGAGTTCCTGAAAGTCTACATGCTGCACTAGCAATAGAATCAGGAATAGTGTTTTTAACAGGAGTAAAATCTTCATTCTTTCCAATAAATTCCTCTTCAGCTTCAGTCTTAATTGCGATGCGATTCATCATTTCCACAGCGAGAATAGGATATTTACCCGCTGCTGTTTCTCCTGAAAGCATTATTGCATCAGTGCCATCAATAATAGCATTAGCAACATCCGAGGCTTCCGCTCGAGTAGGAATTGGGTTGCGAATCATAGATTCAAGCATTTGAGTAGCTGTAATAACTGGTTTACCTTTATAATTTGCTTTTTTTATAATCATTTTTTGAGCAATAGGTACTTCTTCTGGAGGTATTTCCACTCCTAAATCTCCACGGGCAACCATAACCCCATCAGCAAGTTCTAGGATTTCATCTATATTTTCTACACCTTCGGCATTTTCTATTTTAGCAATTATATCCATATCAGAATTTGCTCTTTCAATAATTTTTCTTATTTCTAATACATCTCTCCCTGTTCTGATAAAGCTAGCAGCAACATAATCAATTTTATGACGCATTCCAAATTCTAAATCTGCAATATCTTTATCAATTAAAGATGGTAATTGCAAATTTTTTCCTGGAAGATTAACTCCTTTATTATTGGAAACTTCTCCTCCTGTAACAACTTGAGTATAAACTTCATTTTTCTCTACTTTTGTTACAATAAGTTCAATTAAACCATCATCAATTAAAATTCTATCTTTTACTTTTAAATCTTCACTAATATGATCATAGGTCACAGAAATCCTTTTTTCATCTCCCAGTATTTCCTCAGAAGTCACTATTATCTCTTGCCCTACTTGCAAGAATGCCTTTTCACCCTTAAATTTTCTTGTGCGAATTTCAGGGCCCATTGTATCCATCATAATAGCAATTTCTTTTCCAGTGTTTTTTTCTGCTTCTCTTATGTTTTTTATAAGTTCATAATGTGACTCATGGGTTCCATGAGAAAAATTCAAACGGGCAACATCCATCCCTTTATTTATCAAATCCGTCAACAATAAAACACTGCTACTAGCAGGCCCTATTGTTGCTACTATTTTTGTCTTTCGCATTTTCTCTCAACCCCTTAAAGGTTCAATACCTTTGCCATTTCATATAATTCTTCATCTACATTTTTTATATTGTTTGCCGTTTCTTTAAAAGGAACTAAGACCTTTTCCTTTCCCTTAACTCCTACCATATTACCATAATTGCTTTTTAGTAATTCTTCAATTGCCCAATAACCCAGTTTACTAGCTAATATTTTATCAAAAGAGCTAGGGTTTCCTCCCCTTTGAATGTGTCCTAAAACAATCCTATTAACTGACATTCCCAAATGCTGCTCAAGCTTTTCAGAGAAAATCTCTGATTTTTCTACACCTTCAGCTAAGACAATAATTCCATGAGCCTTGCCTCTCTCAAAACCATCTTTAATCTTTTGAGCTGATTCCTGATAAGAAAATTCTCTTTCAGGAATCAAAATATCTTCTGCTCCCCCAGCTATTCCTGACATTAAAGCTATCCATCCTGAATTCCTACCCATACACTCAACTACAAAGATTCTCTCATGACTAGAAGCCGTATCTCGTATCTTGTTTAAAGCCCCAACTACTGTATCTACTGCTGTATCAAAGCCTATGGAATATTCCGTTCCGTAAACATCATTATCAATTGTTCCAGGAATTCCAATTACTTTCACACCCATTTTTTGGATTTCTAAAGCACCTTTAAAAGTACCTTCTCCTCCAATAACCACTAAGGCGTCTACTTGGTTTTTCTCTAGAATAGTACTAGCATATTTCTGACCCTCTGTTGTCTTAAAAGCTTCACATCGGGCAGTTTTTAAGATTGTTCCACCTCTTTGTATAATATCAGAAACACTAGTCATACCCATTTCATAAAAAGAATTATCTATTAATCCTTGATATCCTCTTTCAAACCCTAAGACCTTAATGTTATTATAAATTGCCGTTCTTACAACACTACGAATAGCGGCATTCATACCTGGGGCATCGCCACCACTAGTTAATATGCCGATTTTTTTTATCATTTAGGCTCCTCACTATTCTTCCGTCTTAATAAGACCATGCTTTGTATATAATTCTACTTTCCCTTTAATTTTAATAGCTGATGTTTGCTCTGTAAATTGAGCAATTAGGATCTCATTTTTATCTACTTTTTCAGTATGATGAAGCTTAGTATCCTTGCCCCTAGTTATTCCACTAATATTTACTCCATTCTCCAAGGCCTTAATTACCACATAATCATTCCAATTATTCTCCATGATACTTAGGCTCCTTTCTGTACTTTTCTTCCAGATATTCTCTAACAATTTTAGGAACTAAAGTATCCACATCTCCTCCTAAACAAGCTACCTTTTTGATCAAGGTGGAACTTATAAAGGAATACTTGGCATCTGTCATTAGAAAAATGGTTTCTAGGTTTTTATTCAAGGTTCTGTTCATTGCAGCCATCTGCATCTCATATTCAAAATCCGAGATTGCCCTTAGTCCCCTTATTAAAGCGATAGCGTTCTTTTTAACTGAATAATCTGTAACCAAACCTGAAAAAATATCAATTTCAACTCTTGGTTCATCTTTAAAACATTCTGTAAGTAATTCCACTCTTTCTTTAGCAGAAAAGATCGTTGTCTTATAATTATCATTAGCTACAGCGATAATTACCTTATCGAAGATTTTTACTGACCTTTCTATAATATGAATGTGACCATTTGTTACAGGATCAAAGGTGCCAGGATAAATGGCAATTTTCTCTTTCAAAACATTACCCCCACTTATTCTTTTTTAAAACTAAAGAGATTTTCAAACTTTCTTAGTTCTTTAATGAGACCTACATCTAAACTTACCCAGTTATTTTCAGGAAGTTTCATTTCTTTTTTTAAATCAGGAAAACGGAAAATAACTTCTGTATTTCCTGGGTACTCTAAAAAAATTTTTTGTAGTTCTGGAAATATTCTATTGTCATTTAATTGTTTTATAAATTCTAATATTAATGTATCATCTTTTTCTTTAGTGAGCTCCGATATTTTTTCTGCAAAGAACTTTACGCCATCCTCTTGAAGCTGAAGAGTCCCATCAATTATTACATAACGGTCTGCTCCTACAAAATCGTAATATTTTTCTAAGGTACTGGGAAAAACCAAGACTTCAATTTCTCCAGATAAGTCTTCTAAGGTACAGTATGCCATAGTCTGCCCTCTTTTAGTAGGCTTCCTTTCTGCCCTAGTCATGATGCCTGCTATTCTTAGCCGCATTTTATCCTTAAGATTAGGAAGATCCGAGATCTGATATTTAATCTTTTTCTTAATAGTGTTTTTAAACTCATCTAAAGGGTGTCCACTTACATAAAAACCAAGATATTCTTTTTCTAAATTCAGTTTCTCTTTATCAGTAAAATCCTCGGAATCTGGAGTCTCAATAACTATATTCTTAATATCAAAACCTGCGTCTTCCGTTATATCAAAGAAAGAAACTTGAGATGAATTTAAATCCTTTTGTATGTTTTGCCCATGAGTATAGCAAGGCTCAAGCATTTGTAAAAGTTGAGCTCGATTAGGATTAATACTTTTAAAGCCACCAGCCTTAATTAAACTTTCAATTGTCCTTTTATTAACTATGGAAAGATCTACTCTAGTTGTAAAGTCTTGAATGCTAGCAAAATTGCCATCAGTTTTTCTTGATTTATGAATCTCTTCTATAGCATTTTTACCTACATTTTTAACTGCTACTAATCCAAAAACAATTTGATCCTCCACTGCTTCAAAAGTCTCCCCACTTTGATTAACATCTGGAGGAAGAACCTTTATTCCCATCCTAATACATTCGTTAATATAGAAATTAACTTTATCTTGGGAATCCATAATACTTGATAGTAAAGCCGCCATGTACTCATGAGGAAAATGAGTTTTTAAATATGCTGTTTGAAAAGATAATAGAGCATAAGCTGCACTATGGCTCTTATTAAATCCATATCCTGCGAAGTATTCTATTAACTCGAAAACTTTTCCTGAAATCTCCTGGGGAATGTCTTTTTCTTTTGCTCCATCAATAAACTGTTTCTTTAAGCCATCAATTATATCCTTTTGTTTCTTTCCCATGGCTCTTCTTAATAAATCGGCTTCTCCTAGAGAGAAACCTGACATTTCACTGGCAATCCTCATAACCTGTTCTTGGTATATTATTACCCCATAAGTGTTATTTAATATGGGTTCTAAAACTGGATGAAGGTATTCTACTCTTTTCTCTTTATGCTTTCTTTTAATAAAATCTTCTACCATACCACTACCCAAAGGTCCTGGACGATAAAGAGCAACTAGTGCTATGACATCCTCAAAACATTCTGGTTGTAGTTCTTTGATAATTGCTCTTAGCCCTGCACTTTCCAATTGAAAAATACCTAAGGTTTCTCCTCGAGACAATAATTTATATGTTTCCTCATCTCCCAAATCAATTTCTGAAAAATCAATGGTTAGATTTCGATTTCTTTTAATCATTTCAATAGCTTTATTAATTACCGTAAGAGTTCTTAACCCTAAAAAATCCATTTTAAGAAGGCCAATTTCTTCCACATTTTCCTTAGCGAACTGAGTGGTAACAAATCCCTCAGAAGTAGTTTGTAGGGGTAAATAAGTATCAAGAGAATTTTTTGAAATCACTACTCCTGCAGCATGAGTTCCTGCATGCCTAGGCATACCTTCTAATTCTCTAGCCATCTTAATCATTTCTTTAACTTGTGGGTCTGAATCCATTTCTTTTTGAATCTCTGGATTCAAATCTATAGCTCTACTTAAGGTAATGCCAATCTCCGTAGGCACCATTTTTGCAACTCTATCTACAATGGGGAGAGGTATATTCATTACCCTACCCACATCACGAATTGCTCCCCTAGCCGCCATGGTTCCAAAGGTTATAATTTGGGAAACCTTATCTTCACCATATTTTTTAACTACATAATCAATAACTTCACTTCTTCGTTCATAGCAAAAGTCAATATCTATATCAGGCATAGATACTCTTTCAGGATTAAGAAATCTCTCAAATAGAAGATCATACTTCAATGGATCGATATCTGTAATTCCTAATAAATAGGAGACAATACTTCCAGCGGCACTTCCTCGTCCAGGTCCAACATAAATTCCATTATTTTTAGCATAGTTTATAAAGTCCCAAACTATAAGGAAATATTCTATATAACCCATTTTTCTAAGCATTTTAGTTTCAAAATCCAATCTTTCCATTACCTGGTTATTTGCTTTAGGGTAACGTTGCTTTAATCCCTCACTACAAAGGAAATCAAAGTAAGAGTCTGTATCATAACCTGGAGGAACCTGGAAATCTGGCATATGCATTTGAGAAAAATCTAACTCTAGATTACATTCCTCCGCTATTTTTATGGTGTTGGTCAAAGCTTCTGGGTAATCTCCCAGGGCTAGTTTCATTTCTTCTGCTGATTTTAAGTAAAATTCATCTGTAGGAAACTTCATCCTATTTTCATCACTTAAAACTTTTCCTGTTTGCAAGCATAATAAAATGTCATGCATTTTAGCATGTTCTGGTTTTACATAATGGATATCATTAGCTCCTACAATAGGAATTCCTGTTTCTGAAGCAACATCTACTAGTTCCATGTTCAGTTTCCTTTGTTCTTGAATTCCTTGATTCTGAAGCTCGATATAAAAATTATCTTTCCCAAAAATATTTTTATACCATAAGGCTCTCTCTATTGCTTTTTCTCTTTCACCCCTCATTAGAGCTTGAGGAATTTCCCCAGCCATACAGGCACTGGTGGCAATTAATCCTTCACTATATTTTTCAATTAAGTCCGTATCTATTCTTGGTTTATAGTAAAATCCTTCCAGCCAAGCAGAGGAAACAAGTTTTATTAGATTTTTATAACCCTGCATATTTTTCGCTAATAAGATTAAGTGATAAGCTCGCTCATTACGCCCACCGTCTTTAGTAAACCTGCTTCCTGGAGCTACATACACTTCACAACCAATAATAGGTTTAATATCATTTTTCTTGCAAATTTTATAAAAATCAATAGCTCCATGCATTACCCCGTGGTCAGTAAGTGCAATAGCTGGCATCCCTTGATTTTTAGCTGTTATAACCATATCTTCAAGTTTACAGGCTCCGTCTAAAAGACTGTAACAGGAGTGATTATGTAAATGTACAAAACTCATTTTATCCTATCCTTTGACTTTTTTTTCATTATACTAAAAATGATCCTGCATTTATACAGGATCATGATTTTTTAATAGTTTATTTACTTTTAACCATACGGACAGTGGCTGTAGCCTTGGCTTTCAGCTTTGTTGCAGAATATAATTCCACTTCGAGAACCGCAGATCTTCTATCAAGTAATAATATTTTAGTAAAAACCTCCACAAACTCTCCAACTTCTACAGGAGCAAATTGATAAAGGGTAAAGACTTCTGTCTGAGTGTTCCAGCGAAATTGTTTCTTTATGGCAATGTAGGAAGCTGTGTGGAGAATCATGGTTAAGACTCCCGTGCTAGCAGTTTCTGATTCATTAACCATAAATTGAGTTATTTCACCATAAACTTTGACTCCCCCTTCATGTTCTCCAAGTTTAAATCCACTTAGAGTGAGGTTATCTACTGTCTCACCAAATTGAGGTTGTTTTTGTAGTTGCTGAAAACTATTAAGAATATCTTGTCTGCTTACAACCCCTAATAAGTTGTTTTCATCATCGGTAACAGGAATTAATTCGAAACTTTCCCAAATCAAAAGTCTGGATAAATGAGTTACTAAATTATTAGGTCTCGTTGTAAGCACATTTTTATTCATAATATTATTGATTATTTCTCTCTTACTTTTACCTGCTACATCTATAGCAGTAATAATCCCTGCTACTTTATTCTTTTCGTCAACTACAGGGAAACGACTATGACCTGTTTTTTCCGCTAAAACATGCCAATCATTTACACTTTGTTCTGGTTTTAAATAATAGGGTTTATCAATCATTATATCTTCAATACGAATTAATTCTTTAATTTTAAGTCTTTCACTTACAGCATTGTTTATTAAAGTAATAGCTACAAATGTTTCATAGGGACAATAAATTAAAGGGATATTTTTTTCTTGTAATTTAGTTAATACATCATCTTCTAAACTAAAGCCTCCTGTAAGGAGAATGGGCACTTCTAATTCTACTGCTATTTCTTGAAGTTCTTTATTATCTCCTACTAAGAATAAAGTTTCTGGGCCTAAATACTTCAAAAGAGTTTCTTTACTAGATGCCCCAACGATAAAATTACCTGGTACGAAGCCCAGTTTATTGGTTCCAGAAACTATTTCACCCTCAACAATTAAAGCTATCTCTCTAAGGCTTAAATCCTCTAATTCTTTCTTTTCATCTTCTATTCTAATGGTTCCTACTTTAGGAATAGAACTAACCCATCCTTGGTTCTCAGCTTCTTTTATTGCTCTATATGCTGTACCTTCGCTTACATCTAGATCTTTAGCGATTTGTCTGACAGAAACCTTAGATCCTATAGCTAGGTCCCTTATATATCTTAATATTACTTCATGTTTGGTAAGTCCCAAACAAATCACCCCATCAATTGTATTTATCTTTATTAGAATATACTTAATTTATTTATTTTTAGCAATATCTTTTACAGGAGAATAGCCAAAACTACCCACTATTATTATTAATAAGCTTAATATAAGACCTATATATAGAGGGTCAATAATATCACTCATAAAGATTGCCCATATTATTGTAACTGTTGGTGCTAGCCAAATTGCTAAAATTGCAGCTTTAGGTCGTATATACTTTTTCAAGAACAATGCTCCTATTAGAGGAAAAACTATTGAAGATCCCCTGATACCCATGGATAGAAAACCCCATTGAAGAATTAGAGAATTCATATTACCTACAGCGAAAAGCAATGTAAGCATAGTAACTATAATTATGGCTCCTCTACTAAAGAAAAGCACCTGTTGATCTGTGGCATCTTTTTTTATTAGCCCTTGATAAATATCACGGCTTAACATGGTGGATACTCCTAAAACTAAACCAGCCCCTGTTCCGATTACTGAAACTAGAAGTGTAGCTAACACAATCCCCCCAACCCAATCAGGGAGATAATTCATAATAAATAAGGGTAAAGCCTCTTTTGGCACTATTCCTGGATAACTTATCTTCATATATAAACCTACCAATATTCCCCCTGCACCTAAAGGAGGAATCAATAGTCCAGAAATTATAGCAGATTTTCTGGACTCACGATATGTAGTCCCGCTAAACATTGCTTGTAGATAAGTTTGAGTAGAAAGAACACCTACTATAAGAGAAAAGCCTGCGGCTAAATCCACAAGAACTCCCCGGCCAAAAAAACTGAAGTTAGGAAAAGGTTCAAGGTTATTCGTGTATCCACTAAGACCCCCTACATTATTGTAAGCAATAACCCCTACAACAATCATGGAAAAATAAATTAAAACTGTCTTTAAAATTCCCACCATCCCTGTACCCATTACTCCACCAAAGATTACGTAGAAAATAACTAAAACAACAGTAATAATAGCAGCTACTACACCGTTCATATTGAATATGGCTGTAAGAAGAGCGATGGAGGACAAAATTTGCCCTACTATGCTTAAAAATATGCCAGCAGATGTAAAAGTACTTGCTAAAGGACCAGCCTTTGCTCCATATGCTTTAGCTAGGAGTTCCGGTCCTGTTGTTGAGTTGGTTTCTCTTAAGGGTTTGGCAAAAAAAGTTCCTAGTATTAAAAATCCTAATCCTGCTCCAATAGTAAACCACCAAGCACTTAAACCATGGGTATAGGCCAATTGAGCCGTTCCAATTGTTGAGGCGCCACCGACTAAGGTACCAACTAAGGTTCCTACTAATAGAGGAACTCCAATGTTTTTACCTCCTACTGCAAAGTCGCTAGAGTCCTTAACACCCTTTATTGAATACATTCCTAAGGCAGAAACCCCTATTATTGTAATGATTATGCTTATTATATGTGCAATAGATAACATTATGTAAACTCCTCTTTAAAATTAAATTTTACTAATAGATTACAAGATAAACTCTATAAACTATATATATACATAGCAACAAAATTGCCTGGGGTATAATAAGCAGCTTATATGTTTTATTAAAGTCAGCTTTAAAATGATCGATAGTAAGAAGAAGACAAAGATGTAGAGGAGAAAGCATTACTCCTGAAAATCCAAAACCAAAGGCCAAGGAAAACAAAGCCCACTGTACATCTACTCCTGTACCTATAAATCCAATTATTACGGGAAAACTAATACTTACCATAGGTAAGACCATTCCCGTTAGAATTCCTGTTACTAAAGGTAGTACAGCCACTACTATCCAGGGGGAAATTCCTAGATTTTCGATAATTTGAATAATTTCACTAAAACCACCACTGGCTTCCATCATATTTCTAAAAAAGATTACTCCAAAAACTAATATTATTAAATTAAAAGAGAAGGACCCTTTTATCATGTTAATTATTTCATTATAAGGAATAGCTTTCCATATAATAACCATAATAATTGCTGTTAATAGAGAATAAATAATATTAACTTTAATAAAAACAACTAGAATAATGATTAGTAGAATTGGGAAAATACCCTTTAAAAAGTTTTTCCATAAACCATCTTTTGATCCAGTATAGACAATTTTTATTTCATCTTTTTCTAAATTTCTATAACAATATAAAAAACCAATTAAAAGTGCTAATAAAGTAAATGGAAGATTGTATTTAAAAACTTCTCCTACTTCCCTCTCTATAAGAGTAGAGGCAAGAATTAAGCCCGGGTAAAGAGGAAAAATATATTCCCAAATATGTCTAAACCAATAATTTATTAGGCTTTTTTCTTCCTGATTTAAGGATTTGATTTGGTCCCCAATTTCTCCTACCATAGGTGCAGAAAATCTGGCTCCCCCGGGAGAGGGCAAAAGACCTAGAAAAGCTGGTAGAAAAGCCATTATTATTCTTGAATCAGTAACTAAACCCTTTAAAGATTTGATCATTTTAGGCATTAATTCACTAACTCTTAAGGTAATTTCTAAGGATGTAATTAAAACTAACACTAGCATCAGTTCTATGGTACTTCTCGTAAACAAGGATCTTCCAGCAACTTTTAGAATTACTATAGGATTCATAAAGTAAAACAAACCAAATAATAAAGCTCCTAAAACCATTACTATCCCAGTGTTAGTTTTTCTTTGAAGTAAGAAAATCATGATAATAAATATTATTAATATTTTCAGACCTTCCATAAAAGCCCTCCACTAGACAGATTTATTCAGTTTCCAATCCTTCATGCCAGTATTCTGTTTGAGGGTCCTCTTTAATTCCCTTATACCTTAAATGAACCTTAGTATAGTTAAAGCTAAAACTGAAGGAAAGGAAAAAATCTGGATTACTCCTGTTTTTTGATTTAATCATTATTTTATCCGGATAAAATAGGTAAGTATAATCTTCATCTCTCCACTTTAGAGTTATATTGCCTAAATTTAAAACTATATTGCCCCACTCTTCTACTTCAAAATCCACTAGTACTGATCTTCCATCAAGAAACTGGCCAATTTTATAACCCATGGAATGAGTATGATCTCCAATGAAATAGGAAAAATGTTCTAACATCATTCTACTAGGTTTGCTCAAGTCTTCAATTGCTCTACGAGAAGTTCGAATTTTTTTAATAGAAGCTTCTAATAGGACTTCATGAAGATTATCTCGAAAATCTTCAGTATAAGATTTTTGTATTTTAAGACTATACTGCTCCATCTTTTCCAGATTCCCAAGGATTACGGCGTCTCTATCTTTGAATTCCAAGAATATCAATCCTTTCTATTTTTTCCCTGTCAAATTATAAAAAGCTTCAAGAGTATTAGATAATAACATAGCTATAGTCATGGGACCTACTCCTCCTGGTACCGGGGTTATAAAACCAGCAACCTCTAATACTTCTTCAAAATTTACATCTCCACAAATTTTTCCATCTTCTGAACGATTAGTTCCTACATCAATTACAATTGCACCTTTTTTGACCATGTCTTTTTGCACTAGATTACGGACACCAACAGCAGCTACAATAATGTCTGCCTCTATTAATTCTTTTTTTAGATCCTTGGTACGAGAATGACAAATGGTCACTGTAGCATTCTCTTGTAGTAATAATAAAGCCACCGGTTTACCCACCATGTTGCTTCTCCCTATCACTACTGCTTTTTTGCCAGATAGCTCTATTCCCGTTTCTTTTATGAGTCTTATACATCCCTTAGGGGTACAGGATACAATTCCCTTATCTCCAATTACAAGGGCCCCTAAGTTTAAAGGGTGAAGACCATCAGCATCCTTTTTAGGGTCTATTCTATTTATTATCTCTTTTTCATTTAAATGCTTTGGCAAAGGAAGTTGTACAATCATTCCATGGATATCATCATCCTGATTTATTTCATCCACAGCAGCTAATAATTCTTTTTGAGTAATGTTAGCTGGATACCTTTTTACTACGGAGTGAAAACCTACTTCTAAAGCAGCCTTTTCCTTGTTTCTAACATAAATTGCTGAAGCTGGATCATCTCCTGCAATGATAACTGCTAACCCTGGTTTCATATTTCTTTCTTCGAGAATCTTCTCAGCTTCTTTTTTTATTTCTTGCCGAATATCACCTGCGATTTTTTTACCATCAAGAATTACAGCCATTAATAAAATCCCCCTTAAAAATATCTTTTTATTTTTTTATTTATCTTATATAATCTCCCTGAGGTGAAATAGTTTTGTGGAAGAAAATGCGTTACCAACTAATTAACAAAGTAAAACGTGCTATTAAAATGTTCCAACTCCTGGAAGATGGGGACAATATTGCCATCGGAGTATCCGGTGGCAAAGATAGCATAATATTATTATACTCATTATACACGATTAAGAAAATATGGCCTATCAAAATCGAATTGAATTCTGTATTTTTAGACTTGGGCTGGGAAATAGACTATTCTCAAGTAAAAGCTTTTTCAGAAAGCCTAGATATTCCTTTCCATTATGTGGAAACTGATATAGGTAAAGTGGTTTTTGAAGAAAGAGCAGAAAAAAACCCCTGCTCATTATGTGCAAATATGAGAAGAGGGGCTTTAAATAATTATGCTAAAAGTATTGGCTGTAACAAAGTGGCCTTAGGTCATCATATGGATGACTGCGTAGAAACATTTATGCTTAGTCTTACATATGAGGGGAGGATTAACACATTTGAGCCTAAGGTATATTTAGACAGAACTGGGATTACAGTAATTCGTCCCTTAATTTTTGTTTACGAGAAGGATGTTATTCGCTTAATTGAAAAACACTCTTTGCCAACAGCTAAGAAAGCTTGTCCTATTGATGGAAAAAGTAAGCGGCAGGAAATAAAAGAACTCCTAGCTGATATGGTAATTAAAAATCCAAAGGCTAAAGATAGAATAATGAATTCTATTACCAAGCAACTTTGGAAAGATTTTAACGAGAATTTTGCCAAAAAAGACATTCCTGGGAAAGAGGACAATCAGAGCAATTAGGATTTTGAGCCTTACAAACCAATCTTCCATGCCAAATTAGCCAATGATGAGCATCTTTCCAATCTTCTCTGGGAATTATTTTCATTAAATCTTTTTCTACTTGTTCTGGATTCTTACCTTGGGAAAAACCCAACCTTTTTGAAACCCTGAAAACATGAGTATCCACCGCAATAGCAGGAAGAGAAAAAGCATTACTAAGGACCACATTAGCCGTCTTTCTACCAACTCCTGCTAATTCTATTAATTCTTCTCTACTACTAGGGACCTGGCCATTAAATTTTTCTATTAATAATTTTCCTGTTTTTATAAGATTTTTACTCTTATTTTTGTATAAACCTATTGTTTTAATATCTTCCTCCAACTCTTCTTGGGAGGCAAGGGACAGCTCTTTTGCTGAAGGATACTTAAGGAAAAGAGTTTTAGTTACTTTATTAACCTGAACATCCGTGGTTTGAGCTGACAAAATTGTAGCCACCAATAATTGATAGGGATTTTCAAAATCTAAACCTGCCTTAGCATCTTTATAATTATCTTTTAACAGCTTAAGAATTTCTTTATAATTATCATTTTTCATAAAATTCCTCCCTTAGAGTAAAAAAAAGAGCCCTCAAAAGGGCTTTTCTAGATATTCTTATACCTGAGAAAGCTTTTTAAGAGCATCATTTTTTATAATTATTTCTCCCCGCTCAGCCAATAGACAATCATGGAACCTAGCTAAGTTACCATATTCTCCTATAGTACCAATACTGCTTTCTAAGAGTTTTTCTGGGTTTTTGAATACTAGATAAAAACTATCTTGAAACTTATACAAATCCGACTTGCCGAAATAGAGTGGACTTATTTGAGCAGACATTTGAAAAACATCTTCCAAATCTTTAAACTCATAAATCAACTCGTCACTTTCCACGTCTATGAATTCATCAAATTCATCATAATCATCAAAAACATCCTCATCAACAAAGGACTGAAAAAATGATTTATCTATTTTATTAACTTTTGTTAAAGTTACAATAAGACTATCTGTAGTCATTGGGTAGGCTTCTACCATTAATTGAGTTTCAGGGTCCACTTCAAAGCCACATTCCTCATATGCTTGATCCAGCATCTCCTGAAAAAGTTCTTGGGCATTGTGACTATTCGGCATCAAGTCCCACTTTTGTACATTTTTGTTTTCTAAATCGTCCTTACTAATTATGACTTGTATTTTATTGTCACTAATTCTTTTAAAATTCACAACAGACACCTCCTATTTGAGGAACGTATATTCATTATAATGAATCTGAAATTTAAGTCAAATATTTATTCAATATTTTATTAAAAAACCTTCCAAATCAAGATTATATACTATCCGCTCTAAAATTTCTTGAGATTCTCCTTCGATTGTATGCAGATGAACACCATCTGTTAGGCTGGATAAGGGTTTTGCTTTTCTTTTTTTTGTCTTTTCCATAAACAAAAGTAAATCACCCCGGTTTTCAATCATAAGATTTGCTCTGATTTCTCCATATACTGGGTGCTCTACAATAACATCTAATATCTTACCACCATTTTCAACAATAATTTCTAGTTCTCTTTCAATATTTTCTTTTTGGTGTTTGGTAGCCACAACTTTCCTTATTCCCTTTTGTTTTTCAGGTGAATTTAAAAAGTATCCCCTAGGTGTGGCAAAGATATCATTACCCTCTGCTCTTAGTATAGCAATATCTTTTACAATTACTTGCCTGGTTACAGAAAAAATCTTAGCTATTTCTGACCCTTTTAGATAATCTTTATTTCTTAACTCCTCTAGTATCCTTGTTTTCCTTACCTCCGGCATTATTCCCACCTGCCCGATTATTATATTTAATATAATTTATCCCTTTATAAAGAAAATAAACTTGCACTATTATTATAGCCCATATTATTGCTGTTTTTATTGATTGGTTTTCCATGGGTATTTTAGCAACTTGTGATGGAATCCAAAAAGTTAAAAATGGGATCCATAAAGGGTTAAACTTTTTCTTCACTTAATTACCTCCGATTTTTTACCCTATAAATTCTTTTAAAATTGAATTTTCAGGGATGGAATTTTTACCAATATTCATTCTAGCAAAAGATTGTAAAAATGTTAAGAGCCTTTGAGCTTCATGGTAGTGAAAACTTTCCGGTTGTATTTCTCTTAAAAGTGGCTCTGCAAAATTTTTCATCAGGGCTAATTCATAAACTAAAGCTGAATTAAACATAGCATCAGCATCCTCTTGATAAGGAAAGATATTCTTTTCTTCACCATTTCTTACAGACTCCCATCGTTTAAAAGTGTCTATTGGTTTTATTCCTCTAGTTCTTTCATCCCTTACCATTCTCCGAAGTTTTCTTATATCTGAAGTGGGAATCCGATTATGTCTATCTATATTCAACTGAGTCATAGGGGAAATAAATATTTTAAATTTATCCCCTCTTGGAAGAGAAAAAGTTAGTTCTTCATTAATACCGTGAATGCCCTCTACAATAATTGGTTGATCTCTTCCTGGTTTAATTATTTTTGTCTCTTTTTTTCTGCTGCCGGATACAAAATCATAAATGGGAATTTCTGTTTTAAAGCCATTAAGAAGGTCTTCAATATTTTTATTGAACAAATTTAGGTCCAAGGCATAAAGACTTTCGAAGTCGTAATCCCCATTTTGATCCCTTGGAGTCTCTTCTCTATTTATAAAATAATCATCAAGAGATATTCTTAAAGGTCTTTTACCATTGGTCATCAGTTGAACCATTAACCTACCCATAAAAGTAGTTTTACCTGCAGAAGAAGGACCAGCAATAAGGATTAACTTTCCCTTATCTCCAGATGCACATATCTGATCTGATATTCCGGCTATTTTCTTTTCATGAAGTGCTTCATTAACTCTAACTATTAGGTCCTGGCGTCCTCTTTCTATATGATAATTCAATTCTGCCACATTACCAATATCCATAAAATCTACATATTTACCCCATTCATTAAAAGTACGGGCAAGATTATGTCGAGGGGTAAAATTAGGGATTTTATAATCACTGAATCTATCAGGAAAAAGAAGTACAAATCCTTCTCCATGTATTTCAATATCAAACTTTTTTACATATCCACAGGAGGGGATTAACTCCCCATAAAATGTTTCCTTAGCATTTCCTAATTCATACATTGGAACTTCTTCTTCTTGCAAGTAGTTAAGCATATAATGTTTATCAAAGTATCCTTTTTCCTTAAAATATTCTTTCATTTCTTCTTTTGGGTGCATTACTTTTTTAATAGAAATATCTTTTTCAATAAACTCCGACATTTTTTTTATTATGTCTTTTTTTAGGTAGGAATCAGATCTTCTTTTTTCTAAAAGAAGATAGACTCCTCCTGAAAGAGAATGCTCTACTATAACCTCTTCCTCTGGTAGTAGGTCTTTAATGGCTGCAATGAATATAAAAATTAGACTTCTTTCAAATATTCTTTGACCACAATCGCAATTTCTTGAAATGAATTGTATAGTTTCTTCTTCTCTCATATTTTCCGAAAGATTTTTTATTTTTGAATCTTTTTCATATGCCACTATATATAGATTTTCTTTTTTATTTAATTCTCTAGCTATTTCATCAATACTTGCCATGGCTGGAATTAAATATTCTAAATTATTTCTTTTTTCCATCTATACCTCCCAAAAAAAGGTGGTACCTTTTACAGTACCACTGGTTTTATTTATATCCTTTTACCTGGTATTCGCTTAAAATTGTAGTGACCTTAAAATCTTCTACTTCATCAATGTATTCTTGCTTAACCATTCCTAAGTCCGGCTTGTAATAAACATTAAAAACTGCTGGATTTTCTGGATACTCAATTTGAACCTTTACGCAGTCCTCAAAGTTTTCTACTTCTGTCTCTACCTTTTCTGTAATAGACAATACAGTATATTTGTTTCCTTCGCTTTCCCATGTTTGCCCTACTTTAATTGGGGCCATAAGGATTGGTTGATCCATATTTCCTTCAGTTTCTAAAATATTAACCTCATCATAGGACTCGCCCTCATTATAAATTACTGATATTTTTTCATCAGTAATTTCATATATTACAGCCATAGTGGTTCCTGGATTACTATCCATTATTTGGACCTTATTTCCTTCTTTATATAGTACTTTTCTTTCTAAACTAGCGAACTCATTGCCGTAACCATTATATTTCCAATAGTTTCCCTCTTCAAAGGCTACAAGCCTTGATAAAGATATTTCTTTATCAGTTTTATTTCCACAGGCAGAAAGGCTTGCTACCAAAACTACCAGAAGAATCATTATCATTATTTTTTTCTTCATAAAATCATCACTCCTTTTTACTTCATAAGTATATCTTACCCTATTTCTTTTTCTAGCAAACTCTCAATGCCAATCCACATTACATCGTCCTTAACATTGTCTGGCTTCGCAAAATAATCTGCAATATATTCCCTTTGTTCTTCTAAACTTTTCTTAAAGATTTTTTCTTTAAATATTTTATCCTGAATTGTTTTGCCAAAACCATCTGTAAATACATAAATTTTGTCCTTAGGATGAAAATCATGCACCATAGTATCAAAACTAGTATTAGGCATTTTACCTCCAATAGGAGGACCTTTTAATATGTTCAAAGTAGGACTGCCTTTTCTTTCAATAATATATTCATTAATGCCCGCGCTAGTAATAGTTATTTTTTTATTTAAGAAATCTATCTTAAAACAAATAGCTGCAATATAGTCTTCTGAAAAAATTGGCTGAAATTTTTCATGAAGCATATCTAATAGCTCTTCAGGCTCAGTAGTTTTTCTTATAACATCATTTATTATTACCTTTACAGCGGAGTTTAAAAGAGCTGCGGAAACTCCATTCCCATTAGAATCTCCTAAAAATCCTACCATTTCATTTTCTCCAGTACGGAATATGTGGAAAAAATCCCCAGAGACTATACTTTTAGGAACATAAACTCTTGAAAAGTTTATCTTATCTAAATTAACAAGGAGCTGGTCCATTCTTACTTTCTGGATTTTTGATGCTTTATCCATTTCATTTTTAAGTTTAGTTGCGTCTCTTAAAGTAACTTGTAGAGCACTTTTTCCTAGAAAATCTGTTTTACTAGCAGTTACATCCATATAACATTTTTTACCATCTTTTTTTATAATAACTAATTCCGTTTCTATCTTCATTACTCTTTCGCTATTTAGACTTTTAAAAGTTTTGATAGCTCTCTGTAGATAATCTTCATGAACAATTTTACTTACATCCATATCTTTTAATTCTTTTTCTCTATAACCTAAAGTCTTTATTACTTCTGAATTTACCATCATTATTTTTGTATCTTGTACTATCATTATCCCGTAGGGAGAAAACTCGAATATTTTTCTATAAGCTTTTTCTTGAGTCTGTAATTGTTCCTCAATTAATTTTTGACCTGTCATATCTCTCAATTTTAAGATAATTAAATCTACATTACCTTCAACATCAAAAACAGGCTTATAAAAGAACTCCATATACCGGTCTAATTCTTTTACAAACTTATCACCAATTAATTCTTGTTTACTTCTAATAACATGGTCTAATACACAGAATTCACATTTTTCTGTTTTATTAAAAAGCTCATAACATTTTTTTGAACGCACCCTATCCCTATCTAAATTAAACAATTTATAACCTGCTTCATTAAAAAAAGCCATGGTCAAATCTGGTCGAATAACACCTATTACATCAGGTATACTTTGGAGTATTTCCTCCATTAATAAGATGTGATCCATTAGGCCTTTTTCTAGAACTTTTATTTCATCTTTATTTTTTTCTTCTGTTTCAGCCAAATATCGTATTCTGGAAAGTTGTTTTTCTATTCCCATATTGGCCTCCTCTTGTCCTATTTTATGCTATTATAACAAAAAAAACCGGTAGTTACCCGGTTTTTTAAATATTTAAAAGTTTATTCACTATAAATACCAACATAGTTTAAATTTCGATATTTCCCTGCAAAATCTAGCCCATATCCTATAACAAATTCATCAGGTATTTCATAACCAATATAATCTGGAAGAATATCAACTACTCTTCTCTCTTTTTTATCAAGAAAGGAACAAATTTTAACACTTTCAGCTTTTCTATTAACAAGATTGCTAAAAAGATATTGTAAGGTTAATCCTGAATCTATAATGTCCTCAATAATTAGAACATGTTTACCCTCTACTGAGCGGTCTAGGTCTTTAATAATCTTAACAATACCTGAAGACTTTGTAGAAGATCCATAACTTGAAACAGCCATAAAATCAATCTCTAAAGGCAGTTTTATTTCTCTAATTAAGTCTGCTGTAAACATAAAAGATCCTTTTAAAATACAAACACATAATAAACTCTTACCTTCATAGTCCTTTGTAATTCTTTTTCCTAGCTCTTTAACTTTTTTAGTAATTTCCTCTTGAGATATAAGAACTTTACTTACCTTATCCAAATTTAATTCCTCCAATGATTTTATTGTTAAATATTTCGTTTAATTAACAAGGGTTAACTCTTCTACTATATGTTCTGATGCAGCTTCATGAGTTACTATCTGCTCATTAACTAAATTTTTTAAGTACATATCCATAGTTATCATACCGCTTTTGGCACTAGTTTGAATAACATTTTGCAATTGATGAGTTTTCCCTTCTCTAATTAAATTCCGGATTGCATGATTAGCCAGCATAATTTCATAAGCGGCTACTCTACCGTTATTTCTTATATTTTTCAAAAGAACTTGAGAAATAACACCCTCTAAGGTCATAGCTAATTGGGAACGAATCTGTCCTTGTTGGTGAGGAGGAAATACATCAATTATTCTATCTATTGTTTTGGTTGCTCCTAGAGTATGCAATGTGGATATAACAAGGTGCCCTGTTTCCGCTGCCATTATCGCGGCACTTACTGTTTCAAAATCTCTCATTTCTCCTACTAAAATTACATCTGGGTCTTGGCGGAGGGAAGCTCTTACCCCATTAGAGAAACTTTTTGTATCCACATTTACTTCTCTTTGTTTAATAAGACTTTTATTATTTGCAAAAATATATTCTATTGGATCTTCAAGAGTAATAATATGACGGCTCTCATTTTTATTGATTTCATTAATAATAGCAGCCATCGTTGTAGACTTACCTGAGCCTGTCGGTCCTGTTACAAGAATTAACCCATTTTTCTTTTTGCTTAAGACCTTAAATACCTCTGGCATTCCCATTTTATCTATATCTGGAATTTCATCATTTATTAAGCGCATAGTTACTGCATTGTTGCAACGCTCCCGGAATATATTAATCCTAAACCTTTGTTGGAAAATCAAATGAGCAAAATCAGCTTCCCCTTTTTCCTTATATTCCTCAAGGAGGAGGGGAGTTCCAATATCCCTAATAAATTTTTCAATAATCTCGTCCTCTAGAGGGGAAAACTCAGTTTTAACCAATTCCCCATTTATTCTTAGAATAGGTGGGCTTCCGTGACTTAAATGGATATCCGAAGCCTTACTCTCTATAGCGATTTTTAATGCCCCTGTGATCCTATCCATATAAAGTCCTCCTTAGTTTTAACTTAGTTAATTTTATTGAAAAGGATTAGGATTCCCTGTTCTCCAATTTTGAATATTATTTAATTCTATTTTCGCCTGAGGACTGGGGATTGTATAAAGAACATAAGTGCATTCTGCTATTACCCTTCCAGAAAACAATTCATCCAAATTGACTTCAATGGACCTAGTTATTTCCACTTCCTCATAGGGGCTTTCCCCAGGTAGAACCGTAGCTGGATCTCTTTCTACTAGAATTTTATCTGTTAGTAGACCAAAATCCTCTCCACTTCCATAATACATTTCAATTTCATTCTCTTCCATATCTTTTATTGTGATATCCTGAATTTGAGTCATATTAGGCTGATATTCCATATAGTTAAGAACATTCATTACTCCTCTATAATTTCCCACTAAAGTAATTTTACCAGGTAAAGCGTAAAAACTTTGAAAGTCTTGTACTGGACTTATAGAATAGGATGCCAATATTAACTTTTCTTTTGATATTTTCTCCGTTAAATTAACAAGAAAAGCTCCATCCCTCAAGTCATGTTTAAGTTTTTCTTCAACTAAAAGTGCCTCTTTTTCTAAATATGTTAAAATTTCTTCGGTATTTTTTAATCCTTCTAGCCTTTCTGCATAAGCTAGGTTTTCTTCAATTAGTCTTTTTTCTTCTCTTTTTAAGATTATATTATCCTGGAGTTGACTAAATATGAGAAAATAAAGATAAAAAGCAAGGATAAAAGTTAGGCCAGCAATTTTTAGGTATTTTAACCTTTTGTCAGTCATTTTAAAACATCCTCCTTTATTTCAACAATTATAAGAAAGGAGTTTATTTTTTCTTCTTCTAGCCAACTTATTTGCTCCATATTTACAACTTCCATTAAAGGATCCTGATTAAGTTGATAAACGAATCTGCTAATGGCTTCTAATTTTCTTGTTTTTCCCTCAATAACCATTATGTTTGGAACATTTTCGTAAATCTTAAGCTCTGGTTCCTCTACAGCTTCTTCCTTGGCTCCTAATTCTATTTCCTCCGAGGAAAAGGCTGTATAGTCGGAAAACAAAAGAGAAATTTTAGTATAAATAATCTCTTTGGGTATGTATTTTTCAATATTTCTAATATTAATAACTCTTTTATAGGAATTGCTTAACAAATCTGAAAAGATACTAATTCTACCTTCTATTTCGGCAATATTTGATTCTACCAATTCCATTTCTTGAACTTCTTCTAGTAGGATTTTTTGTTCCTCTTGCAGTTTATCAATTTTTTCTAGAGTATTTTGGTTACTGAAATAAATTAGGGCTACAGGTAAAATAAGCATAAGAATTAGAATGGGTAATAAAATTTTAACCATTCTTTGTCTTTTTCTTATTTTTTCTTTTTCTAGATATGCTTCTGGAATAAAATTGAAATTATCTTTTGTCAAAATGCTCACCTGCCCCCGGCTATAAATTCATTAAACTCATTGCTGCATAGAATCTTTCTATTGATGTCTCCTGGGAGCCTTCTTCTTTGTTTTTTAGTAATATCTCTTGTAATTCTTCAGTTTTATATATCTTTATCTGAACTAAATTTAGAATTTCCTCACGAATAATCTTTTCATTATAATTTCTTAATAAAATAAGTGCATCAATAGTCTTGCCGAAGTTACGAGATGAATAATACTCCATATAACCTCTTACTTCTGAAATAAGCTTGCTATAATCGCCAGAAATAAACATTTCTTTATTATCTATAGGAAAGTCAGCATAAAGAAAAACCTTGCCACTCTTTAAAATACATATTCTTGAAGAATCTCCATCATCTTCTAATATAATTAAATCCCTCTCCTCTACTTTTGAAAAGAAACGCTCATAATTAGAAGGTAGTATATCTACAAAATTTATTTTAAAAGCAAATTTATCTAATGTATCTACAATTTGGTTTAATTTTTTCTTTTCCGCTCCTGCAATAGCAATATCCCAAAATATTTGTCCATTTTCATCATATTTGTCAACAACTTTATATCTTATCTCGTAATCATCGGGATTTACAGATAAATATTCTCCTTTTTCCATTTCCATCATTTTTTCTAAATCATCCATGGGCATTAAGGGAATTTTGATGATTCTATATAGAATTCCTTGTTTGCTATAAATTATGTCAATATCTTGTTTTTTTCTTCCATGAACAAAAACATTAGCTAAAGTGAACTCATCTATAACTCTTTGCCCAAAAGCATCTGGATTTTCCTTAGAAATATCCATTTCTATCTCCTTTTGGAAAGAGATGGTATATTCATCCTGTCTTTTTAATGAACCAGCAGTTAAAGTTATATTTGTGTCCATTATCTGAATAAACAGTTTGCTCATTTTCTGGCTCCCGTCTTATTAAAATCTAAATATTAGTGAACATGGTTAACATTGGTAAGGCTACTGAGATTATCAAGGCTCCTACTACTACACCAATAACTAACATTAAAGTAGGTTCAGCAAGGGAAATTAGCTTGTTTATTCCTAACTCCACTTCTTTATCATAATAATCCACTAACTTTTCTGTAAGCTTTTGCATTTGCCCTGTTTCTTCTCCAATTGATACCATTTGAATTAATATATCGTCAAAAAATTGATCTCTTTTAAGATTTTCACTAATGGATTCTCCCCTTTGGAGACCCTTAATTGTAGAATCTATGCTATCTTCAGCTAGAGGGCTCCCTACAATACTTTTTAATAATACTAAACCTTGAATAATAGAAAATCCACTAAGAGTAAAAACATACATGGCCATGGAGAATCTTAAGCTAATAATATTTTTTTTTGAAGTACCGATCAAGGGTAATTTAAAAAGAAACTTATCTAGCAATCTTTTACCTTTTTCTTTAGATAAATAATTTCTTATTCCTAAGATGATTAAAATAAATAATGGAATTATAAGGTAAAAATAATCTCGTAATAGGGTTGAAATTCCAATAACTGCTCTTGTCAGGAAAGGGAGTTTGCCACCAGAACTTTCTACTATATTAATAACCATAGGAAAGAGGAAATTCACGAAAAATATTACCAAGGCCAAAGCCATTACTAATACGATTATGGGATAAACTGATGCAGACTTTATTTTCTTCTGCAACAAGTTCTCTTTTTCATAATAATCTGCCATGCTTCTTAGTACTATATCAATTTTTCCTGTTGATTCTCCTGCCCTAACCATTCCCGCTAAAATAGGAGGAAAGAGACTTCCAGGAGCATCCATTGCTTCAGATATAGTTAAACCTCGCTCTATGGAGTTAATCAATCTGTCAATTTCACCCTGAGTCCTCTTATCGGAAATTTGAAGTTTTAAAACCTCCAAACCTTTAATCGTATTTATTCCTGAATCTATAATAACAGATAACTGTCTACAAAAATGGCTTAAAACATCTACCTTAAGATATTTTTGGGATTTTTTCGGTTTAAATAGACTTGCATTTAAAAAACCATCGCCTTTTTCTTTTTTTTCTCTTTCTGGAATAATTTCAATAGGAGTTAAATCCATTTCTTTAATTTTTATTCTAGCATCATTTACAGAAGCTCCTTCAATTTCGGAGCTTCTTATTTTTCCATCTTTGCCCATAGCTCGATATTTATAAACAGCCATTAAATAAAACCCCTATCCGCCAATATAAGCAGCCCTTATAAGTTCCTCTATTGTTGTTACCCCGTCAAGAACTTTCTTCTTACCATCTAAAAATAAGCCCTGAAAACCTTGGGATAAGGCTAAATCATTTATATCATCACCGCTGGCACCTTCATCTATTAGTTTCCGAATTCCTCGGGATACTTCCAATACTTCAAAAACACCAGTTCTTCCCTTATATCCAGACTGCATACAATTTCCACAGCCCTCTCCTTTATATAAAGTTAGGTCCTCTTCTAAAGAAACTCCCAATAGCCTTTTTTCATCTTCTGTTGCCTTATATTCAACTTTACATTTTGGGCAAATTTTTCTGACTAGGCGTTGAGATATTATCCCTATTAAAGATGAGGATAATAAAAAGGGTTCGATTCCCATATCTATTAAACGAGGAATACTTCCTACAGCATTATTTGTATGTAAAGTTGTCAATACTAAGTGTCCCGTTAAAGCTGCCCTAATGGCAATATCCGCTGTCTCACCATCACGAATTTCACCAACCATAACAATATCCGGATCTTGGCGAAGTATAGATCTTAATCCATTGCTAAAAAAAAGCCCCGCTTCTGTATTAACTTGGGTTTGACTAATTCCTTTTATATCAAATTCAATTGGATCTTCTAAAGTTATTATATTTTTCTTATTGTCATTTAATTCATTCAGCATAGAGTATAAGGTTGTGGTTTTACCACTTCCTGTTGGCCCTGTGACAATTATAATCCCATAGGGTGTCTTAAGAAATTTTTCAAAAATTAACTCATCTCTTTCAGAGAAACCCAAGCTCTTTTTGTGTACCATAAAATTAGCTCTGTTTAAAAGTCTAATAACTATTTTCTCCCCATGATTAGTGGGCATAGAAGATACTCTCATATCTATGGGCATACCATTACTATCATGAAGAATTCTTCCATCTTGGGGTAATCTTTTTTCTGAAATATTCATTCCTGATAAAATTTTTATTCTATTAACTACAGAATTATGAGGTTTAATATCCGTAGATAGAGTCTCTTGTAAAATACCATCAATTCTAAAACGAACTCTCATTTTTTCCTCTTCAGGTTCAATATGTATATCACTGGAATTCATACTAACCGCGCTGTCAAAAATTGATTTAATTAATTTTACAATGGGTGCTGCATTAATATCTAATGAGCCTCTTTCTAACTCACTTAAATCATCTAAATTATTTAAATACTCATTAGCAGCATCTTTAATATCTCCACTTTTAAAGGTACTATCTATTAAGTTCTTTATATCTGATTCTTTAACAAGAACAGGCTTAACTTCTAAATTAGTTAGGAACCTTACATCTTGAACAGATAAACGATCTAATGGATCACTCATAGCTAAATAAAGTGAATTGCCTATTTTGGAAAAAGGAATAACATTGCTTCTTCTAGCAACATTTTCAGGAATGAGTTTTGCCGCTTCTAGGTCTAGATCTTGGATAGTCAAACTTCTATATTCGATGTTTAGTTGTTTGGATAAAAATTCATTAAGTTTTTCTTCAGAAACAAATTTAAGATCAATAAGGACAGAGCCCAATCTCTTTTTAGTATCTTTTTGTTCTTGAAGGGCTTCCATTAACTGTTCCTGAGTTATTATATTATTATCTACAAGCAAATCTCCCAAACGTATCTTCTGATTCAAAATATAAAACCCCTTTACCTATTACATATATTAAACCATTCTAATTATAACAGAATTTTCAAATAGTACTATGCCTCTAATTCACTATTAATTCTAATATAGTTAAGAACATCTGTGTTAGATATTATTCCTACAACTTCCTCGTCTTCCATAACTAAAACCCGGCCTAGTCCGTTTTTTGCTAAATTCTTAAGGGAATCCGTTACATTGCTATCTGGAGAAACTACCATATCCTCAGTAAGAGGACGCATTATTTCAACAACAAGTTTCTCATCCCAAAGATGATTTGGCATATTTTTAATCTCATTTATACCAACTACTCCAACTATCTCATCTATCCTTCTTACTGGGAAACTTTTATATTTATAATTATATAGATATTCATCAACCATCTCTTTTATGGTCTTATGATAATCAATCACAACTACATCTTTTGTCATAAATTCTTTTACTTTTATCTTCTTAAAAATATCCGTTATTAGAGTTTGCTGATAACTTATTTGAGATGCTTGATTAATAAACCATCCAATAAAAACGAACCAAAGGCCACCTATAAATTGACCTCCTAAAGCCTGGAATATACCCGTAAAAATTAGGAAATAGCCAAAGAAACCTCCAATAGAAGAAGAGATTTTGGTAGCCATTCTTATATCTTTTTTGAAATACCAAATTAAAGCTCGCAGCACCCTACCACCGTCTAAAGGAAAGGCTGGAACCATGTTGAATATTGCTAATACCATATTTACAGCTGCAAGATAATTTAAAGGCACAGTGATATATTCTGATGCTCCTAGAGCTGCTGCACCACCTGCTAAGAGAGAAAACACTACACTTAGGAATATGCTCATGGCAGGACCTGCTATAGCAATTTTTAGTTCTTTTAATGGCTCATCTGGTTCTTTTTCAATTTGCGCCACTCCACCAAAAATAAATAGAGTTATTTTTTTCACATCTATACCATTTTTAATAGCAACAATAGAGTGGGATAATTCATGTAAGAGAACAGAAACAAACATAAAGATTGCTATCAAGGCTCCTAGAAACCAAGAAAGAGTGGTATCCCATTCAGGGTAATTTAGAGGGAAAAAGTTTGTTGCTAGCATAAAAGTTACAAGGGCAAAAATAATTAGCCAACTAATGTTAATCTCTATTTTAATACCTTTAACTTCTCCGATAACTAAAGAATTTTTCATCTTTTAACCCCTTTTATTGAAATATGGAATGTCCTTTATAGGTATCTTGAATTCTGGGAAACCTGCAGCATAAGGGGCAATAGCATACTGTTGAAAATATATTACAAGATTTTCACCATCAAAATAAAAATCATTTTCATAGTAAGACTCTTCTAAAAGCTCAAGAGCATCTTCAAATAAATATAATTCATCAATTCCTATTTCTTCTATCTGTTTTCTTACTTCTCCTAAAACATAACTAAAAGCTTTATCATCTTCTTTGTTAAATAATTTTCCTAATGTTAACCTTTGCCCGTTATTAATATCAAAAAAAGACGATTCCCTAAAGGAATTTGGATGTACTCCACCCCAATATCTATATTCAATATTATTTATTGATAATAAGCCATTATTATTATAAGTCACCTCAAAACTGTTACCCAAAGCGTGATTACGGAAATCATATCCTGCCTCCATTGCTTGTTGATAGTCTTCCTCCGCCATCCTCTTCGATTCTTGACAATCCTTTTCCGTCATTTCATTAAATTGCTCTTTATAATACTCATTTATTTTAATTAAGCCGGCATGATTTCCAGATTCTTTTATTTGTGGATATTTAATTGTATATTCTATAAGAACCGATTCTTCTTTTTTTACCACATCATCATGATTGATAGATATGATATTTAATGGTTCTGTGATTTTTTTCGGCCCCCGATCACATCCAGAAAAAGTAAAGAATGATAAGGATGCTATTATTAAAAAAAATACTAATTTGCTTTTTTTACTCACTAGTTCTTCCTCTTTTCATTAAATAAGATACTGTAGCCAATAAACTAATTCCCCCATGGATTCCAAAACCTGCTCCGATAGCTCCCCAAAGCTTAAGACGGGTAAAGTATTTCCCTGCAAAGGATTTAAATAAATTATGAATTTCCCTCCCTTCCATTTTATTTATTTCTTCTTCTGTAATTCTTTTAAAATCCACTGCTAATAATATATCTGGAAGATTCTTTTCTAAAGAATCTAATCCAGAAAAAACTATAAGGTCTAATATATCATCTTTTGTCTCAGGAGCTATAAAAGACAATCGGTTCTCACCAAGATCTTTAATAATCTCTACTATCAATTCTTGTATATAATCTTGCATCTCTGGATTTTTGATTGTTTTCTCTAGAGATTTTTCAAGATCCATAGCAAGTAAGGAAGGAGAAATAATATTCTCTAACTTTAGTTTTTTTAAATCTTCATTATAAGTTTTTAATAATAAGTTGTGGAATACTTTTCCCGTTCTTCTATCTTCTCCTAAAATATTAATAAAGCATTCATTGTTTTCAAATAAATCTTTAAAACTAATCTTGGAGGTTAATCTTTCTATAATTAATAGAATATGTTGTGAAATTACTTTTGAAATTTCTTTTTTTCTTAGGTCTACTTCATGGGAAAAATCTTCTTCTAAAATCAATAATTCTTTTCCGAATATTTCAATAATTTTTTCCAAAGGAAGTTCTGCTACTTTTGCAATTATTTCTGTGGATGCAGAATGCACCACTCTAAGAATATTGTTTTTTGTAGCCTCCGAACTTAGTATTTCTGTTATAAATACGTCCAGTTCTTTTTCGTTTAAACTTAGCTGAATATCTTTAAGTTTAATTGTATAAAACTTTTCTTCAAGGACCTTTTTGAAGTTCATTCCTAGGTCCTTTTTTGATTTTTTTAGATAAGGGGGCAATTTTGTTGAGATAATATGCTCTGAAACATCTACGATCAACTGGTCTCCCCCCATTAGAGCATATCCTCCTTTTTGTAAGCCAGCTAAGTTTTCATATACATTTAATTGAATTTTTCTAATAATATCTTCTTTGTTATTTACAAGTGCTCTTAAAATTAAATTTTCTAATTTATCCATAATATAGGGAATGTTATTATCCACATATTCTCTAAGTTTACCATTAAAAATGTTCCCTATTGTGGAATTAGAATTTAATGGTTCTTGGGTTTTCTTTCTTATCAAGTGGGATATTCTACCAATTGATTTTTCATTGAATAAGCCTGCTTCAACTTTCTCATGGATTTTATCAGCTAAATCCTTTTTTCTTCCATGACCTATCCAGGAAGATACGGGTTCATTCATAAATTCTTGAGATTTTATTTGGGATATTAGTCCCTTAACACCATTTAAATATAATTCTATCTTTTCTTCAAGGTTTATTTTTAAAAAATGAGAAATTTCTGGAGAAATAAGCTTATAAATTTTTTCTTCTGAAGATAGCAGATTCTTGTATGTTTGTCTTACTTTCTCTTCCCCATAAAAAATTATCTTATTAAAGTCTTGACCAAGTAATTTTCCAATTTCTATCATAGAAACTTTTTCAGCAATATTTTTACTTATAATTTCCTTGTTTTTCTCAACTGATTTTAGAGATTTTTCCAAAAGTTCACTTTCAATCTTTGAATGATTTTCATTAACTAGTTTTTCAATTATTGCATAATCTTCCTTTGAAATTTCTTTCTTAATATTAAAAGCTAATTCCATTTTTAGGTTTTCAAAACGACTGGTAATCATTCTTCGCTCCAAAAGACTTTCATCAACAAATTTTCCCATGTTTTTAGCAAAAGATTTTTTGTTTTTCATAATATAACCTTGGGAGATATTAGAAAGTCCAATTTTATTAAGAAACTTTTTTTCTTTATAGGGTCTAAAGATCATTTCTAATGCCAAAACATTTGTTAATACTCCTACAGCCCCATATATCAATAATGAAAAAGGGCTAATTGCAAAAGAGGTTAAAGGAATGCCTCCTCCAGTAAGGGCAAGAATTAGGCCTGCAATTCCACCTAAAAATCCACCAAACTTAGTAATTGGCTCTAACTCCCTACCCATAAAGTCATGAACAACTTCACTTACTTCTTCTGGAGTAAGTTTATTCAGATTATCTGCTACTAAAGCTTCTATTTTCCCAGAAAGAATCTGAGGAAGATTTATATGAAGTATGTTAAGTAGTTTTTCCGCAGTATTTTTGTGAATATTCTGGTTCTGATTAAAACTATTTAGATAGGAGCCTAAATCTTTATGTTTCAAGTTTTTAATATAATTTTCTACTGAGGTTAAGATTATTTCCTTTCCAACAGTAGGCATGGTCAAAGAAATATCTTCCTGTAAATTGAAGGATTTCTTTTTCATGGTAAATTGATACTTAATATTTCCTTTAGGAAGAAGGTCTTCTAAAGGAATCCTTAAAGTATTTGCCAATTTTTGATTAAGAGCCTGGGTTGATTGTTTAATTACAATTTCCTTAGCTTCTTGGGAATTTATAATTTCAGAAAAGTTAGGCAGGTAGATCTCACCTACTGATTTTTCTAATAATTTAACTCCAAAAGAATCAAGTAAAATATTTAATCCTTTTTTAAAATACCCTGCCAGAATCTCTGGATTAATTAAAACATTTTTTTCTAAAACATCAATAATTTCGCTAATCTTTTTCTTTTTCAAAAAAGCAAAAATTTCTTCATAAATACCTGAAGATACTTCTTTAAGATTAATTTTGTCATTAATAAAATCTACAAGCTGTTGAGCTAGCATATTTTTTGATGCTAGGTCTGTTAAGAGAGTATCTTTAATCATGGCCAGGAGCATTCCTCGCATTCCTTCTACGCCCTGGACAGTTTCATCTATTCCTTCTTGAATAAGGTCTTCTATTTCTTTGGAATTTTCTTTTATCCACAGTACTACTTGAGATATGAAAAAAGGTAAAATATTCTCTAAATATTCCTCTAACTCTGACATAAAATCATCCCCAAGGAGGTCCATAGGGGATTTATCATTTTCTTTTAATTTTTTAATTATTTCTATAGAAAGTTCTTTTAACAGAAAGGATCCCTCTTGTGATTCCATAAATATATTAAGACTTTTCTTTAAATCTTCCAAAGTATTTTCTCTGGGGGAGGGTAATAGTATATCTTTTATTTTTTTATTCCCTAATACAGACTGAAAATTCTTAATCAAATCCTCTTTATTTATTATGGCAAAAATTCTATCTATCAAATTAGGGTTTTCAAGATAAATTTTATTAATTTCTTCTTCTAAGATTCCTTCTGATAGTTTAAATAATTCTTCTATAGTATAATGTCCATTTTCCTTAAGGAATTCTTGGATAAACTCTGAAGCCACTTCTTGGTCATTAATTCTTTTTAAAACTATTGTAATCAGGTTATTTAAACTTATTGATAATTGTTCTGGGCTCAAAACATCCTGTAAAGTTATATTTTTAAATACTAAATCACTAGCTTCCTCTATATTATTCTCGATCAATTTTTTAATATATTTTTTTGCTTCCTCTATTGTTTCAGCTGAAAATTGAAGATCCTTTATCTTCCTGTCTCCTAATCTTTCAAAGAGGGCTTCAATAAAGAAATCTCTTGTAAAGTTGTCTATACTTTCCTTAAATTTCTCTTTATGTAGTTCACGACCAAGGGTTTTATCATTGATTATATCTTTTTCCACCAATTCACTGATTCTTTTTATAAAATCATCCTTGGTTTTAATTATTACTCCACCTATTTTAATGCTTTTGAAAATTGTATATTCTTTAAAAAGCATTTTTATTGCATAGGTATTTGTAATATAACCTGTAAAAGCTCCTGCTGTCACTTGGGTTAGAATATTTACAATATTTTCCATATAATCCGCCCCCTTTCCACCTATTTTTTTTACTTTTATTGGATAAACTTTTCTAATTTTGCAAACTCTACAAATCTTCCTTCTCTATAAACTTCTTTTCCCTCAACAAAAAGTATTACAAGAGGGGCTACAAAAACCATATATTCAGAAGCAAGGCTGGGCAAGGCTGCTAGCAAAGTATAGAGAACTTTAACTTTGGAATGCTTTTGACCAAATTCTTCAATTTTATTATCTAAAGCTCTAGATGTGCTACAGGCAGAATCTCCAATAAAAAGAAGTACATACTCATTTTGTGAAATAGCCTCTTGAATTTCTTGTATAGAATTAATAGTCATCATCTTTATTTCCTCCTTTTAAAAATAGGCTCCTTTTATAAAGGGGCCTATTTTTTACATACTATAAACTCTTTCTGCGGGAAGCAGTTCAACTTTACTACCTTTTAATTTTGTAATTGCCTCTTGAGGATTATCAATCCTCAAGATTACAGTAGCTTTCTCTGACTCCTTACCAATAAAAGCATACATGTATTCAATGTCTATATTTCTTTCAGAAAAGATATTTAATACTTCCGCTAATCCCCCTGGAACATCTGGGATCATTACAGAAATTACTTCCGTAGTGCTAGCAGCAAAGTTAGATTTTTTTAAAGTTTCCATAGCTTTTTCCGGTTGATCCACAATAAGTCTGAGGACACCAAAATTTGTTGTGTCCGCCAGGGAAAGAGCTCTAGTATCGATGCCTTCTGCCGCAAGACAGCTCACCACATCCGCAAGACGTCCTGATTTGTTTTCAATAAAAACAGAGATCTGTTTTACCAACATAATTTTTACCTCCTTAGGAATTTACTAGAACTTTCTTTTATCTATTACCCGCACAGCTTTTCCTTCACTTCGAGCTATTGTTTTAGGCTCCACTAATCTCACTTTTACACTAATACCTAATGTAGACTGTAATTCTTTTTTAATATTTGACTCAACTATCTCCAGTTTCCTTACTTCGTCAGAGAACAAATTAGGAGACATCTCCACTAAGACTTCTAATTCATCTAACTTTCCTTTTCTATCTAAAATTAACTGATAGTGAGGAGCAATATCTGATGTTTCTAAGAGAACACTTTCAATTTGTGATGGGAATACATTTACTCCTCTAATAATTAACATGTCATCCGTTCTACCTGTTACCTTGGTCATTCTAACTAGACTTCTACCACAATCACATTTGCTAAAGCTTAGTTTTGAAATGTCATGAGTACGATAACGAATTAAAGGAAGACCTTCTTTAGTAATTGTAGTAAAGACTAGTTCTCCCTCACTACCTTCCTCTAGAACTTCTCCTGTAACAGGATGAATAATTTCAGGTATAAAATGATCTTCAGAAATATGTAATCCTTTTCTGCTCATACATTCAAAAGCAACCCCAGGTCCTATAATTTCTGATAAGCCATAAATGTCTGTGGCCTTTATTCCTAATCTTTCTTCAATTTCTTTTCTCATACTTTCCGTCCAAGGTTCTGCACCAAAAATTCCCGTTCTAAGTTTTAGTTTATTTCTATCTATATTTCTTTCTTCTATTTCTTCCGCAAGGTACAAGGCATAGGAAGGAGTACAGGCTAGATTTGTTGTTCCAAAATCCTCCATAACCTGTAACTGACTTTTTGTATTTCCACCGGAGATAGGAATAACTGAAGCTCCTACTTTTTCTGCCCCATAATGAATTCCTAAACCACCTGTGAATAACCCGTAGCCATAAGCTATCTGCAAAAATGAATCCCTACCAATTTCCGCTGCTGTTAGAGTTCTAGCCATTACTTCTGACCAGGTATCTAAATCCCTCCTTGTGTAGCCAACAACAGTTTGTTTTCCTGTAGTTCCAGAGGAAGCGTGGATCCGCACTATCTCACTCATAGGGGTGGCAAACAATCCAAAGGGATAATTATCTCTAAGATCCTGTTTATTAGTAAAGGGAAGATTTTTTAAATCATCTATAGTTTTTATATCCCCCGGTAATAGGCCCTTTTCCTGCATCTTTTTTCTATAAAAAGGTACATTATGATAGACTCTATCTATAGCTGCAGCCAATCTCTCTGACTGAACTCTTTTCAGTTCTTCTCTATCCATACATTCAAATATAGGATTCCAAATTTGCACCCTTAATTACCCCCTTTAACTATTATAACCCGCTGCAAAGGCTTCTTTATTTAAGTCTAGCAATTTTGCAGGTACTGATTCTTTAATAGCTTTAATAAATAATTCTTCCTCTATCTCAAGGATTCGAGCAATTTTGCCCAACATAATTACATTAACCACTTTTACATTACCTAAATTTCTAGCTATCTCTAAAGCATTAATTAAAATAGTCTCTGGATAGGCTTCCTGTAATTTTTCTCTTATATTCTTTGGATATTCAGCTTTTCTTATAATTACTGGCATAGGGTCAATTTTCTGAGTGTTTACAACCATTAGTCCATCTTTCTTCAAAAACCTATTCCACCTTAAACCCTCAAGTTCTTCAAAAGCTAAAATAATATCTGCCTCTTGCTCCTCAATAATAGGAGAATTTACTTTCTCCCCCATTTTTACATAAGTTACAACAGACCCTCCCCTTTGAGACATTCCGTGAAGCTCACTCATTTTAACATCATAACCTAGTTCCATTGCCACACTACCTAAAATTCGGCTAGTAAGCAATGTACCTTGGCCTCCAACTCCTACGATCAAAATACTAATATCTTTCATTATTCTTCCTCCCTAACTATGGCTCCGAAAGGACAAATGGAAGCACAAAGTCCACATCCTACACATAATGCATCATTGATTTCCACTGTATCTCCCCGATCAATTATTGAAGGGCAACCAATTTTTAAACACATTTTGCAATATCTACATTTTTCTTGATCTATATGGTAAGCAGGCTGTATTTTTACACTTTTCAAAAGAGCACAAGGTCTTTGAGCTATAATTACTGAAGGTTCTTCAGCATTTATTTCTTCTTTTACAATTTTCGTAAATTCTTTATGATTATAAGGATCACAAACAGTTACTCTTTTAACTCCTAGGGCTTGAACCAACTTAACTAGATTAATACTAGAGGTCTCTTCTCCCTTTAAAGTTTTCCCTGTGGTAGGGTTTTCTTGGTGTCCTGTCATTCCTGTAATGGAATTATCAAGAATTATTACTGTGGAGATACCTTTATTATAAACAATATCCGCCAATCCCGTAATACCTGAATGAATAAAAGTTGAATCCCCAATCACAGCTACTGTTTTCTTAGCGAATTCCTTGCCCCTAGCTTTTTCAATTCCATGGGCCATGCCTATACTGGCACCCATACAAACTGTAGTATCCAGAGCTTCAAGGGGAGCCAAGGCTCCTAAAGTATAACAACCAATATCTCCCATTACATTTAACTTCAATTTATTTAGTACATAATAAGCTCCCCTGTGAGGACAACCAGGACATAATACGGGTGGTCTAACGGGAACATTTTTATCATCAATTTCTACTTCTTCTTTATTTTTTATACCCAGGATTTTCTCTTTAATCATTCCTACACTATATTCTCCAAATACAGGGAAAATATCTTTTCCAATTACATTATTAAGGCCTATAATCTTAAATCTTTCTTCCATAAAAGGCTCAAGTTCTTCCAGGACATATACTTTATCCACGGAATTATAAAAATCCTTGAACATTTCATCTGGAAGAGGATAAACCATTCCCACTTTAAGGTAGGTTACTTCATCTCCCAAGGCATCTTGTGAATATTGATAGGAAATACCAGAAGTTACAGCTCCTATTTTCCTCCCTGGATTTATTATTTTATTAATTCCTGAGTTATTAGAGTACTCTCTTAGTCTTTCCATTCTTTCTATTACAAAATGATGTCTCTTTCTTGCCATAGCAGGCATCATTACATATTTTCCTATATTTTTTACATAATCTTTAAGAGGCACTTGATCTCTTGTTCCTGTTTCTACAACACTCTGAGAATGAGATACCCTGGTAGTAAGTCTAATAATTACAGGGGTATCAAATTCTTCACTTATAGAAAAGGCTAGTTTTACAAAGTCTAAACATTCTTGACTATCTGTTGGCTCAAGCATAGGAATTTTAGAAGCTCGAGCGTAGTGCCTTGAATCCTGTTCATTTTGCGAACTATGCATACCAGGATCATCGGCAACAACAATTACAAGGCCACCGTTAACTCCTGTATAAGAAGCTGTAAACAATGGATCTGCAGCCACATTAAGACCTACATGTTTCATTGCGCACATACTCCTAGCTCCACCAATAGAAGCTCCAATAGCTACCTCCATGGCAACTTTTTCATTAGGTGCCCATTCAGAATAAATTTCATCGTATTGAGAAATAATTTCCGTAATTTCTGTACTTGGGGTTCCCGGATAAGAGGAAATAACTCTAACCCCAGCTTCATAAGCTCCTCGGGCAATTGCTTCATTACCTATCATTAGTTTTTTCATGACTCTGTCCCTTCTGGTTTAAATTTTATTCTGGATATCCACCAGATTATCTGCACAATATTTTTCTCTAATTTTTAATTTTTCGATTTTTCCTGTTGGATTTCTAGGAATTTTATCAAAAAATATCTTTTTCGGTCTTTTATATCTTGGTAAGTCTTCGCAAAAAAGCATGATCTCTTCTTTAGTGATTTTTGCTTCTTCTTTTATCTCAACTACAGCTGCTGCAATTTCCCCTAGACGAGAATCAAATAAGCCTATAACTGCCGCATCTTTAATAGAATTATGTTTTCTTAGGAAATCTTCTATTTGTACTGGGTAAATGTTCTCTCCACCACTTATTACAACATCTTTTTTCCTATCAACTAAATGGATAAAACCATCCTCATCCATCCTAGCCATATCTCCAGTTAATAACCAATCACCAAAAAGAACTTCACCTGTAGCCTTAGGGTCATTGTAATAGCATTTCATAACTCCTGGTCCTTTAACCATTAGTTCTCCAACATCCCCTTGAGTTACGGGTTTTCCTTTTTCGTCAGTTATAATAACTTCCCACTTATAACCAGCTTTTCCAATAGCTCCCACCTTGTGAATATTTTCTACCCCAAGATGCACACATCCTGGTCCAATGGATTCACTTAAGCCATAATTTGTATCATATTGATGCTTTGGAAAGACTTTAGTCCAACGACTAATTAAGCTAGGAGGTACCGGTTGGGCGCCTATATGCATTAATCGCCAATTGCTTAGATCATAGTCTTCTATTTTAATGTTTTTTCTATCTATTTCATCAAGAATATCCTGAGCCCAAGGAACTAAAAGCCAGACAATGCTTGCCTTTTCTTCTGCTGCAGTTTTAATTATCCATTCAGGCTTAACACCCTTTAAAAGAATACCTTTTCCCCCTACTAAAAAACTTCCAAACCAATGCATTTTAGCCCCTGTATGGTAAAGGGGTGGAATGCAAAGGAAAATATCCTCTTTTGTTTGGCTATGATGCTTGTTCTCTGTGTAACAAGCAGAAAGTAAACTACTATGAGTGTGGAGAATTCCCTTAGGAAATCCAGTAGTTCCTGATGAAAAGTAGATTGCTCCATCATCTTCAGGACTAATATCTACTTCTGGCTCATCACCTTGATAATTAACAATCATTTTATCATAACATAGAGAAAAATTGGGACAATTTTCTCCAACAAAAACTAAAGATTTTACTTTTGGAGTACAGTCTTTAATTTTTTCTACCCTTTGGGTAAATTCTTCTCCAAAAACTAAGGCATCTGCTTCCGCAAGATTTAAACAATATTTAATTTCCTCCGAGGTATAGCGAAAATTCATTGGAACAACCAGGGCTCCTGTTTTTAAGATCCCAAAATAAACCGGTAGCCACTCTAGACAGTTCATTAAAAGAATAGCTACTTTATCACCTTTTTTAATTCCTTGATCCATAAGCATCTTGGCAAACTTGTTAGCATCATCATTAAATTCCTTCCAAGTTATTTCCCTCCGATGCTGAGCTACATTTCCTGTTTCTACAAGATCAAACTCTTTCCATTCTTTTTCTCTTTTCTCCAGGACTTCTGGGTTAATTTCAACTAGGCTAATATCCTGAGGAAATTCTTTAGCATTTTTTATTAATATATCTGTAATAATCATAATTCTCTCCTTTATATTAGCCCTGGAAGAAAGAGTGCTATCCCAGGAAAAATTATTAATAATATTAGACAAAAAATAATTCCGATTAAATAGGGCCATACGCCACTAAAAATTTCCATTACATTCATATCCTTTGCTACTCCTGCAACTACATAAACATTTGCTCCTACAGGAGGAGTTATTACACCCATTCCCAGGGCTAAAACTACGATTACCCCAAACCAAATAGGGTCAAATCCTAATTGAAGAATAATTGGATAAAAAATAGGTGTTGTCATTAGAACTAAAGCCAAGCTATCTATAAAAAGCCCTAATAAAAAATAAATAAATAAAATCAGCGTGAGAACCATAACCGGAGGAAGTGTGGTGGAAATAGCCATTTGTGCCATAGCTATAGGAAGTCCTGTCACAGCTAAGAACTTGCTATAAACAAAAGCTGCTGCCACCAAGAATAAAATCATCGCTGATAAATTAACTGAGGCAGATAAAGATTTTCTAAATCCCTCCCAGGTTAGGCTTTTACGGAGAACTGTAACGGCCAGTGTTGCAAAAACTCCCACAGCTCCCGCCTCAGTTGGTGTAAACCAACCAGCAAACAGGCCACCCATAACTGCTAAGAAAATTACGATGACTTCCATTCCTGCTGAAAAAATGGCTTTAAGTTTTTCAGTTACAGGAACTGAAGGCCCAGCAGGAGCTATTTCAGGATTTTTAAAAGCAAGGAACCAAGCTATTAGCATAAAAACTGTCATTAACAATAATCCTGGTATTACTCCAGCCATAAATAAGGCGGCAATAGATTCCCCGGTGGATACTCCATAAAGGATAAATATTACACTAGGTGGAACCATTACTCCAATAATTGCTGAAGCTGCGATTGTGGCTGTAGAAAAAGACCTCTTATAATTATATTTATTCATCTCTGGTAAAGCTACAGAACTCATAGTAGCTGCTGTTGCAGTAGTTGAACCGCAGATTGCTCCAAAAGCAGTACAAGCTACTACAGTAGCAATAGCCAAGCCACCAGGAAGATCTCCAACTATTTTATAAGTAGCCTCAAATATTTTTGTACTTAGACCAGAGTAAAAAGCTATAAAACCCATCCAAACAAAAAGAGGTACCACAATAAGAGAATAGGAAGAAAAATTAGAATACAAAGTTTGTACTGTTATTGTAAAAGCTGCTTGAGGAGAAACTACGATAGCATAGCCCCCCATTCCGATAAGGAGCATAACAAAGGCTACTGGCATTCTGGTAAATATTAAAATAAACAGTAAAAGTACGGAAATAAAGGCTAGAATCACAGGATTCATTTTTTTCCTCCTTTAATTAGTATTTTTCCCGAATTATATATATGAGTTATATTTATTAAGACCATCAAGAAAAAACCTAAACCCATTACATATACAATTGGAGCTATAGGAAGTTCCAATTGCCCAGTTACAAAACCTCTCTCATTCATTCTCATTCCATAAACAAAAGATTGCCAGCTAAGAATAGAATTAAGGACAAACATAAATAAACTAGTAATAATATCTATCCCATTTTGTTTTTTTACAGAAAGTCTCTGAACAAGTACATCTACAAAAATATGTCCACCGCTATATAAACAATAGGCAACACTAGAAGCTAAAATTAAAGCTCCACCTAACTCCACCATTTCCACTGTCCCAGGAATGGATGCGGCAAAACGCCTGAGTACTATATTAGCAATTATTAAAAGCATTATTCCTACCAGGGTCACTTGTCCTATTAAGGAAAATCCAGAGGATATTCTTCCGATAAATCTATCCAAGTCTTTCATCTATTTTTCACTCCCATAAATTTTCGAACATTTACCATCTATTTCTTTTACCTTCTCCAATATATCCCCTCCTGGAAGATTCTTTGCTTCCAATTGCTGAACCCAATTCTCCTGAACAGAAAGAAGGGACGTGATCCATCTAGCCTTCTCTTCCTCAGACAGATTTATTAATTCATGATTATAATCATTAAGAGCTAGGCTTTCTCCTAATTCCGATTCTTTTTTTCCTAGCTCCGCATATTTAATTACAAATTCTGCATTTACTTCCTCAATAATTTCTTGGACCTCTACTGGAAGAGAATTCCAGGTTTTTAGATTCATAACTTTAACAAAAACTGTGTTATATAAAAAAGGAGTTTTAGTAATTGAATTAGTAACCTCTGCTAATCTAAAACCCTTCATAATTTCAGCAGGACCTAAAATTCCTTTTACTATTCCTTGGTTAAGAGCTAAATAAGATTCACCCATAGGCATTGTAACAGGTGTTCCTCCTAGGGCTTGAAGAGCAGGTACAGAACCTGCAGCTACTCTTATCTCCATTCCCTTTAGATCTTCCAAATTTCTTACAGGACTTTGGGTAAATAAATCTCCAGGGCCAGTAGCCCAAAAAAGCATTACCTTAACATCCTTATATTCCTTATTTATAGCCTCTATATTTCGATAGGCTTCTTCCACTGTCATAGAAGAAACTATTGCATTGTCATTTTTAAAGCCTGGAAGTTCCAAGGCAGTAGTGGCAGGAAAAGCTCCTGGTGTATAGGAGGGACATGTGGAACCTACATCCGCAGCCCCACTTACAACCCCTTCATAAATTTCTGTAGCTCCAAGAAGAACCCCCCCTGGGAAAAGCCGAACATCTAGAGTATGACTAGTTTCCTTTTCTACTCTTTCTTTAATTGTTTTAATCCATAAGTTATGTCCTTCTGTAACATAAAAATTTTCACCAGGCCAAAAGGTTGCAAAATTTAGCTTTAGCTTTTTTCCTTTTTCATCCAATTCATCTTTAGGAGAACATCCACTTAAAATAAGAGCCAAAGAAACTAGGATGATAAAGATAATTTTTATCGATTTCTTTTTCATTGATGATCCACCTTTATATAATTTTGGGTATTAAAAAAACTCCTCAGGAAAAAATCCTAGAAGGAGATAATTAGTTTATTCTTCATTTTTACTTAAATAAGGATATAGGTATATTAGGTTATTAAAATCATTTGCTTCTTCTCCCCATTGAGAAATGCACCTACCATCTTACCCATCCTACAAAAATGATTTTTAATAATTATCACTAATTATTTAATTATGATGACTATTGTATTATAAAAACACTATTTTGGCTATTGTTTTTTCATGAAATTCTCTAATTCTACAATAAATTGCTCATAGGAGCCTGATCCAACAAGTATTTCCCCGTAATAAGCCTCTACTTGGAAGGTGAGTCTTTTTCTATCTATCTCTGATAATGTTGATTTCACAAGGACTTTAGCATCAACTGGTGTTGAAGCTAGGTGTTTGATGCAAACCATGGTCCCTACTGGATTATGGGTTGTGGGTAAATGAGGAAAAACAATATCCCCAGATGTTAATTCCATATACTTCATCATGGCAGGAGTAGATAACATTTTCACTCCTGGATTGCCAATATATTCTGCAGTATCCTCATAAGATACAGTAAATTCTCTCTCATTTTTCATGCCTACTTTTAGAATGTTCTCTAAATTCATTAATTTTCCTCTTTTCAGTTTGTAGTATTCCTAAGGTGTTTGTTTCATTTTATCATAAAATGGGGTATATTCTATAACATAATTTAAATATGAGGTGTAATATAATGAAATTACTTATTACTGGTGGAACAGGCTTTATTGGCTCTGAAATATTAAAGAAAATTTCTCAAAGAGACATGGAAGCTGTTGTCCTTGTAAGAGAAAATGAAATAATAAAAGAAGAACTATATAATCTAAAAGGAATAGAATTCCTTCCTTACGGATATGGTCTAGGAGATGAAATCCCTGAGGATCTCATTGCTAATTCTTGGGGAATAATTAATATGGCGGGAGAACCTATTTTTTCTCTCCGTTGGTCAAAGGCAAAGAAAAAGAAAATTCTCTCAAGTCGGATAGCTATAACACGTCAAATAGTTCGGGGTCTTGAAAAAGTAAAAGATGGTAAAAAAAGAGTTTTAGTAAGTGCTTCAGCAGTGGGTTATTATGGGGACAAAGGCACCGAAAAACTCAGGGAGTCAGATCATCCTGGTGATGATTTTTTAGCTAAAGTTTGCCAAAGATGGGAAAGAGAGGCGTTAAAAGGAGAAGATTTTGGAGCAAGGGTAGTGCTTATAAGAACAGGTATTGTTCTAGGAAAAAATGCTGGAGCTCTTAAGAAAATGATGATTCCTTACTCTTTTGGAGCAGGGGGCCCATTAGGAGATGGAAGACAATATTTTTCTTGGATTCATTTAGAAGATATAGCAGAAGCCTATTTATTTGCTCTGGAAAATAAAGAAATCCGGGGAGGAGTTAATGGAACAGCTCCTAACCCGGTTAATATGAAAGAATTTTCTCGAAGTCTTGGTAAAGTCTTAAGAAAACCAGCAATAATAAGAACCCCTGGCTTTGCTTTAGATCTCCTTATGGGTGAAGTAGCAAAAACTATTACCACGGGACAAAGAGCTATTCCCTTTAAACTATTAGATAAAGGATTTGAATTTAAATACCCTTATGTTTATCAAGCACTAGAAGATATTCTAAAGAATTAATCAAAATATTTTGCTAGTTCTTTAGGATCCTTTGTTTTACTCAAAGCCAACATAAGCTTTATCCTTGCTTTCTGTCCACTTAAATCTCCACCAAGAATAACGCCCATTTCACTTAAGGGTTTAGCGGCACCTTCATAACCATAAACACCTAAAACCCTTCCTGTAAGACATCTCGTTGTAAGAACAACAGGGATATTTCCCTTAATAGCTTTTTCAATTCCTGGCACTACTTTAGGGGGAATATTTCCTCTACCCATACCCTCAATAACTATACCTTTTACTTTTTTATCCACTAGGGCTTGGATTATAAAATCATCCGTTCCAGCTGCTAATTTTACCAGGTATACATCTTCGATTACTTCCTTTGTATCTATTCTCTGTAAGGATATGGGTGATCTACGAAAAATAACCCGATCATCATCAACATAACCTAAGGGGCCCCAAAATGGAGACTTAAAGGTGCTGACATTAGAAGAACTAGTTTTAGTAACTTCCACAGCTGAATGAATTTCATCATTCAAGACAACTAAAACCCCCTTACTTCTAGCATCAGAGCTAGCAGCGGTTTTGACAGCATTAAAAATATTTTTAGGACCGTCTGGGCTTATTTCAGCGGAACTACGCATAGCTCCAACCACACAGATAGGTTTTTGAGTTTTTAAAACTAAATTTAAAAAATAAGCTGTCTCCTCCAAAGTGTCCGTACCATGGGTTATAACCGCCCCTAGAACATTATCTTCTGCTAATAATTCCTCAACTTTCAAAGCTAATTTTAACATTAATTGAGGATTCATATGGGAACTGGGAACATTAGAAAATTCATATACTTCCACTGGACAAAGATCAGCAAGGGGAGGAACTGCCTCTAATAATTCCTTGCCAGTAACAGCAGGAAAAACTGCTTTTCGAATTGGATCATATCTCATGGCTATGGTTCCACCCGTTGATATCACAATAACTTTATCTTTTTTCACTGACTTTTCCCTCCAATCATATTCTCAATTATACCCCCTAGACTTGTAGAAAGTAGACCTAAAATAATTAAACCTATAAAGAATGGAACTGATGCCGCAACTAAACCTCCAGCCCCAAAATATACTGCAGCACCTAAAAATGCTGCGGGAGCTAATGCAAATAAAGGATAATTCATTAAATAAGTCATAATAAAAGCAATAATTACAACAAGAACGGATAAGGCTAAAACACCATTCCAATAATTGCTATTAATATAAACTGATATATAGCCTAGAACTAATCCTACTAAAGCTGGAGGAACTGACTCTTTAATACCTTTCATATCCCCTCCAGTAAAAAAATAAACTGCCCAACCTGCAAAGGCAGGCCATGTTAATATACCTGTTATAGCTGAAATATATGTCCATATACCAGCTAATAAACCAACTGATATAGAAATAGGTAACTTCTGCATAATTATACCTCCTCTCCTATTAAAAAAGCATACCTTGATTTAAATCAAGATATGCTCTTTTATTATATTCTTTTACTTATTTCTTTCTTGGAAAACGTTTGGCAAAATCATCTGCAATTTCATCCATAGTAACCCAGCGAACACCTTCGTGTTTATTAATATGTTCAATTAATCTTTCATGGGCTAATAACACGTGAGGTCTACCACTAACATCTGGATGAATAGTCATTGGGAAAACTGCATAGTCGTTTTCACGGTAAATATAATCAAAAGTATCTTGATAAAGACCATTAATAATGTCTCTTGGATTTGCAAATCCATAAGAATTGGGGGATGTTTTAACAAACATCATTGGAGGTAGATCGTCTAGATACCAGTTAGCTGGGATCTGAATTAAATCTGTTTCCTCTCCGCGAATTAATGGTTTCATCCATTCTGCAGCTTCCTTGTCATAATCAATTTTTGTCCAAGTATCTCCTGTTCTAACATAATAAGGTGTGCAATCCCTATGCATCAAGCTATGGTCATATTTAATACCATGCTTAAGTAAAAGTTCAGCAGTTACATGGGAATATTCCCACCATGGAGCTACATAGCCTGTAGGTTTTTTACCTGTTAATTCCTTAATTAATTCAATAGACTTAATAAGAACATCTTCCTCTTGCTTTGGAGACATTGCTAAAGGATTCTCATGGGAATATCCATGAGCCCCAACTTCATGGCCAGCATCAACGATCATTTTCATTTCCTCTGGGAAAGTTTCAATAGAATGTCCTGGGGCAAACCAGGTAGCTTTTATGTTATATTTCTTAAATAATTTTAATAGACGGGGGATTCCAACTTCACCAGCAAACATACCTCTAGAAATATCATCTGGAGAATCTTCACCACCATAAGATCCAAGCCAACCTGCTACTGCATCAATGTCTACACCATAACTTACTAGAATTTCTTTTTTAGCCATTTTTAACTAACTCCTTCTCTTTTAATTTTGTTGCTTATTAATGACATACCCGCCTCTTATTCCATTTAAACATATTATCAGAATATTCTGTTAGTATTTTTGACGTAAAAATATCCCCCTACACTTTTAAGTAGGAGGATATCAAAGATTATTACTTACCTCTTTTTTCATGATCTTTTTCAATTTTATTTTTCCAGTCTGCTGGCATACTATTGTATAATCTCATATCAGTTACTAATTCATTAAGTACCTGGTAATTAAGATTAGTTCCTTCTTCATCAGAGTTATAGGTTGCTGCCCTATCTTCACTAATTCCCAATTATACTTTTCCTTCTGTTTTTCAATCATTTGACGAATTTTTCATAAGTAAATTCTCGACTTGCATTTTCCATTCCATCAGTAGTTATCACAAACATTACTTGATCTGCCTGCTCTTCTTTCCCGGTATGCTTCTGGGCATTTGCTATTTTATTAATTGTTTTACCTATTGCATCTAGTAAAGCTGTGGTCCCCCGTACATAATATTCCTTATCAGTAATGGGATTTATTCCTTGAAGATTAATCCGATCATGTAACAATTCATACCTGTCATCAAAAAGCACTGTTGTTATTACCGCTTGTCCAGATTCTTTCTTCTGTTTTTCTAAAAGCCCATTATATCCACCAATAGTATCACTTTCAAGACCGCTCATTGACCCACTTCTATCAAGTATAAATACTAACTCCATTAAGTCTTTTTTCATTTTATTATCCCCCAATCATTTATTATAAATTAAGGATAACATTTCAATTATTTAGCTAGGTCGTTTAGGAAGCGACATTTTTATAGTCCTAATAAGCTTTGGTCAAAAGCAAGTAAAGCTTCATTTATTTCAAATATATCGTAATTCTCCTCTTCTAGGAAATATTGAATAATAAGGTCAAATTTACTACTATTTGAAAGAGCAAAGCCAGCTTTTAATAATAAATCCTTTGTTTCATCCAAATTTAGCTTTAAAGCAATGGCAAAAGAAACCGCTGTAATTTTACTAGGTTTGTAGTTTTCCTTATTACGGATTTTTGAAAAAAGCTTCCGGTCAATGTTAGCCCTTTTATAGGTTTCTGTGTCCGTCATGTTTTTTTCATCAATCAGCCTAAGCAAGGATTGAGAAAAAGTTTCATCAAGATTCCTAACCACATCTTCAAGGCTCTTAGAAGATTCTTGGCAAATTTCATAATAAACATAAATATTATCATTTATATAATTTTCGATAGTAGAAATTGTATCCTTTAATAACATTTTACTTCTCCTACTCAGTTAGAGATTCTAAAAAAAGTTTAACTATTTCTGGATCAAGTTGCTTACCTGAACATTCCTGGAGGTCTTCAATTGATTCTGTCTTAAGCCAAGCCAGGGCAACAGCCATAATCCTAGCTCCAAGGGGGATTTCTTCCCCTGATAGTCTTCTTGGATATCCTTTTCCATCCCATCTTTCATGGTGGGATAAAATAATTTCAGCCACATTAGAATATTTATCTGCTGATTTAATTATTTGATAACCAATTTCAGGGTGTCGTTTAATTTTATCAATTTTTAAGCCCGTTACACTTTTCCCAATATCATGGGTGAGTCCAGCTAATCTTAAATCTCTAATCTTTTCATCATTTAAATTCATTAATTTCCCTATTTTACTACTTAACTCCCCCACCTCTTCCGAGTGGGCCTTTTCTTTAGGATTATCCTCATAATATTTCTTTAATATTAAATCAATTGTTCTATGTCTCATTTTCTGCGTTTCCGTAATCTTTTTTTGATACATACGGCTTTCGGCTTCTTCTAGAACCTCTTTCATTTCCTGATTTATATTTTCTTTTGTACTCCAACCAGCAGACACGGACAGAATAAAGTTTTCTTTTTCTAGTATATCTAGAGCTTTATTTATTCTATTCATTATTAATTCTGTATCTTTGCTATTTGTTTTTGGTAATAAGATGACAAATTCATCTCCACCGAATCTAGCAACAATATCATCAGCCCTACATTGTTCTTTTAAAACATCAGCAATTTTTCTTAATAACCAATCCCCTGAGTCGTGACCAAAAACATCGTTGACCATTTTTAGACCATTAACATCTATCATACCTATAGTAATAGGTAAGTTACGTTCTACATCTAATCGTTTCATTTCTTCTTCCAAGAAATGTCTATTATATAAACCAGTAATATTATCATGATAACTAAGATATTCTATTTTATCTTGCTTTTCTTTTTTCTCTGTATAGTCTCTAAAGACTATAACTGCACCTTTAATCTGCCCATTTTCATCCTTAATTGGGGATGCACTGTCCTCAATGGTAATTCTTTCATTATTCTTTTTGACTAGAAAAGTATCCTTCTCCAATTCTATAGTTTGGCCTTTTTTAATAACTGAATCTAAAATACCTGTACAGGGCTGATCCGTGCTTCCGTTAACAATATTAAAGACTCTTTGAATGGGCATGCCTTTAGCAGCAGATCTTTCCCAACCCGTTAATTCTTCTGCTACCTTGTTCATTATATTGACATTTCCATCTATATCCGTGGAAATCACACCATCTCCAATAGAATCAATAGTGGTCCTGAACAAATTTCTATCTATTGATATCTTCTCTTGAATTACTTTCTCTAGTGATATATCTGTAAAAATCGTAGCAAATTTTTTGGGAGATGGACTATAAACACTAACATTAAAATGTTTATTCATTTCAATGGAAAAATTCGGGAAGAATAAAGAATGTTCACTAAGGGCAACCTCACCATATTTTTCAATCCAATAATCCTCTGTATTTGGTAAAACTTCTTTTACTGTTTTGCCCCTTATATCCTTTATTTTTAATCCTGTAATCCTTTCAAATGCTTTATTTGCTTCTAAAAAACGATAATCTACAGGCTTACCAGCATCATCCAAGATAATCTCATGGAGGGCAAAACCCTCCTGCATATGCTCAAAAAGATTTTTATACTTATCCTTTGTTTTAGCTTCTGCTTTTTTTGCTTTATTTATCAAAGAAACGGAATTAAGTAAAATTAATATAAAAGCTCCTAAAATATAAAATGTTATTCTAGTCTGTCTAGCAGCTTCTTTTTCAGCAAGTTTCTTTTCTGTTATATCATGAATAACTGAGAATAGTTTTGTTTCACCATCTACCTCAACTATAGGAGAAGAAAAGACCTCCACCTGTCTTATACTACCATCCTTGAGCTTATGCTCAAAATTAAAAGAATCAATATTATCTCTTGAAGCTTTTACTATTTCTTTTTCTATTTCTTTTTCTGCTAAGGTATTAATTTCTTTAATATTCATCTTTATAAGTTCTGATCTAGTATAGCCGTAGAAATTTGCCGCAGCTTTATTAGCATCTACTATTTGTCCTGTAGATGAGTCAATAATTAATATTATTTCCTTAGTATTTTCAAAAAAATTTTGGTATTCAAAATTTTCGTTCAGAGCATAGCCATTGGAAATAAAGATTATTGTTAACAGTAATATTAATATAATCTTCTTTCTCATATGCATCATTCTTTCTTAATTATATTTTCTTTCTCTTAGCTGTTATTTCCTCTATTTCAATTTTATAGATATTAGTTATGTTTAATCCAGACTCAATTGCAATTGGGAAATATTCCATTTTTGAAGGAGTATATTTTTCACATATAAGTCTAAGTCCCTTAATTTTTTCTTCCTTTTCTTCTAAAAGTTTTACTTGTCCAAAAATAATTGCCGATTCAAACTCTGTAGTAAATACTTTACTGCTGATTATCTTTCCCGCTTTTTCTTTATTTTGAATAATTTTATCTAGTTCTTCTTTATTATAGATATCAGGAACTTTTACTTCCCCTACAAAAGTTACACTAACTTTAGAATTATCCTGTAATATATTTACTTTTTTCCCCGACATTGCCGAATGAAAATATAAATTATTATCATCTCTTACAATAGATAAAGGAATCCCGTAAGGAATGCCAGACTCCCCTACCATGGAGACAACTCCATAAGCAGAATTGTCAATCACTTCTAAAGCAAATTCCTTATCCATTTCTCTGTCTTTTCTTCTCAATTTATTTTCTCCTTGTAAACAAAATCCTATGTATTAAAAATATATATGAATATTATAACACGACTTTAGTACTGATTATAGTACCATTATAAAGTGTAATAGCTCAAAGGTAAAATTAATTTCTCAAAAATTTCTTTTATTAAATTGCTTAAAGATGAGAATAACATGCTTCATAACTTATTAATATTGGATGATGCAGTAAGCTACGAAATTTTAAGTAAACTAGCAGAAGAAACAAGTTTAATAGAGATAGATAAACATCTCACTCTATAGTCCCTACCTTCCTCTGTCGGAGACTTGTAATATGGATTATTTATTCTATTTTTTGTTCTAACTTTTTTTCATATTTATTAATGAACACTTTGTAACTTGATTCTTTATCAATAGGGTATTAAACGATGGGCTTGTTTTATAACTTTTATTTGAGTATTTGATTCTATCTTCACAAAAAAGCTTTAATTATTGCTAGTAAAACAATATCTTAGGTTTTAGTAGGAACTTTAGTAGTAGCATTTTCTTCATTCCTATCAAGTTATGCGGCCTAATTAATCTTTGAATAAGCTTCACAAATTTGATGAGTTTTTAAAATAAGATCGAATGAAAAATTGATTTTTGATAGAACATAAGACCTAATTTACAAATACATACCCTATAAAGATAAAATCAAAAAAAGCTTTTCATTAATAACGAAAAGCTTTTTTTATCTTTTTTTGGGGATATAGATATTTTTTCTTCTAGGGTAATATCTTTTCTTTTTGTTTAAAGAAATTCCTGAAACTTTCAAACTGAATTTTGTAACAACATTTTGCTTGTATTAAAAGTGGATTAAGATTTCCATAACTACTCATTACATCTATTTCAAGTCCGCTAGTGAAGAACAATCTAGTTATCTTTTTATCAACTCTTTCCATTCCTTCTATTTTCAGTAGGTTAACATAACCACTAGTTCCCTCATCTTTATATTCCGCTATCCTTACCTTAACTGGAACCAATACAACTCCTGGGTGCAGTGGCAAAGGAATACCATAAGACCTGCTTATTACCTTGGATGCATTGGCAATCCAAGCTTGCGTATCAAAAGATACTACTCTTGCTAGTTTTTTTATATATGTACTACACCTTACCTCCTCTGTCCATTCAAAACCATTCTCAATTATGACTTTCGTGAAATTTCCCCCATTTTCTTCTCTTAATGGAATTATTGCCTCGACAATCGCTATGTTATCTAGTGTAATTACTTTCTTCAAAGTTATTTCATCTCCTTAGATTATTTTGTTTTAATTTTTACCTCCCCATATATATGTTTCTCTATTATATGTAATATTCCTCATTTATTTTAAATTAAGGGATCTTTCCAGATCCCTTAATAAAATACCTCTCCTTTTTTATTATTCAACTTCATAAATATCCGCAACTACTCTACTGACAACTCTTGCTCCGCTTACTGCTGCAATATCTCCAGCTGTAGTATTAAATAAGTTTTTAGCAATAATCTGATCCATTACTCCCCTTACTTCTACTTCCGTAAGATCTTCTCTAGGATCATTAAGTGATAATGTAACTTTTTTACCCCCAGCATTAATAAAGATTAACTCTAATACTTTTGTTTCCATGTTCTTCCCTCCCTTCTCCTATGATTTAAAAACCGTTAAATTTTTACTCCTCTTCAATTGTCATTAAGTCATCTCTGTAGATATCATCTACTAGGTTTGTTTGAAGACTTGCAATCGCTAAAGCTACTTCATGAAAATCTTCATTTGTTGCATCTGATTTTACTTTTGAGTAAGTTTTTTTCTTAATAATTGCTTTGCCATCTTCTGTAGTCCCTACTTGAAAAGCTAGGACCATTTTTGTATCCAATGGATTAACTATAACTGCCATGTGATCACCTCCCTTCCATGACTAGATAATACAAGGTCATGGAAAAAAGGTTAAAACACGCATTTAGAAAGAAAAGGTCTGTTTTAGGGAAATTATGAGAGAAAGCGAGATGAAAAGAGTAGAAAAAGAAAGAATAGGCAAGAAAAAAAAGAATTCCCCGGGAAAAATCCCAGGGAACCTATGTTTAAACTTATTATTATTTTACTATAAAATAAGATATTAAACCAAAATTTAAATACCATAATATCATTCAGAATCACATACCTCTAAAACTTCCCTCAATCGCTTAACTGCTTTATCCATTCAACTTCACATATCGAGTTAAAATAAATTTTTAAACTAAATGGGTCAAATGACTCGACCAGTAGGGTCAATTATGAAATCTTAGGAAACTGTTAATCAGTTTCCTTTTTTCTTTATTATACCCTTTTATTAAATATACCCTATATTTTTACAAATAGGAAACCCCCATCTTTTTTAGATGGGGGTTTCAATTTAATGTTTTGTTTTTATTTTTATTCTTTTGTTTCTGCTTCTTTATCAGTAGCTACTTCAGCTGCTGGCTCGTCTGTTTCTTCTTCTTCTTCCTCTTCAACTATTGAAGAGTGAGCTATACAAACAATAGCTTCTGGTTCTTCTTGAATCTCTAGGGCCTCATCAAATTCCAGTTCAGATAATACTATTCTATCATTAAGTTCGAAACTACTTACATCTACATCAATGTGACTTGGTAATTTCTCTATTGGTCCTCTAATGTTTACTTCATTAAGGTCAATTTGAATAAAGATATCTTTTCCTTTAAGTGCCTCTTCTCCAACAATTCTAATAGGAATTGCAACAGTTACGATTTCACCTTTTTTGATAGCTTGGAAATCAAAGTGTGTAGGTATTCCTGTTAAGAAGTTAGTTTGGATTTCTTTAATAATAACATTAATGTCTTTTTCTAAACCTGTTAAAGGAATTGAAGAAGAATAAGAGTTTTCTCTCATTAATTTAGTCAATTCTTTTTGATCCATTTCGATCATTAAGGATTGATCAAATCCAGTACCATAGAGAATACCTGGAATTATCTTTTCTCTTCTTAATTTTTTTGCTTTTACATCACTTTTTCTTTCTCTAACCTGATAGCCTGCATTACTCATATTTAACACTCCTCATGCGATTTGTTTTACTACATTGGCCATTGTACCACAAAAATATAATTATTGTATAAAAAAGCCATCGGATTTCTCCGATGGCTTAAGCTTGTTGCTTACATCATACCCATCCCGCCCATGCCTCCTGGCATTCCTCCGGGCATGTCTTCTTTAGCATCAGGATCATCTGCTACTATGCTTTCTGTTGTTAATACCATAGCTGCAATTGATGCTGCATTTTGTAGTGCTGATCTTGTTACTTTTGCAGGGTCAACGATACCTGCTTTTATCATATCTTCATATTTATCTGTTAAAACATTATAGCCTATTCCGATTTCTGAATGTTTAACTTTCTCAACTACAATAGAACCTTCTACTCCAGCGTTGTTAGCAATTTGACGAAGTGGCTCTTCCATTGCTCTTAATACAATGTTAACACCTGTTTTTGCATCTGCTTCATCCATTTTAATTTCAGCAATTTTTGAAATAATGTTCACGAAGCAAGTACCACCACCTGCTACAATACCCTCTTGAACAGCTGCTCTTGTTGCTGCTAGAGCATCTTCAATTCTATGTTTTTTCTCTTTTAATTCAGTTTCAGTAGCTGCTCCTACTTGAATAACAGCAACTCCACCGGTTAATTTAGCAAGTCTTTCTTGTAATTTTTCTTTATCAAATTCTGATGTAGTATCATCTAATTGCATTCTAATTTGCTTGATTCTATTTTCGATATCTTCTTTTGTGCCTTTACCATCTACTATTGTAGTTTCATCCTTAGTAACAATAACTTGACGAGCTGTTCCTAGCATATCCATTGTTACGTTATCTAATTTTAATCCAAGATCTTCAGTGATAAACTGAGCTCCTGTTAAGGTAGCAATGTCTTGAAGCATAGATTTTCTTCTATCTCCAAATCCTGGTGCTTTAACTGCTACAACATTGAAAGTACCTCTTAATTTGTTTACGATCATAGTAGCTAAAGCTTCTCCTTCAACATCTTCAGCGATTAAAAGAAGAGCTTTACCAGTTTTTACTACTCCTTCAAGTACTGGAAGGATTTCTTGAACAACTGTTAATTTCTTATCAGTTATAAGGATATAAGGATCATCTAAAACAGCTTCCATTTTTTCTGTATTTGAAACCATGTATGGTGAAATATAACCTCTATCAAACTGCATACCTTCAACTACTTCTAATGAAGTTCCGAAGGTTTGTGAATCTTCCACAGTAATAACTCCGTCATTTCCAACTTTTTCCATAGCGTCTGCAATTAAACCGCCAATTTCTTGGTCTGCAGCTGAAATAGATGCTACTTGGGCAACGGATGCTTTGCTTTCTATAGTTTTAGCAATCTTGCTTATTTCTTCAACAGCAACTTCTACAGCCTTGTAAATCCCTTTTCTAAGAACCATTGGGTTAGCTCCTGCTGCTACGTTCTTAAGTCCCTCTTTAATCATTGCTTGAGCTAAAACTGTAGCTGTAGTAGTACCATCACCAGCAACATCATTTGTTTTAGTAGCTACTTCTTTAAGTAATTGTGCTCCCATATTTTCAAAAGGATCCACTAAATCAATTTCCCTTGCAATTGAAACTCCGTCATTAGTAATTGTTGGTGAACCAAATTTTCTTTCAAGAACAACGTTTCTACCCTTTGGGCCTATGGTTATTTTAACTGCGTCAGCTACTGCATTAACGCCTACTTCCAGAGCTTTTCTAGCTTCTTCTCCGAACATTATTTTCTTTGCCATTTCTGTTTCCCTCCAATATTTTAAGTGTTAAGTATATTCTGTAATTTAATTTAATATTGCTAAAAGATCTCTCTCTGCTAAAATTAATATTTTTTCTCCATTTATAGTGTGTTCCATTCCTGTGTACTTAGAGAATAATACGATATCTCCTACTTTTACTTCACTAGGCATTCTTGTTCCATTTTCAAGAACTCTTCCTGAACCTACCGCAATTACTTCACCCTTTTGTGGCTTTTCTTTTGCAGAATCCGGTAATACAATACCGCTTGCTGTCATTTCCTCTGTTGGGATAAGTTTTAGTGCTAATCTGTCTGCTAATGGTTTAATCATTTTTGTCACCCTCCTAATACCTTTATTTTAATTTATTTTTTATAATATTATTAGCACTCTCTCTTGATGAGTGCTAATCTATTTACTATAATAATTTAACGGAGAAGATTTTTCAAGTACTATTTTAAGAATTAATACTTTTTTTACAATTAAGTATATAATTCTTTATGGGGTGATTTATTTGAAGAAAACTTTACGGAAGGAAATATTGTTAAAAAGAGACTTGCTTTCATTAGAAGAGATTAAAGTTAAAAGTAATATAATTACAAAAAAGCTGCTTGCATCTGAAGAATATAAAAAGAGTAAAACACTTTTTTGTTTTCTATCTTTTGGCAGTGAAGTAGATACTACTGAAATTTTACAAGATGCATTAAAAACAAAAGAAGTTTATGTGCCTTATATTAATAAGGCTGATGACTCGATGTATCCTGTTTTAATTAAAAACCTTAGGGATTTTACTATTAATAAATTTGGTATTGGAGAACCGAAATTTGATGAAAAAGCTATTGTTCCCCAGGACTTTGATTTTGTTGTGGTTCCGGGGCTTGCCTTTGATAAAAATGGTTGGCGAATTGGATATGGAAAAGGCTATTATGATAAGTTTTTTAAAAAATATAAAGGGAAAAATAAAACTGCAGTGGCTTTTGCCCTACAGTTAGTGGATAAAATTTCTTTTGAAAAGCATGACATTCCTGTGGATTTAATTATAACGGAAGATGAAATAATAAAAGTTTAGTTCTTTTAATACTTATACTTTCTCTTTAAATAACATGGGCGACAAACGGGGGCATAAGCTTCATTGCCTCCCATTTGAATTTGAGATCCTTCAAATTCTGGAATACCATTAAGAAATCTCATATTCATAGTGGCTTTTCTATCACAATAAGTACAAACTGTTTTAATTTCTTGAATTTTATCCGCAAAGGTGAGAAGAGTTTCGCTACCTTCAAAAAGATGGTTTTGAAAATCATTTTTTAAGCCATAGCAAATTACTGGGACTTTAAGTCTATCTACAATTTCTACTAGGGCTAAAATAGCTCCTCTAGGAAGAAATTGGGATTCATCGACTAAAATACAGTCATAGTTTCCTTTTTCTATTTCCTGAAAATAATTTTCTAATTTAAGAAATCTTTCCAATAAAAGGGCTTCTCTTTCTAAGCCAATTCTGGTTTTTATAATTCCCTTAGTATCACCATTTTGTATCTTTACATATCTTGTATCTTTATCCGAAGTAAATACTAAGACCTTTTTCCCTTGGCTTTCATAGTTATGGGCAGTTTTTAAGAGGTCTAGTGATTTACCACTGTTCATTGTTGAATATATAAAAAAAAGTTTAGCCATTCTTATTTCCACTCTCCCGCATCCCATTTAGCAAATCCTTTAAAACCAAGTATTTTTATAGCACCTTCTAAGATATGATAATCTTTCCCTAAATGAGCCACTCGGTGGGCATCTGAACCAAAAACTATATTTTCCCCTCCCAGTTGCTTATACCAATAAATTATTTCATAAGTTGGTAGGGGCTCATGCAGCCTTTGTCTTAGGCCAGAACTATTAACCTCTATAGCTATGTTTTTGGAAATAGTCTCTTCTAAAATGGTAAAAATTATATCCTTAAAAGGGTAAGGATTGAATCTTCTTGTTCTTTCTGGAAGATACCTTTTTATAACATCAATATGGCCTAATATATTAAAATTCCCAACTTTTACTGTTTCTAATAAGGATTTAAAGTAATCCATATATATTTTTTCTTCTGATTCCCATTCTTCATATTTTCTGGAAATCACATTATTATCAACAAAGTGCACAGAACCTATGAAGATTTCAAATAATTTATTTTTTTTGAATTCTTCCTGGTGTAGGGCATACTGATGGGGCTCACCTAATTCTAGACCTGCTCTTATTTTAAGTTTTTCTCCATAGATCTCGCGACAAGATTGAATTTCACTTTTATATTTTTCATATTTAAAGAAACCGCAGCTCTCATCCTTAGAATTCATATCGAAATGCTCCATAAAAGCAATTTCTCTAATTCCTAGTTCTAGAGCCTTACTGCAGTAATCTTCCATTTTTGCACGACTATCAAAGGAATTGTCTGTATGAACGTGGTAGTCTCTCATTTTAATCCCTTCCTTTGCCTATATAATCCGCAAATTTAAAGTTAGCAACACCATTTAAATCTAAATCTGCATATTCTCCCCTCAGAGCCTTATAATGAGCAGCGGCTCCAATCATAGCTGCATTATCTGTGCAAAATTCAATTTTAGGGAACAACACTTTGATACCTCTTTTTTTACTTTCTTCCGTTAAAAGTTCTCTTAATTTACTATTAGCAGAAACTCCTCCTGCTGTGATAATTGTTTTCACCTTTTCTTTAGTGGCTGCAGCTATAGTCTTTTCAACTAGCACTTCTATAGCAGCCTTTTGGAAGGAAGCACAAACATCTGGTATGAAAATTTCATTACCTAACATCTTCTCTTTATTTATCCAGTTTAAAACTGCTGATTTTAAACCACTATAGCTAAAATCAAAGGACCCTTTTTCCAAGGTTATTTTTGGAAAAGCTATGCTGTTCTCGTCCCCTTCTTTAGCTAGCTTATCTATAATTGGGCCTCCAGGATATCCGATTCCTAAGGTTCTAGCTACCTTATCAAAGGCCTCCCCAGCAGCATCGTCCCTAGTATTTCCCAAAACCTCATATTCACCATGGTCTGTCATCTTTACGATCATAGTATGTCCTCCAGATACGATTAAACAAACTAAAGGAAATTCTAGCTCATTAGGATGATTTAGAAAGTTTGCATAAATATGGCCTTCAATGTGATTAACAGCAATCAAGGGCTTATTTAAAGCAAAGGCTAAAGCTTTAGCTGTAGATACTCCTACAAGAAGAGCTCCAATTAAACCTGGAGAATTAGCAACAGCTATATGGGTAAGGTTCTTAAAATCCAAACTTGCCTCTTCCATGGTTTCTTTAATCAAAAGATTTATTGTTTCTAAATGTTTTCTAGAAGCAATTTCAGGAACCACTCCTCCATATTTTTGATGAAGATCAATCTGAGAGGAAACAAGATTGGCTTTAATAACATTGCCATCTTCAATGATTGCTGCGGCTGTTTCATCGCAGGAAGATTCTAAAGCCAGAATTATTGTTTTTTCCATATCTTATCCCTCCTCATAATATTTCCACATAATAACAGCATCCTCATTATTATCGTCATAGTATTTTTTTCTGACGCCCACCTCAATAAAACCTGTTTTTTTATACAAATTAATAGCAGTTATATTGCTAACTCGGGCTTCTAAACTCATTTTAACAGCCCCTGCCACTATTGAGTCTTTTACTTGTCTTTCCATTAGCATTTTACCTATTTTCTTGCCTCTATATTCTGGTAATACCGCTACATTGGTAATATGAGCCTCATCTAGAACGATCCACATTCCTGCATAGCCGGCAATCTTATTGTTTTTTTCATCTACAGCCACCACATAACTTGCCATATGGTTTCTAGTTATTTCATGAACAAAAGTTTCTAGGTTCCAAGGATCTGTAAAACATTTTTTTTCCAGAATATCTATATCTTCAAGATCATCAAAGACCATGGGACGAAGGATAAAACTATCTTCCACTGTTTTTTTCCTCCCAAGTTAACTCAGCCTCCGGTTTTCTTAAATAAACTGGAGCGAGAGTATAGTAATCTGCAAAATCTTTATTCTTATATTTTTCCATAGCTAAGAAAGCAACAGCAGATCCTCTAATTCCAGAGTAAAGGGGGGAAAGAATCACAGCTTTAGAGCCAAGATTTTTCTTAATCTCATTCCTATATTTTTCTACCCCTTCTCCTAAGAAATATACTTTTTCCTCATGTTTCAGTTCTTGAAAAAGAATTTCTGGACTTACGGCGTAATGGTCCTTTATTTTTTCCATCTTTTCCTCTGTATACCTATACCAGCCGGTATAAAACTCATTTTTTCGAGCATCAAGAAGAGGAACAATCAAAGCATCCTCAACCATTATATTCTGAGCTAAAGCATCTAAAGAATTAACTTGGATTATCTTTTTATCCTGAGCTTGAGCTAATGTTTTTCCTGTAGCTGCAGCTATTCTTACCCCGGTAAAAGAACCAGGCCCTGCAGAGACAGCCAATAAATCTACTTGGGATAATTCTTTTTTTGCCAGTTTAAAAACATTATCAATTACAGGAAGTAATTGTTCTGAGTGTTTACTTCCTCTATTTAATTGAATCTCACTTAATATTCTACTATCTTGGATTAGAGCAACACTACAAGCTACAGCTGTAGTATCAAAGCCTAAAATCAACATAATCTTTCAGCTCCTTTAAAAAAAATTCCCATTTGCCTTGTCCCTTTATCGTGAATTTTCTTCTTTCTTCTCCTTCATTGGTAATATTAATCTTAAGATAGGGCTGGGGTATTTCTTGAATAAACTTATCCGCCCACTCAATTACAATAATTCCCTCATGAGAAAAATATTCTTCAAAGCCAATATCAAATAGTTCCTCTTCTGTTTCAAGACGATAAAGGTCAAAATGGTAGAAGTTACCTACTTTTGATTCGTACTCATTTACTATACTAAATGTGGGACTATTTACAACTTCCTCTATACCAATTTCTTTAGCTAAAGCCTGGGTAAAAGTTGTTTTCCCAGCCCCTAAATCTCCATCTAGAAGAATAACATCTTCTTTAACCAGTCTGTTTCCAAGGAATCTGGCTAATTTTTTAGTATCTTCAATTGAATTAACTAGATATTCCATATCCTCATTCTCCTTGATAAACCACATTACCCTCAATCATTACCAGATCTACCTTGCTCATAATATTTAAGGGGTCTCCACTCCAAATTACAATATCTCCGTCTTTTCCTGGAGTTATTGAGCCGGTTCTATTATCAATTCCCATAATTTCAGCTGGATTAATTGTTAATGCTTTTAAAGCTTCTTTAGGATCCATTCCTTCCTTTACTGATAAGATGGCATTTAGTATTGCGTAATCAATAGGAGTTTCAGGATGGTCTGTTATCAAAGCAACCTTTATCCCCTTTCTTTGTAAAAGACCTGGGTTTTTAAAAGATTTTTCTTTTAACTCTACCTTGGCTCTACTAATTAAAAGAGGTCCCATACAAACAGGAACATCTCTTTCTTTAAGTTCATCTATAGTTAAATGAGCTTCTGTGCCATGCTCTATAATTATTTTTAAGTTAAACTCTTGGGCAATCCTAAGAGCTGTTAAAATATCATCTGCTCTATGGGCATGGGCTCTTAGGGGCATTTTATTTCTTAAAACCCTACTAATTTCATCTTTACCTAAGTCTCTTTCCGCCTCTTTATCCTTACTATAGTTTTGACCGTCAACTAAGGTCTCTCTTAATAAAGCAGCGATTCCCATTCTTGTATATGGCATCTTTTTATCAGAGCCATAAACATCTTTAGGATTTTCCCCAAAAGCTACTTTCATCCCTGCTGAATCTTTTAATAATCTACTGTTAAAACTCTTCCCTGCAGTCTTCATGATACAAACAGTTCCACCCACTACATTGGCACTTCCTGGGGCTATCATTACTGTAGTCACTCCACCTTTTAGGGCATCATTAAAGCCTATATCATGAATATTAATTCCGTCTACAGCTCTTAGTTGAGGGGTTACTGGTTCTGACATTTCATTAGTGTCATCTCCCTCGGGATAAATTTCTTCATAAATTCCCAGATGAGTATGGGCATCTACAAAACCAGGGAGAACATATTTACCCTTAGCATCAATTATTTCGCAGTTTTCAGGAAGATCAATTATTCCTACTGCTTCTATTTTCCCTTGATAATTTAAAAGGATAGAACCTATTTCAAAGTCTTCTTTTTCCATAGTTAATATCTTGCCATTGATTATAGCTTTCAAATTATAATACTCCTTTTCAAATACCTATATTTTAAGAGTTAAGGAAACTCTTCCCCTAACTTTATCTGCTTCTAAAACTTTTGCTGTTACAATATTCCCTACGGAAACAACTTCCATGGGGTGTCTAATAAATCTATCAGCTAATTGAGATATATGGGCTAGGGCATCATTTTTTAGTCCTATATCAATAAAGGCACCAAAATCCACCACATTGGTTACTGTTCCCTCTATTATCATCCCTTCATGAAGATCTTCTAATTTTAGTATATCATTTCTTAAAAGAGGTTTTGCTAAATCTTCCCGGGGATCTCTTCCCGGCTTCATTAAATCATTTATAATATCTTTTACTGTAGCCTGCCCGTAGTTAAGGTCTACAGCTACTTTTTTATAATCTAAATGAGTAAGTTCTTCTTTTAGAAGTTCTTGCCGGTGGGTATTCTTTAAGTCTTCCTTGGCAAATCCTAACATTTTTAAAATTTCCTCTGCTATTTCATAAGACTCTGGATGAACAGAAGTGTTCTCCAATGGATTTTTCCCATCTCTAATTCTAATAAAGCCTGCAGCTTGAACAAATGCCTTTGGCCCTAGACGAGGAACTTTTAATAGTTCTCTTCTAGTTTTAATTCCCTTATTCTCATCTCTAAACTGTATGATATTATTAGCAATTGTTTTATTTAATCCTGCCACATACTGTAATAAACTAGCACTAGCTGTGTTTATTTCCACCCCGGTTTTATTTACACAGGACTCCACTACATCTTTTAGGCTCTCATCTAATATTTTACCTGGAAGGTCATGTTGATATTGGCCCACACCAATGGAACGAGGCTCAATTTTAACTAGCTCTGCTAAAGGATCTAATACCCTCCTAGCAATAGAGACTGCACTTCTTTCGGAAACATCAAAATCCGGAAATTCTTCTTTAGCTAACTTTGAAGCGGAGTAAACAGAGGCTCCTGCCTCAGAGGCTATAATGAAGGATAAATCCAGATTGTTTTCCTTAATCATTTCTGCAACTAGGGATTCTGTTTCTCTAGATGCTGTCCCATTTCCGATTACTACCAGGTCAATAGACCACTTTTTAATTATTTCTAAAAGTTTTTTTACAGCTTCTGCTTTTTTTAACTGAGGCTGATGAGGATAAATAACCCCTATTTCCATTAATTGACCACTTCCATTGATAACAACCAATTTACAACCGGTACGAAAACTAGGGTCAATTCCAAGTATGGCATTTTTCTTTACTGGGCTTTGCATTAAGAGATTGCCTAGATTATCTGCAAATACTTTGATCCCTTGCTCTTCTGCTTTTTCAGTTAAGGTATTTCTAATTTCCCTCTCTAGGGATGGGTGAAGAAGGCGCTTAAAGGTATCTTTAACTATCTCCTCATAATAGACTTCTCGCCCTTTGCTACTTATATTTTTAAAGAAGTTTTTATATATTAATTCTTTAACTTTTTCTTCATCTACTTCCACTTTAACTTGTAGAAACTCTTCCTTTTCTCCCCGGTTAACCGCCATAATTCGGTGGGGAAGAATTTTACTTACTGGTTCGGAAAAATCATAATACATTTCATATACAGAAGCTTCATCATTAATATTTTTGGTTTTTAACAAGCCTTGTTTATTATAAAAGTCTCTAAGGATTCCTCTAATTTCTGCATTATCCTGAATATATTCACAAATTATATCTGCAGCTCCTTGTAGAGCTTCTTCTGTAGTATTTATTTCCTTTTCTGGATCAATAAAATTTAAGGATAATTTTTCTATATCATCTTCACCGGAGAGAATTAACTCTGAAAGATCCTCAAGACCTTTTTCCTTTGCTACTGTTGCCTTAGTTCTTCTTTTTTGACGATAAGGAAGATAAAGGTCTTCAATTTCTTGAAGTACTTTAGCTGAATTTATTTTTTCTTGTAGGTCTGGGGTGAGTTTACCCTGTTCTTCGATGGTCCGGATAACTTCTTCCTTCCGCTTATCTAAACTTCTCATGTATTTTAATCTAGTTTCAACTTCTCTTAGGATGGTTTCATCCATACTTCCTGTTGCTTCTTTTCTGTAACGAGCAATAAAGGGAATTGTATTTCCTTCATCTAGAAGGTTCACGATGCTATCTATATACTTGCTACCCCAGTTAAATTCTTTTGCTAGTTCTTTATTATAATTCAAAAATATTTCCTCCCTTATCCTTCAAATATTAATTATATCCTAAAAATATCTCTACTAAAAGACAAAACTCAGGGTATCTACTCCTGAGTTTTGTCTGAATATTATATTATTTCTTTTATTCCTCTTCAATATCCTGGTTATGGTATTCAATTTCCAAACCTTCCCAGGTTTTAAGTGTTATCGTATCTTCTCCAACGGGTCCTCTATATTCCGGAAGCATTGGGGTTTTACCCTTTCCTCCAGGAGCGTTAACTATAAATGTGGGGATAGCCAAACCTGAAGTGTATCCTCTTAGGGATCTAATTATTTCTATCCCCTTATCCACACTGGTTCTAAAGTGCTCCGTTCCTGCCACCGCTTTAGCATGGAAAATATAGTAAGGCCTTACCCTAATTTTAAGCAATTCATGATTCATTTTTTTCATTACATAAGGATCATCATTAATATTTTTCAACAGCACAGCTTGATTTCCTAAAGGTATCCCAATATTAGCCAACATTTCGCAAGCTTTTTTTGATTCCTCTGTTATTTCTTTTGGATGATTAAAATGTGTATTAACATATATGGGATGATGTTTTTTTAGAACATTGCATAAACTTTCGTTAACCCTTTGAGGTACAGTAACTAGCATTCTTGACCCTAATCTAATTATTTCTACATGAGCTATCTTTCTTAGTTCTGTAAGCATCCAATCAATTCTTTCATCACTTAAAGTAAGGGAGTCCCCACCAGTGATAAGCACATCACGAATTTCCGGATTATCTCTTACATAATTAAAAGCTACCATTAATTCTTCTTTGCTTTTAGGTTTATCAATTTCCCCAATATTTCGTCTCCTTTGACAATGTCTGCAATACATTCCACATTGGTTTGTTACATAAATTATCAGGCGATCTGGGTATCTTCTAGTTATACAATCCGCAGGATTAGTTTCTCTCTCCAACATAGGGTCATAATCCTCTGTAGAGCCCGTTAATTCCATTCCTGTGGGTATAGATTGAAGATAGATGGGATCATTAGTGCCTAGGTCTGGATCGATTAAGGAGAGGTAATAGGGGCTTATGCCCCAACGGAAAGTTCCACTAATTTTATCTATGGTTTCTCTTTCTTCTTTTGGAATATTAATTAGCTCATCTAAGATCTTGGTATCACTTATCCGATTTTTGATTTGCCAATGCCAACTATTCCAGTCTTCCTCTGTGGCCTTAAAAAATTCCTTTATTTTTTTCTGTCTTTCTTTTATTTTATGTTTTTCATCAATTCCTGTTTTGATTTGATCCTTTATATCAAGATAATCTTGAATCTTGGATTTTAATTCAGCAGCTCTTTGTAAAGAGATCTCTCTTAATTTTTTATCTACCAAATATATCCCCCTCTTTCTTTAAACTCCGGAAGGATAATTATAAACCAACAACTTGGCTCTTGTAAACAAGTTTTTAGTAGATTTTCCTCTTGTATAGTCTAATGTAGGGTCTTTTTGCTTCTTTTGGTAAATGTTTTTTCCACTACTAAATTTGACTCTATAAAAGCTCTGGAGAGCATTAATTTGATTCTATTAATTTGATTAACTTCACTTAAGCCAGGATCATAATCAATAGTTACAATATTGGAGCCAATCCTCTCAGATAGTTCTTTCACCATTCCTTTTCCTGTAATGTGGTTTGGAAGGCATCCAAAGGGCTGCATACAAACAATATTTTTAGCTCCACTTTTAGTAAGTTCTACCATTTCAGCAGTTAAAAGCCAACCTTCTCCACTTTGATTTCCGTAAGATACGAAGGGCTCAACAAGTTTTCTCAAATCTTCAAATTTATGGGGTCCTTTTACATAAGGATTATCTTTCAATTCTTCTCTTACAATATCTCTAATTTCCTCAGAATATTTAATAAAGAAATCAGATACCATCATAGACTTAAAGGTCCCACCTGATAATTTTTTGTAGTTATAGATTTTATCAAAAGCACTATAAAGAAAGAAATCAAAAAGATCTGGACAAACGACCTCCGTGCCTTCACTTTCTAGGTATTCAATAATGCTATTATTTGCTGTTGGATGATATTTTACTAATATTTCTCCTACAATACCTACCTTTGGCTTTTCAATTTTATTTCTTTCTAGTCCAGTAAAATCAGCAATTATTTTCTTTACATTTTCTCTAAATATCTTTTTATTATCTAGTTCAGGCTCAGCAGATAATTCTTCTGTCCATTTCTCAAAAAGAATATTAGTAGAACCTTTTATTTTCTCATAGGGTCTTGTGTTTAAGACCATCCTCATTAATAAATCTCCATAAATCGCACCATAAATTAACTTTTTAGCCATGCTAAGATTTATCTTAAAGCCTGGGTTGTTTTCTATTTTTGTAGGAGCAAAGGATATCACAGGAATGTGTCCATAGCCTGCTTCTGCCAATGCCTTTCTTATAAAATAGATATAATTACTAGCACGACAGCCTCCACCAGTCTGAGACATTAAAACTGAAAGATTATCAGTATCATATTTACCAGAAGTTATTGCCTCCATAATCTGCCCTACCACTATTATTGTTGGATAACAGGCATCGTTATTTACAAATTTAACTCCCGTTTCCACTGCTAAGGGATCGATAGCAGGAAGTACCTCTATATTGTATCCATCTCTTTGCATGGTTCCGTTAATTAAACCAAAGTGGAAAGGTGACATTTGAGGACATAAAAGAGTATGATTCTTTTTCATTTCTTTGGTAAATAATTTTCTACCCATAGCTTTATGAGGACTGGAAATAATTTCTCCCTTAGGTTGTTGATTTATAAGGGTAGCTTTTAAAGAACGAAGCCTTATTTTTACAGCTCCCATATTACTCCCCTCATCAATTTTAATGTGGGTGTATATATTTTTTTTAGCTCCAAGGATTTGAGCCACTTGATCCGTAGTAACAGCATCTAGGCCACAGCCAAAAGAATTAATCTGAACTAGAGAGATGTTACTATGTTCTGTGGCAAAATCAGCGGCTCTAAACAATCTAGCATGATAAGTCCATTGGTTTAGAATATCCGTATCCACTGGCCTTTTACTTAGGTGGGCCACAGAATCTTCTGTTAATACTGCCATCCCCAAACTTGTAATAATATTATCTAGCCCATGATTTACTTCAGAATCAAGATGGTAGGGTCTACCAGCTAAGATTATACCAATAAGGCCCTCTTCTTTTAGATACTGAAGAGTTTCTTCCCCTTTATTTCTTATTTCACCTTTAACTCGCAGGTCTTCCTTACGAGCTTTTTTAATGGCTTCTCTAATTTGTTTTTTTTCTATTCCAAAGGAGGCAAAGGATTCAAATAGAATCTCCGTCATTTTTTTATCTGAATCATAGGGAACAAAAGGAGCTATATAATTAATGTTTTTTTCTTTTAACAAGTCCACATTGTTTTTAATTAGTTCTGGATATCCAGATACTACAGGACAGTTAAAGTTATTATCTGCTTCCTCAAATTCTTTTAATTCTTTATTAATGGAAGGGTAAAAAATAGTATCTATTCCATCTTCAATTAAAGAAATAATATGTCCATGAACAAGTTTAGCTGGGTAACAAACGGATTCAGAGGCTATGGTTTCGATACCTCTTTCATACATTTCTTTAGATGACTTTTCAGATAAAACCGTTTGAAATCCTAGATCTTCAAAGAAAGTAAACCAGAAAGGATAATTCTCAAATAAGTTTAAAGCTCTGGGAATTCCAATCTTCTTTCCATTTATATTTTTAGAAGTATAGTCAAAGATTAAATCTCTTTTATATTTATATAGATTTGGTACATCAACTTGATCTGTAGCCCTTCCTAAAGGAACTTCACATTTATTACCTGCAATATATTTTTGCTTATCATTAAATGTATTTATAGTAAGAAGGCAGTTATTAGTACAACCGCCACATCTAATATGGCTAATTTTGTATTCTAGCTTTTGCAATTTTTCCCAAGATATAAGTGAGGATACTTGGTTTTTTTGTCTTTCTTTAGCTATAAGAGCACAACCAAAAGCTCCCATTAAACCTGCAATTTCCGGTCTAACAACTTCTTTTCCTACAATCATTTCAAAGGTTCTTAAAACCGCATCATTATAGAAGGTTCCACCTTGTACAATAATTTTATCCCCTAATTTATCATTAGGAGTCATTTTAATAACTTTATACAAGGCATTCTTTATAACAGAATAGGCAAGACCTGCAGAGATATCTCCAATAGTAGCCCCTTCTTTTTGAGCTTGTTTCACCTTAGAGTTCATAAATACAGTACATCTAGTTCCTAAATCCACAGGTCCTTTAGCATATAAAGCACTTTCTACAAAATCCTTTAATTCTATTTCCAAAGATTTAGAAAAACTCTCTAGAAAGGATCCACATCCAGAAGAACAGGCTTCATTAAGAAGTATTTTTTCAATATAACCATCTTTAGTAGTAAGACACTTCATATCCTGTCCGCCAATATCTAGAATAAAATCTACTCCTGGTAGAAAGAATTCTGCCCCCCTATAGTGAGCCATGGTTTCTACTTCGCCAAAATCCGCATTTATTGCTTTTTTGATTAATCCTTCTCCATAACCTGTAACGCAAACCCCTTTTATATAGGAATCTTCATTTAATTGATTATAGATCTCTTCTAGTATAAATCTAACAGCAACTAAGGGATTCCCTTTATTACCTTGATAGTACTGATAGATTATTTTATTATCTTCACTTAAAAGAATAGCTTTAGTTGTAGTAGAGCCTGCATCTATACCTAAAAATACAGGACCCCTTGCTTCTGCAAAGGTGATTCTTTCTAAAGTATTATCATGACTTTTAAGAAATTCTTGATATTCTTTCTTGTCTTTAAAAAGGGCTGGTAAGTTTTGGATCTCCTCGTTGCCTGTTATTTCTAATTCTTTAAACTTATTATATATTTCCATCAAACTCTGGGAATTATCCCCTGCTAATAAAGCTGCCCCAATGGCAACATAATATTGAGCATCTTCTGGGAAAAATACTTCTTCTTCAGTAAGCTTCAGAGTCTGAATAAATCTTTCTCTTAGCTGGTCTAGGAAAAATAATGGTCCTCCAAGAAATGCTACATTACCTTGAATTCTTTTACCACAAGCTAAGCCACCTATGGTTTGATTAACTACAGCCTGAAAAATACTAGCTGCAATATCTTCTAGCTTAGCTCCTTCATTTAAATAACCTTGAATATCTGTCTTAGCAAAAACCCCACATCTTGATGCTATTGGATAAATAATTTTATGGTTTTTTGCTAATTCGTTTAAATCAGGAACACTAACACCTAAAAGGGCTGCCATTTGATCTAGAAAAGCTCCTGTTCCCCCAGCACATGATCCATTCATACGCTGGTCAATGTTTTTATCAAAAAATGTTATTTTGGCATCTTCTCCTCCAAGCTCGATAACCACATTGGTGCCTTTTAAATTTTTTTGTACTGCTTCTGTACAGGCAATTACCTCTTGAAAAAAAGATATCCCCAGGCCTTCCGCCAGGGATATTGCACCAGAGCCTGTCATAGAGAAGCTCATCTCATAACCACCAAATCTAGCTATAAGCTCTTTTAACATGTTTTTTAATGTTGCCCTAGTTTCCGAAAAATGCCTGCTATACTTTTTATAAATTATTTGGTCAGACTCATCCAAAACCACAATCTTAATTGTGGTGGAACCTAAATCAATTCCGACCCTCAACAGCTCATTTGTTGTACGTGTCAAAGCTGCTCGCTCCTCTCAATTATCATACTTACCCACTTCTAATATACTCTAGAAGCTTAAAAAGTCAATATGAGGAGAGTCTGCATTTTTTTGCAAATACTTAAACAAGGGAATACCTAATAGATAAATTACCCCCACTTGTCCTAAAAAAACTTGGCTAGCTATTAAAAAAAAGGGTAAAGAATAGAACCAGGCTAAGGCCCCTCCTACCATAACTCCATTTACTATACAGGGATAAAAGGCACTCCAATAAATATTTTTTGTCCTGGTCATCAGATATAGGCTTATAAAGGTGGCACTACCTCCTACCACCATATCGATAATCCCTAAGGGACTAAAATAATTAGCAATTATTGCTCCAAGGGTTAGGCCGGTAATATATTTTTTATCTAGTAGGACCAAAAAAACTAAAACTTCCGAAATGCGAAACTGTAAGGGACCAAAACCAATAGGGGCCAAAGCCAAGGTTAGGGCTGCATATAGTGCTGCTGCTATGGCAGTTCTTACAATATATTTATTTTTTTCACCATTCAATTGATTCATCTCCCTAAATTTTCAAATAAAAAGAGTCTACTTTTTAAAAATAAGCAGACTCTAATATTACATTTTCATGTATATAGATTGCCATAGTGTTTTTCAGACAGGAGGCTTGCGAACTGTCATTATTTAATTTTCTTCTGATCCTTTTTTTGCTAGATCATCCGCTATTTCATTATATTTATCACCAGAATGGCCTTTAACTTTAACCCAGGTTATTTTATCAAGACCTATTTTATTCTCCGCTAAATCTAAAAGAGTCTCCCAAAGATCTCGGTTTTCCACGGGTTGTTTTTTTGAGTTTTGCCAACCATTTTGCCTCCATTTTACATACCATTTATCCTTAAAACAATTCATAATATAGGCAGAATCCGAGTGGATAGCAACGGGAAGATTTGTGTTTTTAATTTCTTCCAAGGCTTTGATTATGGCCATTAATTCCATTCTATTATTAGTTGTGTTTTTTTCTCCTCCATAAATTTCTTTATAGAAATCTTTATGAAGAAGAACAGCCCCCCAACCTCCGGAATTAATTCTTTCTTGATTGTTAGAACAAGAACCATCTGTATAAATCACTATACTATCTTCTATCATTATAAAATCCTTTTCTTTTATTTATTCTTTAATATGAATATATTCTACACTATTTAAGTTGTCTCTGGCAATTTCTTCTTCCCTACTACTTATTTTCCCCTGTTCTAGCATTCGAGAAAGAACCACTTGGGCTCTTTTAAGCATATTTTCAGGATTTTTTATAGGGGAGTGAAAGGTGGGGTTTTGAATAATTCCCGTTATTATTGCACTTTCTTCCAAGCCCAGATCTGAAACTTCTTTGCTAAAGAAAAATTCTGAGGCATTTTTTATTCCATAACCTGCTCTCCCATAATAGACCTTATTTAAATAAGCATATAGAATTTCTTCTTTTTCATATCTATCTTCAATTCTAAGGGCTGTGATTGCTTCTGTCATTTTCCTTTTTAGGGTTTTCTCATTCTGATCAAGATAAGTTATTTTAACTAATTGTTGGGTTATGGTACTTCCACCCTCTGTTCCAAAACCACTTTGAATATTAGCAATAACTGCGCCTATTATTCTTATAGTATCTACTCCCCCATGTTTATAAAACCTTTGGTCCTCTATAGAGATAAGAGCATCAAGAATATAAGGACTTAAATCATCAAGGGAGGAGATGTAATCACTTTTATCTAAAATTAAAATACCATCTTCTTCATTAGGATCTGTAAGCTGATAATAGAAGCTTTCATCATCTATTTCTGGAAGATGAGATATGACCTCTTGTCCAAGATAAATTCCTCCTACTATTAGTAGGATTAGAAGTATAAAAAGAATCTTTTTAATTGTGGATTTTAAAATGTCCATCACCTTTCAATTATCGAGAAGCGATTACTTCAATCTCAACTAAAGCATCCTTGGGCAGCCTAGCTACTTCCACAGCACTTCTAGCAGGATAATCTGTAAAAAAACTTTCATATATTTTATTCATTTCTCCAAAATCATTCATGTCTTTTAAAAATACTGTAGTTTTAATAACATGATTCATGGAAAGGCCAGTTTCTTCTAGGATTGCTTTCACATTATTTAAAGATTGTTTAGTTTGTGCCTCTATACCTTCAGGTATATTCCCTGTTTCTGGATTTATTGGTATTTGCCCTGAAGTAAAGACTAGGGATCCTATATCAATAGCTTGAGAATAGGGACCAATTGCACCGGGAGCTTTTTTAGTTGCTACTGATTCTCTCATAATAATCATTTCCTTTCTAGATAGTTCTCTAATTATACTCTACTAATATCTAATCTCAACCCTTTGAATATTTTCTGAAAATATCTCTTTAAATTCTTCCAGTTCCTCTTGGGAAAAAGGAGTAAAGATTTTATCTTCTACTTGCCCTTCTTTAGGATTATAATTTTGTAAAACATATTTTTTCGAATTACCTAGCCAATCATTAATCTTTATAATATCTTCTTTGTTATGAAATTCTTTCATAACTGTTGTACGAAACTCATAATCAATGCCAGAATTTTTAATGATCTCCACACTTTTAATAATCCTGGATATGTCTATTTTCTTCAAACCTGCAGTTTCAGCATATTTTTCAGGAGAGTTTTTTATATCCATAGCAATGTAATCAATAATATTCTCTTGGATTAGTTTTTCTAAAACTAGGGGCTCATAGCCATTGCTATCTAATTTTACTAGGAATCCTTTTTCTTTTATCTTAAGGATAAAATCCCTAAGGCCTGGGTAGATAGTTGGCTCTCCACCAGTTATTACAATTCCATCAATTAATCCTTTTCTTTTATCTAAAAATTCCATTATTTCCCAAATGGGAATTGTCTCCATCTTTCCTGGACTTGTTACTAGTTCTCCATTGTGGCAAAATGGGCAAGAAAAATTGCAGCCTCCTGTAAAAACAGTGGCTGCAACTTTTCCAGGGTAATCCACAAAAGAGTTTTTAATAAACCCTTTAATCATATTTACTCTCCTTGTACTTTAAAAGTTAATCTTTCTTTAAATTCTTCTTGTTTCCCTTTATTCCAGTTGGCAATTGGTCTATAGTAACCAACAATTCTAGACCAAACCTCTGTATCTTTTCCGCAAGTTGGGCAAGAAAATTCCTCCCCTGGAATATAGCCATGATCCTCACAAATACTAAAGGATGGAGAATGAGTAAAGTAGGGAATTTCATATTTTTCCATTACTTTTTTTATAAGATTTTTCATTGTATCTAAGTCATTAATTTTTTGTCCTGTAAATCCGTGGAAAACAGTTCCCCCAGTATATCTTGACTGAAGTTCTTCTTGGAGGTCTAAAGCTTCAAAAATATCATCTGTATAGCCTACTGGTAATTGAGTACTGTTAGTATAATATTTTTCATCATTCCCAGCTGCAATTATTTTATCATATTTTTCTATATCCAATTTAGCAAAGCGATAAGCAGTACTCTCCGCTGGAGTAGCTTCCAGGTTATACATATTTCCTGTTTCTTCTTGGTATTCTACTAAAACATCCCTCATATAATCTAAAACTTTAAGTGCAAAGTTTTTGCCTAGTTTTGTTGAGAGATCAATTTCTTTACCAAAGAAATTTTGCACACATTCATTCATACCAGAGATACCAATTGTTGAGAAATGGCTCATCCAATATTGATTAAAACGTTCATAGATAGCTTCTAGATAAAACTTACTATAAGGATAAAGCCCCATTTGAGTATTCTGCTCAATAACTTTACGCTTCGTCTCAAGACTAGACTTGGCTAAATCCATTAACCTTCTTAATCTTTCGAAAAATTCTTCCTCTGTTTTAGCCGTATAACCAAGGCGAGGTAAGTTTATTGTTACAACACCAATACTTCCTGTTAAGGGGTTAGCTCCAAAAAGCCCTCCTCCTCTTTTTCTTAATTCTCTATTGTCTAATCTTAATCTACAACACATACTCCTAACATCATCCGGGGACATGTCGCTATTTACAAAGTTTGCAAAATAGGGAATTCCGTATTTAGCTGTCATTTCCATAATTAAATCTGTTACTGGACTATCCCAGTCAAAATCCTTTGTTATATTATAAGTGGGAATTGGGAAAGAGAATATTCTTCCTCTAGCATCCCCCTCCATCATAACTTCACAGAAAGCTTTATTAATCATATCCATTTCTTCTTGGTAATCACCATAAACAGACATGGCATGGGTCTTACCGCCAATTATAACAGGTTGATTTTTTAATGATCCAGATACTTTAACATCTAATGTTATATTGAAAAATGGTGTATGAAAGCCTACCCTTGTAGGAACATTCATATTGAAGACAAACTTCTGTATGGACTGTTTAACCTGTTTATAATCTAAATTATCGTACCTTACAAAGGGAGCTAGATAAGTATCAAAGCTGGAAACAGCTTGGGCACCAGCCGCTTCACCTTGAAGAGTATAAATAGCATTAACTAATTGGCCTAAAGCCGTGTCAAAATGTTTAGGTGGAGTACTTTCAACTTTACCATAAGCTCCTTTAAATCCTTTTAAAAGAAAATCTTCCAGACTCCATCCACAACAGTATGTTGATAATAAATTAAGATCATGGATATGTAAGTCCCCAGAATTATGAGCCGCTGCAATTGAGTCATCATAAACTCTTTGCAGCCAGAAATTTTTAGTAGCTGCTGAAATAATATAGTTATTTAACCCCTGAAGAGAAAATCCCATATTTGAATTTTCTTTTACTTGCCAATCGGATCTTTCTAAATAATCATCCACCATTTTTTCTGAGTCGATTAATACTTTCTTTTGTTCCCTTATATCTTCATGCTTTAAACGATACCTTATATATTCTCTAGATAGTTTCTTTTCCCCAAAATCCATTAAGGTCATTTCCACAATGTCTTGAATTTCTTCTACATTAGGAAGACCTTCTGCAAAACCATTACGAGCCTGTTTTTTTGTAATCTCATAAACCACTTTATCAGTAACCACATTAGCTAAGGATTTTAATTCAGAATCTCTCCTATCTGGGTATACTGCCAAAGCTCCTTTAAAGATAGCTTTTGCTATTTCTTCTTTATCAAAATTCTCGATTCTTCCATCTCTTTTAATTATTTTTTTTGGTGCAGAATCCTGAAATACAGTTTCTGTTTGCATTTTAATTACTTTACTCATTTTCTCCGACCTCCATATTTAGTGTTCTAAAAACATTATACACCTACATGTAGATTTTTCAACACTAAATATTAAAAATATATAAATTATTTTAAATTATTTGATTTATTAAATATGCTGCTAATTTATAATCTTTTCTCTTAAGAGATATTTTAATCTCTCCCACTATATTGTTTATTCCTGTTCCTAATCTTCCAGCACCAAATAAGTCTTGCAGATCTTCATTTAGAATTGTATAAGCAATACCCTCTTGGTCTAAAACAGAACGAATTAATGCAACTTCTTCCTTGGAATAATTAAAGGATAATTCTTCAACTTTTTCAGTTGCAGAGCTAGGGATAAATTCCAAAGAAAGAGAATTCATACAATATCTAGAGTCTTCAGCAAAATAATGTCCTAAGTGCCCTTCACAAAGGGAACAAATTGCTTCGGTTCTAATCATTCCTAAGGAGAGATCTTCTTCTAAAGTAATATTTTCCTCTTTTATAGGTTTACGAAAACTAGGCCATCCTGTTCCTGATTTAAATTTATCCTTGCTAGAAAAAAGATGGGATCCACAGCCTCTACAGATATAAATTCCTTCTTCGTAAAAATCATCATACTCCCCTGAAAAAGGAGCTTCAGTGCCTTTTTCCCGTAGAACTCGGTATTCTTCTTTGGATAAAATCTTTTCCCAATCTACTGTTTTTTTCATAAAGAGACCTCATTTCTCTAATTACTATTCTTCCTAAATGCCTAATGCTTTTTTCCTTGCTGACTTTTGCTAGAATCTCATTTTTAAGAAAAAGTTCAATTACCTTATTTACTTTTCCTTCTTGTATCTCGTTATCCTTACTTTTTTCAAGAATTGCATTAAAAAATTCCTTAAAAGTATATATTTTAAATCTTTCTATTTCCAGGTCCATAGCTAATACTTCTAAAAAACTAACTATAATTTCTTCGTAAGAGGCATTTTCATCTAAGTCCAATAATTCCGTTAACCTAGGAACAATTTGTTCTAAAAGGCTCCTTAAAGAGGAAGGGATATCTAGGTCTAGGGCCTGAATAAATTCTTTTATAATTTCCTCTGGTACACCTTTTAATAAATCTAGGAAATATTTTTCATCATTTTCTTTTCTAATATAAAAAAAATTACCGTTTAAATCCTCTAGCTTTTTCATTGTATCAAAATATCCTAATTGGAGTTGTTTTTTTGCTGTTTCATTACTAAAGTCTAGATAGTTAGAAAGGGTTTCTTTTGGTTCAACAAAATTTATTTTTACATCCTTACCCTTTAAATCCAAGGTTTTTTTTCGTCCAAAACTATTTAATCTAACCTCCCAAATATCTTTATATCCCTTGTCTATTAAAAGATCTGTGGGAAGAGAGTTATAAACTCCACCATCTAAATATCTAATTCCATGAAACTTATCAATTTTTAAATGAGGAAGGGCAGAACTAGCTAGAAGATAATTTTTTAATTCTCCTTTAGGGATATCCTTAATAAAAATTTCTACTGGCTTCATTTCTGTAAGAGAGAATGTAACAATCCCAAAGTCCACTCCACGTTTTCTAATTTCCTCTTCATTTACGCTTTCGTCAAGGATTTTTTGGGCCATAGATATATCAATTCCTCCATCTTTTATTAGGTCCCCGGCTTTTCTTAACTTTATAGCTAGATTCTCTAAATCTAGATCAAATGTACTTAATTCTTTAAATTCTTTTTTTGTTACATTAAAAACCTTTTCTAAGGATATATTGTCCCAGATAGAATATAACTCATCGATAGCTCCTTGAGCTATCATGGCTCCATTAATAGAACCTATAGAGGTTCCTGTTACACCTTGAAATTCTATTCCTTTTTCTTTAAAAGCTTTGGCAGCTCCAGCTTGATATGATCCACGAGCTCCTCCGCCTTCTAGGGATAATCCAATCATTTGATTTTTTGTAAAAAAATATAAGCCTGGTGGCTTATATTTCATACTCTCCTTTTAATAACATTTTTATATACTGAGTTCTTTCATAAGCCCAAGGATTGTTAATATTTACCTTAGATAATTTCCCTTTAAAATCTTCAATACTATTGTAGCCTTTTCTCTCCATCCAATCTGTTAGAGTTTTTTCCATTACTCCAATTTGACCCATACCATTTTTATAAATAGTACTTACAACTTCTACTGCACTGGCTCCAGCTAAAATCATTTTAATCATGTCTTCCCCTGTTGCCACACCATTATTAGCACACAAATCAAGATCCACCTTACCACTTAAAAGGCCTATCCATCTTAGGCTACTACCATTTCTAGAAGAATCCGTTAATTGGAATCTAGAAACTTCTACTTCTTTTTCTATATCAATATCTGGGTTAAATAATCTATTAAATAATACTACTCCATCCACTCCAGCTTGATCTAAGTTTGTTACAAAAGTAAAAATACTTGTGTAATGAGGACTGATTTTTATTGATACTGGAATATTTACTACCTTTTTAATTTCTTTTAAAATATTAATTCTTTTATCTTCAATTTCCGCTGGGTTCTTTGTTACACCAAAGGAATAGGAATACATATTAGCTTCAATTGCATCTGCCCCTGCTTCCTCTAGTTTCTTTGCATATTCCACCCAAGTGCTTTTGTTTACACAGTTTAGGCTGGCTATAACTGGAATTGAAACTGCTTCTTTTGTTTTATTAACCCAGTAAAGGTGGGTTTCAGCTGCATCCACATCCATTTCAGGAAAGAGATTAGTCATTTCCGCATGGATCTCATCATATCGGGTTAACTCCTCCCGCCATTTGTTGTTTTTAAGAAGTATCTCTTCTTCAAATAGAGATTTCGTTACAATTGCTGCTGCTCCTGCTTCCTCTAGCCTCTTAATTTTATCTACATTAGAAGTCATTTCACTTGCTCCTATAATAATAGGGTTCTTTAATTCTAAGCCTAAATACTTTGTTTTTAACATGAAGAAACCACCTTTCTTTTATATGTGATATATATATCATTTTTTTAACTATTTTAAACCGATTTTCTTAAATTTATGTTATACTTTTTTCAGTCTAAATTAAATAGGTAAGGAGTCTAAACTATGTTTGGATATATTGCTTTTGCAGCTTTCGTTGCTTTCATCATCTTTATGGCAAGACCTAATAGGCCAGATAAGGTATACCATTCTGAGGAAGAAGTAAGAGAAGAGGTAAAAAGAAATACCCAGGAAAATTATACGGAAAAATAATTAAAGCTGAGGTATATACAAATGCCTCAGCTTTTTATTTTTATTCTATTAAAATAAGGTGCTAATATCTAAAATCAAGGATACTGTTCCATCCCCTAGAATAGCAGCTCCTGAGATACCTGTAGTACCATTAAGAAGAGTTCCTAGGGTGTTAATTACTATTTCCTGCTGGCCTATTAATTCTGAAACAATTAAGCCAAACTTCTGCTCACCTTTTCTAACAATTACAATATAAAGTTCATCTTCTTCTTGATCAGAGTGAACATCTAGAACCTCTGCTAAGTTAATTAAAGGAAGAACTCCTCCCCGAATCATTATAACAGGCTGTCCTTGAACATTCTTAATCTCCTCTCGATAAATACTAGTTGTTTCATCTATATTAGCAAGAGGAACAGCATAAATTTCTTCTTTTACTTTAATCATTAAAGCTTGAATAATAGCCAAAGTAAGGGGAAGTTTAATTATAAATTTACTTCCTACCCATCTTTTAGACTCAAGATGTACGGAACCTCTAAGAGAACTAATTTTTTGTCTTACAACATCTAGGCCTACCCCTCTACCCGAAACGTCTGATATTACCTTGGCAGTGCTAAAGCCCGCTTCAAAAATCATATTATTTATTACATGCTCACTTAAAGTACGGCCCTCTTCTTCAGTAATAAGTCCTCTTTCAATTGCTTTTTTCCTTACTACATCAGTATTGATACCCCCACCATCGTCTTCCACAACAATAATAACAGAATTACCCTCCTGCTTTGCTGAGATTCTAATAGTTCCTTCTTTACTTTTTCCAGCCTTTACTCTCTCTTCACTACTTTCCAGTCCATGATCCAAAGAATTTCTGATTAGATGAACCAAAGGATCCCCTATCTCATCAATAACTGTACGATCTAATTCTGTTTCTTTACCTTCCATAATGAAGTTTATTTCTTTTCCTAGATCTTTAGAAAGATCCCTTACCATTCTTGGGAATCGGCTAAAAACATGCTCTATTGGAACCATGCGTACATACATAACAATATCTTGAAGATCTGTGGTTATTCTGCCAACCTGTTCAATCGTTTCACTCAGGGAGGTTTCATCCCCAGCATCATAAATCTGTTCAAGTCTGGTTTTATTAATTACTAACTCTCCAACTAAATTCATCAAGGTATCAAGTTTTCCTATTTCCACTCTAACGGTTTTCTGGGCAAATTTATTATCACCACCGCTAGATTTTACCTCTTGTTTAGTATTTTCACTAGGCTGATTATTATTTTCTTCTATGTTGTGGGAAGTGTCAGAGGAATTTTCCTCTTCGGTTTTATCCTCCATAGATAGTTCACATTCTTCTATCACTTTTATTTCGCTTATATTATTGATAGCATTTCTTATTTCATCCAAATTGTTTTCAGAAATAAAATATACTATTATCTCCCGATCAAAGTTTTCATCTTCAATTTCTTGAGTATGGGGAATTGATTTTATTACATCTCCCATTTTCTCTAAGGTATTAAAGACCATAAAAGCTCTTACTGATTTCATTACACATTGCTCATCCAACTTTATTTTAAAGTAATAGGAGTTTTTTCCTACTTCGTTAGCTTTACTAAGAATTCCAATTTCATAGTCATCTAAATGATCTTTTATACTTTCATCACAATAAAGCATTTCTGTTTTTTTACTCTTTAAAGAAGCTTCATTTTTTTGGGGGTCAATTTTAGGCACATCTCCACCTTTTTCTAGTCTTTCAAGATCCGCAATAAGGTCTGATACATCAAACTCCTTGTCTTCCCCTGAAATTATATTTTCTACCATACTTTCTAAAGTATCAACACACCTGAAAAGAACATCATTAATTGATTGGTTTACATCCAACTTGTCTGCCCTAATTTTGTCTAAAAGGTTCTCCATATTATGAGTTAAATCAGCAATAGCTTCATAACCCATAGTAGCAGACATACCTTTAAGGGTATGAGCAGATCGGAAAATTTCACCAATTGCATTTTTATTACTATGTTCTTTTTCAAGAACAAGTAATTGTTCATTTAATACTTGTAAATGTTCTTTGGATTCTTCTAGGAAAAGATCCATGTAATCGTTTAATTCCATCAATTTCACCCCAAATAATTTATTCTGCAAATAAAAAGAGTTCTATTCCTATTATAGCCAATATCTTCCCTAAAATAAAAGAATTTTTATCAATCTTTTTTAGAGGTTCTTTCTATTACTTTTTTAATTTTCTTATTAACATACTCATAACCTTTTTTTCTATGGGGAATATTGCAGTTAGAGCAATTTTTTATCCCCTTTTCAGTCCAAGTGAAATTACCTCCACAATCTTCTCCTAATGAATAAAGAGGACAGTAACAAAAAAGACAATTAAAATACTCTTCATCCTCTACTTTATGGCAAGGAAAATATTCACATTTTTCATTTTTAAAATATTTATAATTTTCCATCTTTTCTCCTATTAGTAAAATCTACCCATATATTAAGCTTCCTTAACTCTTAAAGGCAGCAAAAAAATTCCGAATACCCTTTTCTTCTGTACTTTTCATTTCTGAGTCCTCATATAATTTAATAGATGAAAAACCCACTTTTTCTAGCATTTCTATTATTATATCTTGGGGATAGTATCTTTGCACATGATATTCATTAAAGCGTTGGTAATAATCCTCCTCTTTTTTTACAAAAAAAGATAGGTCAATTTCCAGGATTTCTGTATTTTTATTATAATTATTTTCCCAAATATAAACTATATCTTCCGTATTATAAGTATAGATTTCATCGCCTAAAATTTTCTCAAACTTATAGAGGGTATTCATATCAAAAAGGAAAAGGCCTTTTTCTTCTAAAGATGAATAAACTTTACTAAAAATTTCTTCCAATTCTCTCTGATCAATAAAGTAGTTCATGGTATCAAAAGTTGAGATGGCACAGTTAAATTCTGAAACATATTCTATATCTCGAATATCCTTTTGAACAAAAATAGCTTTTAAATCTGCTTTTTTATATTTATCTTTAGCCTGATTTAGCATTTCCTCTGAGAGATCAAGATTGACAAGTTTATAGCCCTTTTGACTTAATAGAGAGCTAATACTAGCCGTACCAGATCCTAAATCTAATATCTTTTCTACCTTAACATCTTCTTTTTGTATTATCTTTTCAATAAAATCTGCCCACTCTTTATAAGGCATATCCTCCATAAGCTTATCATAAACAGAGGCTAAATTATTGTACATCTTCCGTTTCCATTCCTAAAAGTTTTTTTGACTCCTGCCATAATCTCTCAATATCGTAAAATTCTCTTTCACTAGGTGTGAAAACATGAACCATCATAAAACCATAATCAAGGATTATCCATTTACCTACTTGATAACCTTCCCGACGGATAACAGTCTCCCCTTTTTTTTCTAGTTCTTCTTCAACAAAATCAGCAATGGACTGGGTCATTTTATCATTATTTCCTGTAGCAATAATAAAATAGTCTGCAATATAGCCTTTGTCTTTAAACTCAATAGTAGAAATATCTGTTCCTTTTTTTTCTTCAATAGCACTAACTACCGTCTCAATTATATTATTCAATAGCTTCACTCCTCATATTTTTAATAATCAAATCATTTCTTGTTTCGATGCTTAAGGGATGAACTAGTCTTCCTTTACTGATTAGGAATCCTAGGCTTAAATTAAGGGAAAGAAGAAGGGCTTCATCCAAATCCTCTTTTGCCGCTTTTTTGATTTCTTCAATCCCGGGATATTTTCTAAAAGGTTCGATTCCATCTGCTAAGTAGATAATTTTAGCTAATTTAGAAAGGTTTATATTTCCTGTTGTGTGATATCTAATACTTTCCAAAATGTCCTTATCCTCTATAGAAAAGTCTTCCCTAGCCATAATTGCTCCTACGGGTCCATGGAGTAATTCTGGTTGTACCAATTCTAATGAGGATAGTGTATGACCAGAATCTTCAATAATTCTTATAAGTTTTTCTGCTTCAACATCCTTTGCGTAATCATGGAGTAGGGCTGCAATTCGAGCTTTATCTAGATCTACTTTATGTCTATCAGCTAAAATTAAAGCTGTTTCAAGGACTCTTTTTGTATGAGCAAACCTTTTCGTGCTTATTTTACTTCTGACTGCCTCTTCCAGGCATTTTATATCAAGTGCCACAATATAAACCTTCTTTCCAGATATAGGCTTCTACACTTTCAGGAAGAAGATATTTTATAGTCTTTTTTTCTCTTACTCTTTTCTTAATATCAGTAGAAGATATTGCCATGGCGGGGACTTCTAGTGTGAAAATTTTCTCTAATTTATCTAGTGGTAGAACATTAAGCTCCTTGGCCTTTAGGGCTTCTAAATCATGTCCTGGTCTAGTAGCTGCTACAAAAAAGCAATGATCTAAAAGTATATTTACTTTGTGCCAATTTAAAATCTCCTTTATAGCATCCGCACCTGTTATGAAATAAATGTCTTTGTCTGGATAAAGATCATTGAAATATTTTACCGTATCATAAGCATAGGACTTCCCTGGTCTCTCTATTTCAACTCTAGAAACTTTAAAATCCTTGTGGGAAGTTACAGCTAAAACCGTCATCAAATATCTTGATTCCTTAGGAGATACTTCTTTTTCATCCTTATGAGGAGGCCTTCCTGAGGGTACGAAGAAGACGGTTTCTAAATCAAAGGCAACTCGGGCAGCTTCTGCGGTAACCAAGTGACCAAAATGAATAGGATCAAAAGTTCCTCCCATTATCCCAATGCTTTTTTTCTTCATCTTATCTCTCCATTACCACTTATTACATATTTAAAACTTGTAAGATGTTGAACTCCTAAGGGCCCCCTAGCGTGAAGTTTCTGAGTGGAGATACCTATTTCAGCACCAAACCCAAATTTCCCTCCATCAGTAAATCTTGTGGAAGAATTTACATATACCGCTGCTGCATCCACTTCCCTTTGAAATTTTCGGCCATTATTATAATCTTTAGTTATAATAACTTCAGAGTGTTTAGAGCCATATTTATCAATATGGCTAATAGCATCTTCTATACTATCTACAACTTTAATAGCTAAAATTAAATCTAAAAATTCTGTAGCATAATCATCTTCTTTTGCGTTTATATAATTTTTTAAGTATCTTCCACTTTCTTGACAAGCTCTTAATTCCACTGGATATTTTTCTAATTTACTCTCTAAAAGGGGTAAAAAGGCTGCTGCTACTTTTCTGTGTACTAAAACACTTTCCAAAGCATTACAAACTCCAGGCCTTTGTGTTTTTCCATTTTCAATAATATCTACTGCCATATTTAGGTCTGCCCTTTCATCTACATAAGCATGACAATTACCCACCCCTGTTTCAATCACGGGGATTTTTGAGTTTTCTAGGACTGCATTAATTAGACCCTGGCCACCTCTTGGAATGAGAACGTCAATATATTTATTCATTCTCATCAATTCATTAGCAGCTTCTCTATCTGTATCTTCAATTAATTGCACAACATTTTTCCCTAATCTTGTTTTTTCTAAAGCTTCCTGAATAATTTCTACAATTTTTTTATTAGAATTTATGGCATCTTTACTTCCTCTTAATATAGCTGCATTACCAGCCTTAAGGCATAAGCCTGCAGCATCTGCCGTTACATTAGGTCTCGCTTCATAAATAATACCTATAACTCCTAAGGGAACTTGAACCTTTTTAATTTCAAGACCATCTTCTGTAATCCAGCCTAAGGAGGATTCACCAATGGGATCGGAAAGGGCAATCAATTCCCTTAAGCCCTGGGCCATATCATTAATCCTGTCTTCAGTAAGAGTTAGTCTATCTAAAAAAGCTTTTGATAAGTTGGAATCTCTGCCATTTTCTAGATCAAGTTTATTTGCTTGGATTATTTCATGAATGTTTTCTATAAGACCATCTGCCATTTTTAACAAGGCATTATTTTTTTCTCCAGATGATGCCTGTCCTATAATTTTAGATGCCTCTTTAGCTTGAGAACCTTTTAATAGTAATTCTTCTCTCATTAATATTCCTCCCTTCGATATTATCCTCTAATATCTTAAAATTAGATTGTCCCTGTGTATAATAGAATCTGTATCTTTGTAGCCAATTGTTTCTATAAAATCATCTGAATGTTTACCTTTAAGTTTTATCATTTCTTCTGAGGTGTAACTGGCAATACCTCTAGCAAATTCTTCACCGGAAGCATCTATAATTTTAACAACACTTCCTCTATCAAAAGCTCCTTGGATATCCACTATCCCCTTAGCTAATAAACTTTTCCCATGGCAAATAAGTGCATCACGACAGCCTTGGTCTACAATCAAAGTTCCCTCCGTTTCCGAAGCAAAACCTATCCATTTTTTTCTAGAATGGGGATTTGTGTCCCTAGGTACAAATAATGTTCCCAAGTCTTCACCCTGAACAAGTTTATTAATTATATTATCTTCACTGCTATTAGCAATTATCATTGGAATCCCAGCATTTATTGAAATCTTTCCTGCTTCAATCTTGGTAACCATTCCTCCACTAGCAAATTTACTACCACTGTCTCCAGCTAAGGAGGTTATGTCTTCATCTATTTCTGAAACAACAGAAATAAGCTGAGCCTGAGGATTATTCCTGGGGTCAGCTGTGTAAAGTCCATCAATATCACTTAAGAGAATAAGCAAATCTGCATTAACTAATCCTGCAACTAGTGCTGCTAAGGTATCGTTATCACCAAATTTAATTTCTTCAACTACTACCGTATCATTTTCATTTATAATTGGTATAACTCTCATATTAATTAGTGTTAGTAAAGTGTTACGAGAATTTAAAAATCTTTTTCTGTTTGTTAAATCATCCCTTGTTAATAAAAGCTGTGCTACGGTTTCTCCATATTCAGAAAAGATCTTTTCATATATATGCATTAAAATTCCTTGTCCTACTGCTGCGGCGGCCTGTTTTTCTGGTATGGATTTTGGCCTTTCTGTATAGCCTAATCTACTAAGACCTGCTCCCACGGCTCCTGATGTTACCAGTAAGACTTCTTTCCCAGAACAATGAATATTTACTAGTTGCCTGCAGATTTTTTCAATCATCTCAATATTCAGTTTCCCTGATTCATGTGACAGGGAACTAGTGCCCACTTTAACAACTATTCTTTTGGCATCTTTAATTAACTTTTCATAGGTTGCCCTCATTTTTTATCACCATCTACTTTGGAAGAACAATTTCAGGTTTTTCCTGATTTGCTTTGTATAAAACAATATTCCTGCCTACTACTTGAACAAGCTCAGCATTTGTTTTCTCCCTTAATTCTTCTGCTACTACCTTAGTCTCTTCAGAACAATTTTTCAATACTTTGATTTTTACTAGCTCACGAGCATTTAAAGCTTCATTTAAGGAAAAAAGCACATTATCAGTAGCCCCGCCTTTACCTACTTGAACTATGGGATCTTGAAGTGTTGCCATTGCTCTTAAAAATCTTTTTTGTTTTCCTGTTAACATAATTGGACAGCTTAAATTGCCGTCCCCACCCCCTATAAGCTTATACTTAAGTTATTTTATCATATACTAAAAATCATTATAAATAAAGCGTGGAATACCTTCCACGCCTGAATAATACTATAAAACGATATTTACTACCTTACTAGGTATTACTATTATTTTTTTAATACTTTTTCCTTGAGTTAGTTCTTGGATCCTACTGCTTTCAAGAGCAAATTTTTCTAATTCTTCTTTATTAAGATCTGCAGGTACTTTTATCTTATCCCTAACCTTACCATTTATTTGTAGAACTATTTCCACTTCATCTTGCTGTAGATATCCTTCTACTACTTCAGGCCAGGTGCTTCTTGATACAGATTCAGTTTTTCCTAGTTCTTGCCATAGTTCTTCTGCAATATGTGGGGAAAAAGGCATTAATGTCAGAATTACTGTTTCAATAGCTTCCTTTAAAACTAAAGGATTAACATTCCCCTTATCCTTGTATTCATAAATTGCATTGACTAGTTCCATAATTCTACTAATAGCAGTATTAAAATTAAACCTATTACTTAAATCGCTAGTTACTCTTTGAATTGTGCTGTGAGTTACTCTCATTAAATCTTTATCTTTATCATCTAACTTATCCCTATTTATTTTTCCTTCTAAGTTTAAGATTAAATCTTTAGATGTGTATACCATTCTCCATACTCTATTTAAGAACCTGAAACAACCTTCCACCGCTCTGTCATTCCACTCTAAGTCCCTTTCCGGTGGTGCTGCGAAGAGAATAAACAGTCTTGCGGTATCTGCTCCATACTTGCTAATGATCTCCTCTGGGCTCACTACATTGCCTTTAGACTTAGACATCTTTGTACCATCTTTTAGAACCATACCTTGTGTAAGAAGGTTCTCGAAGGGCTCCCTAGCCTTGATATAACCAAAATCATTAAAAACTTTTGTAAAAAAACGAGCATACATTAAATGAAGAATAGCATGTTCTACTCCACCAATATATTGATCCACTGACATCCAGTAGTCTGCTTTATCTTTAGCAAAAGGTAAGTCTGTATTATGAGGATCACAAAACCTAAGGAAATACCAACTAGAACATACAAATGTATCCATGGTATCCGTTTCTCTAACTGCCTTTTTGCCACAAGTAGGACAAGGAACATTTACAAATTCCTCAGCATGTTTTAATGGTGATTCTCCACTTGGTCTAAATTCCGCATTATCAGGAAGTCTTATTGGGAGATCTTCTTCGGGAACAGGAACTGGTCCACAATCATCACAATAAATCATTGGAATTGGAGCTCCCCAATACCTCTGTCGAGAAATAAGCCAATCCTTTAACCTAAAGTTAATTTCATGGGAGGCAAATCCTTTTTCTACTCCATAATCTGTTACTTTTTTTATTCCTTCATTATTCTCCGTACCATTAAATTCTCCTGAATTAATCATTATGCCATCTTCTGTATAAGCTTCTGTCATCTGATTTCCCTCAAGGAGACTTCCATCAGGGCTAATTACTGCTTTTATTGGAAGGTCATATTTTTTGGCAAAGGCAAAGTCACGAGAATCATGAGCTGGTACCCCCATAACTGCCCCCGTTCCATAATCCATTAAAACATAATTACCAATTAATATTGGAGTCTCTTCACCATTGTATGGATTAATAATATAACGACCAATAAATAGTCCTTCCTTTTCTACCTCTGTAGAAGTTCTATCTATTTCACTTAATCCAGATACCTTACTTTTAAAAGCATTTACTTCTTCTTCATATTCTGTTCCTTTAGTGAATTTCTCTACTAAGGGGTGTTCTGGTGCTAAAACTAAATAAGTTACACCGAAAACTGTATCTGGTCTTGTAGTATATACTTCAATTATATCCTCTGTGCCTTTTACAACAAAACTAAGTCTTGCACCTTCTGAACGACCTATCCAATTTTTTTGCATTATTTTAACTTTTTCAGGCCACCCAGGAAGCTTGTCTAAATCGTCTAAAAGATTTTGAGCATAATTAGTAATCCTAAAGAACCATTGGTTAAGAGCTTTTTTTTCTACCCTTGATTCGCATCTCTCACAGGCACCATCTACAACCTGTTCATTAGCTAGAACTGTATTACATGAGGGACACCAATTAACAATGGCATTCTTTTTATAGGCAAGATCATTTTTATACAGTTGTAAAAAGATCCACTGAGTCCATTTATAATAATCTGCGTTGCTTGTAGCAATTTCTCTATCCCAATCATAGCTTAGTCCCATACTTTTAAGTTGTTCTACCATTTTGCTTATATTTTGCTTAGTCCAGATATCTGGGTGTACACCATTTTTTATAGCAGCGTTTTCTGCTGGAAGACCAAAGGAGTCCCAGCCCATTGGATGAAGAACATTATATCCTTGCATATTTTTATATCTGGCAACAACATCGCCAATGGAATAGTTTCTAACATGCCCCATATGTAAGTTTCCGGAGGGATAAGGAAACATCTCAAGGCAATAATATTTTTCTCTTGTATCATTATCTATTGCTTTAAATATTTGATCTTCTCCCCATTTTTCTTGCCATTTTTTTTCTATTATTCTGGGGTTATATTTTTCCTGCATCATTTATCCTCCGTAACTAATTTATATTTATATGTTTACTGTTTTGACCTTTATTTTACTTACAACATCTTCCTTTAAAACAAGCTGGTCATAACCAACCTGGATAAGCCAGTCTACAGTTTTTTGCAAAACTATTACTGACATTCCTTTGGTAATTCCTAAAAGATGGAACAGGGTTTCTTCTGCCTCAACAATCTCTGCCACTACACCCTCTTTAAGTCGATTTAAGTTTATTACTTCAGCCATATTTTATTCACCACCTGTATTCTTTATATTATACAGATCATATGTTTTTTTTCAATGAACAGATTATTTCTATTTATTGAATATTTCTTTCATTTGTGAAATAATTAAAGAAAAGGGGGTAATTACCATTAAAATCGCGTTAATTACGGATTCTTCCTGCAACTTACCTGAAGAGGATATTTTAAAATACAATATTAACATTCTTCCATTACAAGTCTCCACCAGTGAAAGAACATATCAGGATGATGGAATAGATCTTAAACCCAAAGAAATTTACGAAATCATTGCCAAGGAAATTCCCAAGACCTCGATGCCTAACTTAGGGCGTTCCATAAATCTTTTAGAAAGACTTAAAGAAGAGGGCTATACCCATGCTTTAGCTATCCATATTTCCAAAGGATTAAGTGGAACTTTTGAGATGGTTAATGGTTTTAAAGACAAGGCTGAAGAGATTGGTATAAAGCTTGAAGTAATTGACTCTAACTCTATCTCCATGGGCTTAGGATTTTTGGTTCTTAAAGCTGGGGACATGATAGAACAATCAGAAAATCTAGATAATATAGTTAAAACAATAATTGATTTAAAAGAAAAAACAAAAGTCTATTTTGTTGTACAAACCTTAGAGTATCTCCGTAAAGGGGGACGAATTGGTAGAATTGAAGGTAGCTTAGGAGATTTACTAAATTTTAAACCTATAATTTCCATAAATAAAGAAGGAGTATATTATACTGTTGATAAAGTAAGGGGACGAAAAAAATCTTTAAAAGCTATTGTAGAGATTGCGGAAAAGGATATCAATGGTAAAGCTGTCCAATTAAGTATTGTTCACGGAAATGTTCCTGAAGAGGGAAGAGAAATTTGCAAATATTTTTCTGAAAAAGTTGATAATGTAACTCTATATGAACTTACTTCAGCTTTGGGAGTCCATGTAGGACCTGGACTAATAGGAATTTGTATCTCAGAGAAAAATTAATAGAAAGTGAAAAAAGAAGCCAAGGTTTATTCGTTTTGGCTTCTTTTTGATTCTAAAGTATATTCAGCTATATTTACTGCATGATCTCCGATTCTTTCAAGATTACTTAGTATATCAATATAAATAGCGTTTGCATTTCCATTACATAATCCTTCGTTTAGCCTGTTTATATGAGTCTTACGCAAATTCTTTTCCATTTCGTCTACCACATCATCATTTTCAATTACACTGTAAGCTAATTTTTTATCTTCAAATTCAAATACAAGAAGGGCATTTTCAATACTTATCCTTACCATCTCAATCATTGATTTCAATTCTTCCATAGCACTATCTGAAATTTCAATATTATAGTCCAAAATATATTCTGTTGCTTCAATTATATTATAAGAGTGATCTCCTATTCTTTCTAAATCACCAACGATTTGTAGAATTTTATAACTCTTACTAGATAATTCTTCATCAGTTGAAGGATTTTGTGTTGTTGCTTTAAGTACATATTGTGTTATTTGGCTCTCTAATAAATCCACTGTTTCTTCTGCTTGCTTTGCTTTAGAAGCCGCTTTTATATCCTTGGTAAGCAGGTATTCCATGGAATTATCGAAGCATTTTAAAGCTATTTCTCCCATTTTCTCTGTCTCATGCTTAGCATTGGAGATGGCAACAGGAAGATTAGATAATAATCTTGGTTCAAGATATTTAGGCCTATAATAATCTTCTTCATCCCCAGGTATGATTTTAGCTACAAATTTTGCAAGTATTGCTACAAAGGGAAGCTGGATTAATGTATTGGTAATATTAAATACACCGTGGGTTTGAGCTATTTGCATTTTTACATTTAAATTATCCCAAATTAGCAAACCATCAAAAGCTGTTCCTAAAGTGTTTGTAATTAATTCCACCATGGGAAGGAATATCCCCATTAGAAAGAGAGGTATGAAAATAACTGTTCCCATTACATTAAATAGAAAATGGACAAAAGATGCTCTTCGAGCTGCAAAATTGGCTCCTAAACCTGCTAGGAGGGCTGTTATTGTTGTTCCAATGTTATCACCAAATAAAATAGGGACTGCCTGTTGATAAGTTATAACTCCTTGGTTAGCCAATTCTTGTAAAATACCTATCGTGGCACTACTACTTTGCACCACAGCAGTGAAAACTGTGCCTACAAAAACTCCTAAAAAAGCGTTGCTTTCAACATTGGTCATTAAATTAAGGAAAAATACAGAATCCTTAAGAGGATTCATTCCTGTACCCATTACATCCATACCATAAAACAGCAATCCAAATCCCATAAAAGCCTTACCAAAATTGTTGACTTGCTTAGATTTAATAAAAAATTGCATTACTACTCCAAGACCAATTATAGGTAAAGCATAATCCTTAAGATTAAAACCTATTAGGTAGGCAGTAATGGTTGTACCAATGTTGGCACCCATAATTACACCGATTGATTGTCTAAAGGTCATTAAGCCAGCATTTACCAACCCAACGGCTAAAACTGTGGTTCCGCTACTGGACTGAATTAATGCTGTTACTAGGGTACCTGTTAAAACTCCTCTTAAGGAAGTCTTTGTACCTTTCTCTAGGAAAACCCTCATTTTATCTCCAGCCACTGCTTGGAGACCCTCAGACATAGATTTTATTCCATATAAGAAAAAACCCAATCCACCGATGAAAGAGAAGATTGCTACTTTATAATCCATCAGAATCCCCTTTCAATTTTATAACCACTCTTCATTCTACCCTAAATTATTGAAGAAATAAATGATTAAATAAAAGAAAAAAGCCCCGGCTTCACCGACGCTTAAAATAATACCTTTTCTTTGTTTATATATATGTTTTGAAGGAAGGATATTCCTATCATATTTGCCAACATGGCACTACCCCCATAACTTACAAAAGGAAGAGGTATCCCTGTTATAGGCATGAGACCCATATTCATCCCTATATTCTCAAGGATATGAAATAAGTACATAGTTACAATTCCAGCTGCTATTAGGCTTCCATAAAAATCATGGGAAAGTGTAGCAATCTTAAATCCTCTGTATACGATAATAAATAACAAAATTATAACTAATCCAGCTCCGATAAATCCCCATTCTTCAGAAAGAACGGCAAAAATAAAGTCTGTCCATTGCTCTGGAAGAAATTCCCCCATACTCTGGGTACCCTCTTTAAGGCCTTTTCCCCATAATCCACCATTACCTATAGCAATCTTTGATTGGAGCTGATTCCAACCTGCTCCTCGAACGTCAAAATCCTTATCCAAAACAACTAGGATTCTATTTAATTGGTAACCCTTTATAGGAAACCAAACATTAAAACGAAGATGGGCTAAAAGCCAAGCTATAATTGCTCCTGTTCCTCCACCAAATATGGAAAACATGAGCACCTTATTAGCCCCTGCAGCAATTAACATACCGAACATTATTGCAACAAAAACTAAAGCTGTTCCCAAATCAGGTTGTAGGAAAATTAGAATAAGAATAGGGGCTAAAAATAAAAAGTGAGGCAGCAAATCTCTGAATCTCTCCAATTCAAAACGTCGCTCATCAAGAAATTTTGCATAAGTTAAAATATATATTATTTTACATAATTCAGAAAATTGAATGTTTCCAAAGAAAGGAAGCACAATCCAAGATTTTGCTCCTTTGATTTCTGGAGCAAATAATAAAACGAAAGTTAAACCTATTAGCATTATCAAATAAAGGTGGCGAGTGTACTTTTTATATAATTCGTAATCATACCTTAGTAAAAAAATTGCCATTATAAGTCCTACAGCAATATTTATAACTTGTTTTTTTGATAAATCAGAAGTTAAATGCAATGTAGCACTATCAATAATTATATTACTTATAGCTAAAAGAAGTGCAATTACTATAAGTAATATAAAATCTAGCTCTTTAAGTCTTTTTCTGTAAAACTCAAACATTTCTACTTCTCTTTATTTGATTTATAGGGATGTTTGCTACCAAAGTAGCTTGGTTATTTTGATTATTTATTTCTACTTCAATATTATTGCTATCTACATCCACATATTTACTAATAACCTGAATTAACTCTCTTCGTAGAGCTTCCATTATTTCAGGAGACATGCTGGCTCTATCATGGACTAATACCAATTTTAATCGGTCTTTAGCGATATTCTTGCTCCCTTTATTTTTTTTATCTTTACTCAAGAAATCAAAGAAACCCATATGATCCTCCCTTTATTTTGTAAATATTCTTTTTAACTTGTCTAGAAAACTTTCTACTACTTCAAGATCAAGAAAATCTACTTCTTCTCCTGTGATTCTCCGTGCCGTATTCATATAAGCTTTTCCCGCCATAGATTCTGGATTATTTACAGCTGGCTCTCCTCTATTAGTAGAAACAATAATAAATTCATCTTCAGGAATAACCCCAATTAACTTAATAGAAAGAATATCAAGAATATCCTCAATATCCATCATATCTCCTTGTTTTACCATTTGAGGTCTTAAACGATTTATAATAAGTCTAGTTTCTTTAATTTCGTTGGCTTCCAAAAGACCTATTATTCTATCTGCATCTCGCACTGAAGAAACTTCTGGGGTAGCAACAACTATAGCCCTATCCGCTCCAGCAATGGCATTTTTAAATCCTTGTTCAATACCGGCAGGACAGTCCATTATAATGTAATCAAAAAGTAATTTTAAATCTTCTGTAAGTTTTTTTATCTCATCAATACTAATAGCATTCTTATCTTTAGTCTGAGCTGCAGGCAAGAGGGATAAGTTTTCTAATTTTTTATCTCTGATTAAGCCTTGATTTAATCTGCAGTTTCCTTTTACCACATCCACAATATCATAGACTATACGGTTTTCTAGCCCAAGAACAACATCAAGATTTCTTAAGCCAATATCTGTATCAACCAAAACAACCTTATAGCCTAACTTTGCTAATCCTGTTCCAATATTTGCTGTTGTTGTGGTTTTACCTACTCCACCTTTACCTGATGTTATAACAATTACCTCACCCATAGATTAACCTCCTGTTAAATATTTTCAATAATGATTTGCTTTTTATATATTCTTGCAATTTCTGGTTCTGAATCTACATCTTTTTCGTTTTCAGGAGCTTTTGCTATTAAACCAGCTATTTTTATAATGTTTGGGGATAATTTATTAGCATAAATAACCGCTTCTTCATCCCCATCTGCACCAGCGTGAACATTTCCTTTAAGGCTACCAATAATTATAACATGTCCTGAAGCTTTTATTTCTGCTCCGGGATTAATATCTCCTATTATTACTATTGTCCCCTTGTGCTCAACTTTTTGACCAGACCTTATGCTTTTTCTAATTAGGAGAGTGTTCCCCTCCGTATAGATATCTTTTTGCTGATCCTGAATTTTGTTAAATTCTTTATGCTTTTGAGATTTGTTTTTATTTATTCTTATTCCTAAAGAGCTTAAAAGATCCTCCAAGAAACCCATATCATCATCCTCTTGAACAGATTTTTCCAATAATAATAGTAGTTCTCCAGAATTACCTAAAAATTTTTCTGCTTCGTGGAGAATACTTCTTACATCTTCTTCTATTTTCTTTCTATCATAACTCATATCAGCAATTAAATACAATCCCTCAATGGTGCCTTTTAATTTGACTGCTTTCATTTTTCACTCTCCAGCCTTACCTAAATTAAAATATTCTTCAAATAGAATTTTTGCTATTCTTCCTGCAGAACCACTTCCACTATCCCCTGCCTCTACGATTCCGAAAAATACAATCTCTGGATCATCCGCTGGAGCAAAAGCTGTAAATAGCCCATCGTTTTGGAAAATTTTATTAGATGCGTCACTTCCTTTAGCATTTGTTGCATCTATTTGCAATTCTCTTTGTGCCGTTCCTGTTTTTGCTGCTACTTTAATATCTGCAGGAAAATTACCAAATAGTCCGTAAGCTGTACCCTTCAATTCAGTAGCCTGCACCATTCCTCTAATTGTTTTTTCTATTGATGATTTAGAAATATTTGTCGTCCCTGATATCTTTGGAAAGAACTCTTCGATAACAGTTCCATCATCGGAAACAATCTTTTCTACTACATAAGGTTTCATTCTTATACCGTTATTAGCTAATTGGGCTACATAAGAAGCCAATTGAATTGGTGTATAATTTTGCCTTCCCTGGCCAATTGATACGTTAAAAGTATCCGCTGCATGCCAGGCTGTGTTCCAATTAAGATCAATTTGCCATTGGGACTTTAAGATATTGGTCTCTCTGTTTTTTTGTTTTTCAATATCTTTTCGTTCTTCATCATCTTTGGCAGAATTTAATTTTTCTTCATATTCCAACTCAAGATTGAGCATTTTTTGTTCGTACCTTTTATTAGTCGCCTCGGCAGCCCATTTAAAATATGCTTGTCTTTTCTCAACATTTGGTAGACCTTGGAAAACAGATTCACCTGTACTTTCATAAGGTAAATCAATTCCTGTAGGAAGATGAAGTCCAAATTCTTCTCCCATTTTAGAAATATTTTCTATCCCTGTTCTTCTTCCTATTTCCTGAAAATAAACATTATCAGACCTACCAATAGCACTATAATAATTATAAGGCCCTGGTGGAGCTAGGGATTTAATATATGGAGGTTCCCAATAGGCCCCTTTACTTACAATTACTTCATTGGGATTAATATTAGCATACTCTAAAGCTGCTAGTCCTGTAATCATTTTGAAAGTCGATCCAGGAATATATCTTCCTTGAATTACCTTGTTCTGATATCTTACCGGGTCATTGGGTCTTGAGGACATGGCAAGAATGCGCCCAGTTTTTACTTCCATCAGTACAATTGCTCCCTGTTCCGCATAAGTTGTCCTTGGGTTCTTTTGAAGTGTTGCCAGAAGCTGGTCAAAACTATCATCTAGTAATTTCTGCAATTTAAAATCAATTGTAAGGACGAGATTATTTCCTGCTATCGCCTCTTTAGTATCTAGAAAACCAATTGGCCTATTTTTAGCATTTACCTCTACCTTTTGGTAGCCATCTGTTCCTCTTAAAACAGCTTCATAACCCTTTTCCACACCAAATTTTCCTATTAAATCACCTAAATGATAATTTTCATAACCTACTTGCCCTAACTCATTATTAATCTCACTAATAAATCCTAGTAAATGAGAAGCTATTCCAGGATACAAATATGTTCTAATCGGTGATTCATTAATCCTAACTCCTGGTAATTCATTTTTTCTAGCCTCAATCTTTGATACTTCTTCGATAGTGAGACCTCTTTTTATGATTATTGGTTCGTAAGATCTATATACCTTTTCACTTATTTTTTCTTTTATCCATTCCTCTGTAATATTCGGATCATTTAGGACCCCCGCAAGAATTGCTAAAGATTCTTCTGAACCTTCCACATTATTATAGGTTAGAGAAACTTCAAATGAAGGATAATCCCGAACTAAAACTTCCCCGTCGTTAGTTATAATATCTCCTCGAGGTGCTTGAATCCCAACTAATCTCATCCTGTTAGAATCAGCCCTAGTCTGGTAGAATTGGGAATCAATAATTTGCATTTTAAAAAGAGATATTATTAAAACTATAAATACAAAAAAATATAAAATTTTTAAAACTTTTAAGTCGTCTTTTAGTTTTTCTCTTGTTTTTATATTCATTTCAACCTCTGTTTTCCTTTGATAGAACTTTTCTTTTAATAAGGTAGAAAAAAGGAATGAAAATCATATTATAAGCTCCTTGAAGGATGGAAACCTTTATCAGATACATCCAGGAAATATAATTTTTAGTTATCGATATGAAAAGCCACTGAAATGCATTAGACAAGAAGGTAGCAGAAAATAAGATTAGCATGGGAATAATGATACTTTCTTTATAGATATTTTTACCAAAATATCCCACTCCTATTCCTAACAATATTCTTAGGGGGAGCATGAAACCAACAAATTGGCCTATAAAAAGATCTTCTAAGAGGCCCATTACTCCACCTAATATTCCCCCTTTTAATGGTCCTTTAAAAATAGCATAAAAGACCAAGCATGTAAGGACAATATCTGGTTTTACTCCTAAGAGAGAAAAATAATCAAAAAAGGAGCTTTGCAATATTAAACCCATAAATGATATAACGATAACCACAAATTCAAGCACTTTTTATTCCTTCTCTTCCTCTTCTTCTATTTCTTGCTGATATGCAAACTTATCTTTGTAAAAATCTTTTATAATAAATACTTCCTCTAAGCTTTCAAAGTCAACGCTAGTTTCAATAATTGCCGTTTTAGTAAAACCTCTTTTAGATTCTACTACTTCTGTAATTTTTCCTATATTTAACTCAGGGGGATAAAAATCATCTAGTCCTGATGTAATAACTTCATCTCCTGGAGAAATTTCCATTTCTTTTGGGAGGTGAACAAAGGATAAATTCTTCTGATCCACCCCTCTACCTTGAACTATACCAATTGTCTTTCTGTTTTGGGATAATCTACCACCTACACCAGAATCATTATCTAGTATTAGCAAAACTTCTGAATTCTTTGGAGCTACATTAATGATCTTGCCTACAAGTCCTTGGTGATTGATTACAACCATATCTTTTTTTATTCCATCTTCTTCCCCTAGGTCAATAAACATACTATTTTGCCAATTTCCACTGCTTTTTCCAATGATTTTTCCTAGGGTTAACTGAAAATATTCATCTGTTCCTTCTTTGTAATCTAACAAACTTCTTAGCCTCTGATTCTCTTGTTTTTCTTTTTTTAAGAGATCGATTTCATATCTAGACATACTGATTACTTTTCTTAAAGATATATTATCCTCTCTTAATTCAGTTAATTCACTTAAATCGATAAACAAGAGTTGGGTCTTTTCTGAGGCGGCGTTAAAAATTACCTGAAAAGGATAAGTTACTATCCGAAGGCCCCTTTCCAGAAAATTAAGTGAATTTTTTTCTCTAGCTGTTAAAACGCCAATTATACTTAATGCCACAAAAAAGATAAGAATGACAGAAATTAACTTCAATATCTTTTTTTTATCCATGGTTATCTCCTGCTATATCTTTTTTTAGAAATAATACCTTTTAGTTTATCAATATCTTCTATAACTTTACTAGTTCCTAATACTACCGCTGATAAGGGGTCCTCTGCTACAAAAACGGGAATTCCAGTTTGCTCAGAGATAAGCAGATCCAGTCCTCTAAGTAGGGCTCCTCCACCAGCTAGTACAATTCCTCTATCCATAATATCCGATGAAAGTTCAGGAGGTGTCTTTTCAAGACAAGACTTAATAGCTTCTACTATTTTCATAATAGTTTCTAAAAGAGCCCTGTATATTTCTTCCTCTGTTACTTCTATATTCTTAGGAAGTCCTGTTACCATATCTCTTCCTTTTACTCTATAGGTTTTACTTTCATTCATTAAATATGCACTAGCAATGGAAACTTTAATATCTTCTGCGGTTACTTCGCCGATCATTAAACTATATTGTTTTTTAATATAATTTACGATAGCTATATTAAGTTCATCTCCTGCTGTTCTGATGGATTTACTAGCTACTATGCCCCCTAGAGAAATAACAGCAACATCTGTAGTGCCTCCTCCAATATCCACTATCATACTTCCAGTAGGCTCTTCAACAGGAAGGTTGACACCAATTGCTGCTGCCATTGGTTCCTCAATAATATAAGCTTCTGAAGTTCCAGCTTGAATAGCCGCATCTTTTACCGCTCTTTCTTCTACGGAAGTTACATCAGCAGGTACACAGATCACTATTCTTTTTTTTGTTAAAAAACCATTGATTTCAGGTACTTGTTTTAGGAAATACTTTATCATATTATAAGTAGTATCGAAGTCCGCAATAACCCCATCTTTCATAGGTCTGATTGCAACGATATTCCCAGGAGTTCTGCCAATCATTTTTTGAGCCTCTGATCCAACTGCTAAGGTCTTATTATTGTCAAGGTTCACAGCAACCACTGATGGTTCTCTTAAAACTATCCCTTTTCCTTTTAAATAAAGTAAGGAGTTTGCTGTACCTAAATCTATACCTATATCTTTGTAACCTACCATTAATTTCTCTCCATTCTAAAAAATATTGTTTTCTTTCATACTATAATAACGTCCATCCCCTATTATAACATGATCAAAGATTTTAATTTTTAATATTTCACTAACTTTTAATAATTCTTTTGTAAGGAGGATGTCTTCACGACTTGGTTCTGGGTCTCCACTTGGATGATTATGGATTAAAATTATTGATGCAGCACTTCTTTTAATCGCATTTTTAAAGATTTCTCTAGGATGTGCTAGGGAACTATTTAAGCTTCCAATAGAAATTGTTTCCATTCCTAAGACCTTGTTTTTCGTATTCAATAATATAGATTTAAAATGTTCCCTATCATAAGCTCTCATATCTTCCATAACCAAGTTTACTACATCCTGAGGACAAGATACATAGGGACTTTCTTCAATTCTCTCATCTTTTATTCTCTTGGCAAGCTCTAAAGCAGCCAAAATTCTTGCTGCCTTAACATCTCCTATCCCCGAGGTCATCTTAAGTTCTTCTGGGCTTATTTCTTTTAAATCCCATAATTTTTTTTTCGATAAAATTTCTGTTGCCAATTGTAAAGCCGTTTTTCTTCGAGTACCTGAGTTTATCAATATGGCCAAAAGCTCGTTATTATTTAAAGCTTTAACACCCATTGTCAACATACGTTCAATTGGCTTACTCTCCTCTGGATAATCCTTCATTGTAATGTGCTTATTCCAGTTCTTCTCTTTCAATATTTTCACCCTCTGTTAGAATATTGAGTTCCTCATATACTCTACGGAGAGGCAGCCCCATGACATTATAGAAACAGCCATTAATTTTTTTAACAAAAAGTGCTCCCTTATCTTGGATTCCATAAGCCCCGGCTTTATCCATTGGTTCCCCAGTCTCAATATAATCGGATATTTCTTCCTCCGACATCTCAGCAAAGTGAACTTCCGTTTTTTCTACAAAGCTTACTATCTTTTCACTTTTATTCATATTAAGGGAAACTCCTGTATAAACAAGGTGCTTTCTGCCTTTAATCTTTTTTAATATATTAGCAGCGTCTTCCTTATCTTTAGGCTTACCTAAGATCTCATTGTCAATACAAACTATAGTATCTGCACCGATAACAATAGCGTTCTCTTCCTGTTGGGCTCCTTCTTTAGCCTTTGTCTCTGCCATCCGTAAAACATAATCCTGAGGTTTCTCCTCTTTATATATTTCCTCAGAGATCTCAATATTCCTTATTGAAAATGGAATACCTGCCTTTTGTAATAATTCCCTTCTCCGGGGAGATTGGGAAGCTAAAATTATTTTCATTTTTTTCTCCTTTATTTAAGGGCAAAATACCGGCCTCTTTATTTTTTCAAAAAAAGCAACCGGCATTTTGTCTATTGTTTAGATTTTTATTATTTCCCTTATTCTGCTTATAAAATAAAAAGAACCAAAGGATAAAATCAAGTCCTCACTATTTGTCTTATTTATTAATTGTAGCAAAGCTTCCTCGCTATTTTCCACAAAAAATATATTTTTTCTTCCCTTATAGGCTTCTGGGAGTAAATCCCAATCTTCTGTCCTAGTACTTAAAGACTTGGAAAATATAATTTCTGTAGCTTTTTCATAAACTTCCTTAAGAATTCCCTCTTTATCTTTATCATCTAATATCCCTAAAAGATAATAGATCTTTCTATTTGGATATTTATTCCTTAGATATGTAGCAAGTTTCCTTGCTCCCTGGGGATTGTGAGCCCCGTCTAAAAGAATTTCTCTTTCTTTAAATTTTAAAAGCTCTAATCTTCCTGGCCAATTTACAGAAGATAATCCTTCTAAGAAACTATTTTGGTCAATTTCTAAATCATCTTTCAGGAACTCTAATGCAGAAAGAACCCCAAGAAGATTATCTATCTGATGATCTCCCTGAAGGTTTAAGAGAATCTCAGAATCTAGTTGATTAATAAAAATTCTTTGTAGCCCATTTTTTTCTGGAAGAATACTATATTCTATTTCCTCAGAGGATTTAACCTGACAGTTCTTCTTTAAAGCTTCCTCTAATAATATTTTTTTTGCCTCAGGATATTCTTGAATCCCTAAAACCATCTTTCCATTCTCTCGAATTATACCAGCCTTCTCTTTAGCAATAAGTTCTATTGTATCTCCTAAGATTTCTTTGTGATCAATTCCGATATTAGTAATTATGGCTAAATCTGTTTTTAGGGAATTAGTAGAATCAAGACGCCCTCCTAAACCTGTTTCAAAGATGGCTACATCAACTTCTTCTTGGGCAAAATAAATCCCTGCTAGTATTGTTAGAAATTCAAATTCCGTTGGACTTTCTAAAAATAGGTGTCTATTTTCTTCAATTAAGTCTTTAAGTTTCTCTGTTCCTCTAGAAAATTTCTCTTCAGAAATCAGCTCATCGTTAATTTGAATTCTCTCTCGATAACTATGCAAATGAGGGGAAGTATATAGACCTGTCTTTAATCCAGAATTTTTCAGGGCTTCCCGGAGCATGGCGGAAGTGGATCCCTTGCCATTAGTTCCTGCCACATGAATAATATAATATTTTTTATCTGGACTATCTATTAAAGAAAGAAGTTTTTTACTCCTTTCTAGTCCTAAATTAATTCCAAATCTACATAAATCATTAATATAGCTTATAGCTTCATCAAATTTCATTTTATTATAAGATAATTACTGGTAACTATCTAACCTCTTCCTCACAAGATTTAAATCAATAAGATAAGTTTCTCTCTTTTCTTTTTCCTTCTCAATTACCTCAGCAGGGGCTTTGTCAGTAAAGCCCTTATTTAAGAGTTTCTTATCGATTCTCTCTACTTCCCCTTGAAGCTTTTTAATTTCTTTTTCTAGTCTTTCTATTTCTTTATCTAAATCAATTAAATCTTCTAAGGGCATGAATATTTCAAAGCCTTTAATTACTGCTGAAGCTGATTTATCAATATCTTCCTTGCTATCTAAAATTCTAATGTCATCTAAAGAAGCCAAGGTTTTCATGTAAGCCATAACTTCTTTAATAAATGGTTCTTTTTTCTTATCTTCAACATAAAATAAAGCTGTAGCTTTTTTAGAAGGGGGCACATTCATTTCACTTCTAATATTTCTTATACCTCTTACAACATCCATAAGAAGGCTCATTTTATTTTCTGCATCCTTATCTATTTTTTCCAGGTCTCCTTCAGGGTAGTGAGTTTTCATAATGGTACCCTCTGTGCCTGGAAGATGCTGCCAAATCTCCTCCGTTATAAAAGGCATAATGGGATGTAGTAGCTCCATGGATCCTTTAAGAATGTTTTTTAATATTGCCTGTGTTTTTTCTCTTTTTTCTTGATTGTCTTTGTCATATAGAGAAATTTTGGAGATTTCAATATACCAGTCACAAAACTCATTCCAAATAAATTCATGAATTTTTCTTCCCGCTTCTCCTAACTCATATTTATCAATATTCTCATTTACTTCTAAAGCTATCTTATTAAATCTTGAGATTATCCACTTATCTGCTAATTCTAATTCATATTCTATATCTTTTTTCTCTGAAAAATCCTCTAGGTTCATTAAAACAAATCTAGATGCGTTCCAAATTTTATTTGCAAAATTACTGGAAGATTCTAAACGATCAAATTGGAATCGAATGTCATTTCCTGGAGTATTTCCAGTGATTAACATTATTCTCAGGGAATCTGCTCCATATTTTTCAATTACTTCTAAAGGATCCACACCATTTCCTAAAGATTTACTCATCTTTCTTCCTTGGGCATCCAGTACTAGTCCATGAATAAATACATCTTTGAAAGGTACTTCTCCCATAAATTCTAAGGATGTAAAAATCATTCTTGCGACCCAAAAGAAGATTATATCTCTACCTGTTACTAAAACACTAGTTGGATAATATCTTGCTAAGTCTGCTGTTTTTTCAGGCCATCCTAAAGTAGAAAAAGGCCATAATCCTGAACTAAACCAGGTATCTAGTACATCTGGATCTTGTCTTAAATTATTTGAGTTACAATTAGTACAGGTTTTTGGTTCTTCCACCTGACAGATAATTTCTCCACAATCATCACAGTACCAGACTGGAATTCTGTGTCCCCACCACAACTGTCTAGAGATACACCAGTCTCTAATATTCTCTAACCAGTTTAAATAAATCCCAGAAAACCTCTCTGGTACAAACTTAAGTTCACCAGTTTTTACTACATCTATAGCAGGCTTTGCCAAAGGTTCCATTTTTACAAACCATTGTTTTGAAAGGAAGGGTTCAACAACTGTATCGCAACGATAACATTGACCTACAGAATGAGTTATTTCTTCCGACTTTATAAAAAATCCTGCTTTGTCCATATCTTCCACAATTTTTTTTCTAGCTTCAAAACGATCCATTCCCGCATATTCTGGGAATTTGTTATTTATTGAGGCATCTGCTTCTAAGACATTAATTTCTTCTAGATTATGTCTCTTTCCTATCTCAAAGTCATTAGGGTCATGGGCTGGTGTTATCTTTACAGCACCTGTACCAAATTCCATATCCACATACTCATCAGCTATTATAGGAATAATTCTCCCTACAAGGGGTAATACTATGTTCTTACCAATATATTTACCATAACGAGGATCCTTTGGATTTACTGCTACTGCTGTATCCCCCAGCATTGTTTCAGGTCTTGTTGTGGCAATCTCCAAGAACTGATTTTCCCCTTTTATAGGATATTTGAAATAATAGAATTTCCCAGGACTTTCTTGATGTTCTACTTCAATATCTGAAATAGTGGTTAAGCAGCTAGGGCACCAATTTACAATATAATTGCCTTGGTAAATTAATCCCTTATTGTATAAGCCTACAAAGGCTTCTTTCACCGCTTGAGAACATCCATCATCCATGGTGAATCTTTCTCTATCCCAGTCACAGGAAGTTCCAAGTTTTCTTAGCTGGTTTGTTATTGTATTACCATATTTTTCTTTCCATTCCCAAGCTTTTTCTAAAAACTTTTCTCTTCCTATTTCATATTTATTTGTTCCTTCACTTCTAAGCTGTTCTTCTACTTTTGCTTGGGTAGCTATTCCTGCATGATCTGTCCCTGGTAGCCAAAGGGTGTTATATCCTTGCATCCTTTTAACTCTTGTCAGAATATCTTGCAAGGTACTATCTAAGGCATGGCCTAGGTGAAGTGTACCTGTTACATTTGGTGGCGGCATTACAATTGTAAAAGCCTCCCCTTTTTCTTCTGGATCTGCGTGGAAATATTTATTTTCTTCCCAAAACTTATACCATTTATTTTCAATCTCTTTTGGATCATAACTTTTAGAAATATTGTTTTCTTCCTGCATGATTTCACCCCTGTTTAATATTTAAGAAATTTTTGAACAAAAAAAGCCTTCCATCCTGTAAAGGACGAAAGGCAAGCTTCCGCGGTACCACCTTAGTTCCGGTTTCCCGGCTCTTTTAGCTATAACGGGCAACCCGAGCTTACCTACTTTAGTTCAGTAAGCCTCCTCCACAGCTACATTCAATAATTAACCAACGAAAAACTTACAGCCAGGGTTTTTCTCTCTGAAGATGGCTCCATTATTTACTCCTCTGCTTCTTAGGATTTAATAAATTAAAACTATTTTATTGTTCTTTATACTCTTTGTCAATATTATTCCTTTGTTTCTATTCTTGTCCGTCTCGTATCAATGGAAGAAACCATTTCTGCCAGTTCAAGGGCTAATTTTTCATCTTCATCATCATAATCACTACCATCATCTGGGCTAATTGCGAAGCCACCAGGAAGAGCAAAGCCTGATAATAGGGATAATGGATCAAAGGAGCTTTTTCCCTCCTCTTTTTCAGCTTCATTACCTAATAATTTATCTGTAGAAACTGCAAGAGTCTTAGCAATAGTAATAATTTCTTGAAGTTTAGGCTCTCTTTTACCTGTTTCTAAATCTTTAAATTCCTCTAGTGAACAAAGGATCTTCTTAGCCATATCTTCTTGGGAAATATTTTTTTCATTCCTGATTCTTTCTAGATTATCTTTAAAGCTCATAATCGTCCACCTCTTCTAAAGCTAGATGTTCTTCTATCCACTTAAGAACTTCTTCTCTTCCTATTTTATTCTCTGAGGAAAACAATTGAATGTCCTCATTATTTATCATTAATTTTTCTCGTATAATTTTTTTATGCCTAAGATATTGACCTTTAGCAATTTTATCTGCTTTAGTAGCAACTAATATAAAGGGAACCCCTAAGTGTTTTAGCCACTCATACATCATCACATCATCCTCTGTGGGAGGATGCCTTAAGTCAATAAGTTGAATTATTCCCACGAGGTTAGGCCTATCATTCAAGTATTCTTCTATAAATTCTGACCATTTTGCCTTTATATCCTTAGAAACCTTTGCAAAACCATAACCAGGAAGGTCAACTAAATGGAAATTATCATTGATTAAATAAAAATTAATAGTTTGAGTTTTTCCTGGCCTCCCACTAGTGCGGGCAAGATTTTTTCTGTTTATCAAAGTATTGATAAGGGAGGATTTACCCACGTTGGATCTTCCAGCAAAGGCAACTTCCGGGAATCCTTGGTCGGGATATTGTTTTTTTCCTACCGCACTAATTACAAATTCAGATTTGTTAATTTTCATTTTATTTTAACTCCTAAAATATGGCTGATAACTTCTGTCATATGTTCTACAAAAATGAATTCTATTTTATTCTTAATATTTGCAGGAATATCTTCCAGATTTTTTTTGTTTTCCTCAGGCATTAAGATTCTAGTATATCCTGCCCTATGAGCAGCTAATACTTTCTCCTTAATCCCACCTACAGCTAAGACCCTACCTCTTAGAGTTAATTCTCCTGTCATAGCTGTATTGACATCTATTGGTTTTTTGATTAAGCAAGATATTAAAGCGGAACATATGGTTATACCTGCTGACGGTCCATCTTTAGGTATTGCTCCTTCAGGCACATGAATATGAATATCATTTTTTTCAAATATTTCTTTATCAAGACCTAATTCTTTAGCAATAGAGCGGATATAACTATGGGCAATCTGGGCAGATTCTTTCATTACATCCCCAAGTTTACCTGTAAGGACAAGTTTCCCTTTACCTTCAAGTAATGTTACCTCGATTTGTAGGATATCTCCTCCCACTTCAGTCCAAGCTAAACCAGAAGCTATTCCTTCTAACTCTTCTGTATCTTTTTTTCCGTAACGGAATTTTTCAATTCCTAAAAATTTTGCTACGGATTTTTCATTAATAACTACTTTTTCTTTTTTCCCTTCAGCAATTAATTTAGCAACCTTTCTGCATAGGGAACCAATTTCTCTTTCTAGGTTTCTTACTCCTGCTTCTCTAGTGTAGTTCCTAATAACTTTCCTTAAAGCTCCATCTGATAATGAAAACTGATTTTCCTCAAGTCCATTATTTTTAACCTGTCTAGGTACAAGGTATTTCTTGGCAATCTCAAGCTTTTCTTCTTCTGTATAACTTGAAAGATGAATTACCTCCATCCTATCAACTAAAGGTTTGGGTATATTAAAAATGTTATTGGCTGTTGTTACAAAGAAAGTTTGTGAAAGATCAAAGGGGACTTCAATAAAATGATCGCTGAAAGTATCATTTTGCTCTGGATCAAGAACCTCTAATAGGGCAGAGGCTGGATCTCCCCTAAAATCTGTTGTCATCTTATCTATTTCATCCAAGAGGAACAAAGGATTACTAGAATCCGCATTTTTCATACCTTTGATAATTCTTCCTGGCATAGCTCCTACATAGGTTCTTCTATGTCCCCTAATTTCTGCTTCATCCCTAACTCCACCAAGAGACATTCTAACGAATTTTCTGTTTAATGCTCGAGCTATAGATTTAGCTAGAGATGTCTTTCCAACTCCTGGAGGACCTACTAAACAAATTATTGGATTTTTTAGTGTTTTATTTAGTTTTGCTACGGATAGATATTCTAAAATTCTTTCTTTGACCTTAGTTAACCCATAGTGGTCTTCATTAAGAATCTCTTCAGCTCTCTTTATATCTATTCTATCCTCTGTTTTTTTATCCCAGGGAAGTTCTATCAACCATTCAAGATAATTTCTAATATTCGTAGCTTCCGCAAAAGAAGGATTCATTTTTTCTAATTTAGCTAGTTCTTTATTAGCCTTTTCCTGGGCTTCTTCTGATAAATTGTTCTCTTTAATTTTCTTTCTAAATTCATTGGCCTCACTAAGACTTTCATTGCTTTCTCCTAGTTCTTCCTGAATCGCTTTTAACTGCTCTCTTAAGAAATATTCTCTTTGATTTTTATCAATCTGTTTTTTTACCATATAATCTATCTTTTTTTCTGTTTTTAATACGTCTATTTCTTGAACTAGAATAGTTGCAATTAAACTTAATCTTTCTTTAATGTCGAAGCTTTCAATTAATTCTTGTTTTCTAGGAATTTTTAAAAGCATAGTTGCCCCAATTCCGTCAGCAAGTCTTTCGGGATCTTCAATATCCAATACATTAAGATAATTGTCTCCGGTTATTTTCTTATTATATTTAACGTAATCTTCAAAATATACTGATACTGTTCTTACAAGTGCTTCTATTTCTACCTTTTCGTACTCAGGTTTACTAATAAAATTTAAATCTACAGATGCATATTCATCTCCTGAATTATAGGAAGCCATTTCTGCTCTTTCCAAACCTTCTACTAAGATCCTCAAAGCCCCATTTGGCATTTTCATTACTTGTTTTATTTCTCCATAGGTACCTGCAGTATAAATATCTTTTTCCTTTGGATCATCTTTGATTGCATCTTTTTGTGTTACTAAAAAGATTCTTTTATCTTGAATCATTGCCTTTTCAATAGCTTTAACCGATTGAGGTCTACCTACATCTAAATGAGCTACCATAAAAGGGAAAACTACTATGCCTCGCAAGGGAAGCAAAGGAACATTTTCAATAAATTTTTCTACTCTCAATTATGCCACCTCCTAAACTATATAATCATTCCAATTTAAGTTTATCAGAATTGATACTTAATATATACCCTAAAAAACCCTGAGCAAAATTATGCTCAGGGTTTATTTACGCCGTTTCGGCACTTTTTTTAGATTTGTCTTTCAGAATAATAGTTGGTTCACTTTGATTATCTATTACATCTTCGTTAATAATTACTTTTTTAATATCTTTTCTGGATGGGATTTCATACATTATCTCCATCATTATCTCCTCTATAACTGCCCTTAAACCTCTTGCCCCTGTGCTTCTATTAAGAGATTTCTCAGCTATTTTTAAGAGCGCTTCTTTTTCAAAATCTAATTCTACATTTTCTAAACTAAATAGTTTTTGATACTGTTTAATTAAAGCATTTTTAGGCTCTGTTAAAATGTTAACTAATGCTTCCTTATCTAATTCCTCTAAAGAAACTAATACTGGTAGTCTCCCTACAAATTCAGGGATTAAGCCATATCTAATTAAATCTTCAGGTAAAAGATTCTTTAGAATTTCTCCTACAGCAACATCTTTTTTAGAGGTAATCTCAGCATTAAAGCCCATAGTTTTTTCCCCTATTCTCTTCTGAATAATCTTTTCTAAACCGTCAAAAGCTCCTCCACAAATAAATAGGATATTACTTGTATCTATCTGAATAAATTCTTGATGAGGATGCTTTCTTCCACCTTGGGGCGGAACACTAGCTACGGTACCTTCGATTATCTTTAAAAGAGCCTGTTGAACTCCTTCCCCAGAAACATCTCTAGTTATAGAAGGGTTTTCGGATTTTCTAGCTATTTTATCTATTTCATCAATATAGATAATTCCTCTTTCAGCTTTTTCTACATCATAATCTGCAGCTTGAATAAGTTTAAGGATGATGTTTTCCACATCTTCCCCTACATAACCTGCTTCGGTTAAGGAAGTAGCATCTGCTATTGCAAAGGGAACATCTATAATCCTAGCTAAAGTCTGAGCAAGAAGAGTTTTACCACTTCCTGTGGGTCCTACTATACAAATATTGCTTTTTGCAAGTTCCACTTCCGTATTTTCTTTAGCTGGAAGATTGATACGTTTATAATGATTGTATATTGATACTGCTAATACCTTCTTAGCTTTATCTTGACTTATTACGTATTGGTTAAGGATATCATATATCTCTTTTGGTTTAAGGAGTTTTTTCTTAGGTTCTTTAACAGCTGTAATTTCGGTTAATTCTTCTTCTATTATCTCGTTACAAAGTTGGATACATTCATCACAAATATATACACCAGGTCCTGCAACAAGCTTTTTTACCTGCTCTTGAGGTTTACCACAAAAAGAACACTTTAATTTTCCTTTTTCCTCACTAAACATATAATCACAACCTTTTTATTATCTTTTTGAAATTACTTCATCTACTAGACCATATTCTTTGGCAGCCTCAGCACTCATAAAATAATCTCTCTCTGTATCAGCCGCTACTTTTGAGAGTTCCTGTCCCGTTCTCTCTGCTAATATTTCATTTAATTTTTCCTTAATTTCTAATATTCTTTTTGCGTGGATCTGAATATCAGTTGCTTGTCCTGAAGCTCCACCTAAAGGCTGATGTATCATGATCTCACTATTTGGAAGAGCAAATCTTTTTCCCTTTTCTCCAGCGGCTAAAAGGAATGCTCCCATACTTGCTGCCATACCAACACATATAGTTGAAACACTAGGTTTAATATATTGCATTGTATCGTAAATAGCCATACCTGCAGTTATAGATCCACCAGGGCTATTTATATATATATTGATATCTTTATCTGGGTCTTCAGCTTCTAAAAAAAGTAATTGAGCAATAATTAAATTCGCTACATAATCATCAACTGTGCTTCCAAGAAAAATTATTCTATCTTTTAAAAGTCTAGAATAAATATCATATGATCTTTCTCCTCTACTAGTCTGTTCAACTACCATTGGAATTAAACCGCTCATAATACTCCCTCCATCTTCTGATTTTTTATTTTTTTGCATTTTCGATAATTAATTCTACTGCCTTATCGGACTTCATACTTGTAATCATGTTTTCAAGTTCGCCAGATTTTTCCAGTAAGTCTTTTACTTCAGAAACTTCTTGTTTGTATATTTCTGCTAGTTTAGCATATTCTTTTTCAAGATCTTCTTCTGAAATCTCAATTCCTTCGTTTTTTGCTATGGCTTCTAGGACTAAAGAATTCTTCACTGCTTTTTTTGCGTCTTCTTGATATTTAGCTCTTAAATCTTCTATCTTTTCATCTGTATATTCAAGATATTGATTCAGATTTAATCCTTGTCTTGCCATATTCATTTCCATATTTTGGATAAATGAATCAATTTGAGTCTCAATCATAGCTTGAGGAATTTCAATGGCAAAATTTTCTGCTACTTTTTCAACAGCTTGAGCTTTTAAATCAGCCATTGCTCTACTCTCTTTAGCAGCCACTATGTTGTTTTTTAAATCTTCTTTAAGTTCTGCTAAGTTGGAAAATTCAGAAATGTTATCTGCAAATTCATCATTAATTTCAGGTAGTTTTTTCTCTCTGATTTCATTTAATTTTACTTCAAATTCGGCTTCTTTACCTGCTAAGTCAGGACTATGATATTCCTCAGGAAATTTAACCTGAATGGTTTTTTCTTCTCCAAGACCTAATCCTATCAATTGTTCTTCAAATCCATCGATAAAGGATTTTGAGCCTATTTGCAGGCTATAATCTTCGGCAGTACCACCATCAAAAGGAACTTTATCTACCATCCCTTTAAAATCCAATAATACTGTATCTCCATCTTTAGCTTTTGCATCTTCTGCTACCATTTCCAAAGAAGAATGTTTGTCTTGAAGGCGTTTTAATTCAGCTTCGATTTCCTCATCAGAAACAGAAACTTCACTTCTTTCAATTTCTATTCCTTTATATTCCCCTAATTCAAACTGGGGTTTTGCATCTGCTTTAATTTTAAAAATAAGATCTTTATCTTCTTCTAACTGTACCATTTCTATATGTGGTCTACCTAGAGGCATATTTTCTTCTTCCACCGTGTTTAAAACTTCTTCATATAGTTCTGGCAATATTATATTTGCTGCTTCTTCTAGGAAAAACTCTTTTCCAAAATTATTTATTAAAACCATTTTTGGAACTTTCCCTTTTCTAAAACCAGGAATATTTACTTTCTTTGCTACATCTTTATAGGCCTTTTCTAAACCCTCTTTTAGCTTTTTGTTTTCTGCTTCCACGGTTATTTCTACTGTTTTACTATCTACTCTGTTCGCTGTTAGTTTCATTACTTATAGCCTCCTTAAAAATCACTACCCAATTTGTCGTCCTTTAATTATACACATAAAATACCTGAGAATACAACAACACCCCGGCAAGAAGCCGAGGTATTTAAATCTGGAGCGGAAGACGAGATTCGAACTCGCGACCCTCGCCTTGGCAAGGCGATGCTCTACCACTGAGCCACTTCCGCTAATATTCATTTTGGTGCGGGAGAAGGGACTTGAACCCCCACGGTGTAAACCGCCAGATCCTAAGTCTGGTGCGTCTGCCAATTCCGCCACTCCCGCACATGGTGAGCCATCCGCGACTCGAACGCGGGACACCCTGATTAAAAGTCAGGTGCTCTGCCGACTGAGCTAATGGCTCTTAATAAAAAGAAGTATTAATATATAGAGATTTTAAAAATGGCTGGGGCGGCAGGACTCGAACCTACGGATGCGGGAGTCAAAGTCCCGTGCCTTACCGACTTGGCTACGCCCCAATAAAGCAATATAAATTATATATTTTTTTGAGCTAATTTGTCAAGAAACAATTTCATAACTCAATGGGGTGAGTGATGGGATTTGAACCCACGAATGCCGGAGTCACAGTCCGGTGCGTTAACCCCTTCGCCACACCCACCATAATAGGTTGTGAAAAATGGCGTGCCTGAAGGGATTCGAACCCCTGACCCTCGGATTAGAAGTCCGATGCTCTATCCTGCTGAGCTACAGGCACATAATATAAGCTCTTATAATCTACATAAAATGGAGCGGGTGAAGGGAATCGGACCCTCGCGACTGGCTTGGAAGGCCAGGGCTCTACCACTGAGCTACACCCGCTCGTACTAAAAAAACTATCTTTTTAAACAAAAAAAATCAGATGGTCGGGGCAGAGGGATTCGAACCCCCGACCCCATGGTCCCAAACCATGTGCGCTACCAAACTGCGCTATGCCCCGTTTGCTGACAAAGGTTAGTATAGAATAATTTACTAATCTTGTCAATGAATTTTTTTTAATTTTTCTAAAGCTTTGCCTCGATGACTAATTTTATTTTTTATTTCTAAGGGGATCTCAGCAAAGGTCTTTCCTAATCCTGGAAGATAAAACAATGGATCATATCCAAATCCACCAGTACCTTTCTTTTCTTCTAAAATAATACCATCACAAGTCCCCTCAACAATCTCAGCTTCTTTTTTTTCTGGATCATACAAAGCAAGAGCGGATACATAACGGCCTTTTCTTTCCCCTTCTTCTATATTTTGAAGCTGGAAAAGAATTTTGTTGTTATTATCCTCATCACTAGCATTTACTCCTGCATATCTTGCTGAATAAACCCCCGGTGCTCCTCCAAGGGCTTCTACTTCTAAGCCTGAATCATCAGCCAGGGCTATCATGCCTGTTTTTTCAGCAACATATTTAGCTTTAATCAAAGCATTTTCTCTAAATGTAGAGCCCGTCTCTTCAATTTCACCAATCTCAGGGAAATCTTTACTAGAATAAACCTGATAACCTAAAGGTTCAAGAATCTTTTTAAATTCTACAATCTTTCCTTGGTTTTTTGATGCTATTACAATCTTTTTTAAAGATTTCTTTTGTATTTGTATTAACTCTTGAATTCCTTTTTCTCCATATTCTAACATTAAGTTTAATTCATCCCTAGTAAAGGTGTGTTCTTCCCCTGTTCCCTGTACTTCAACGAACCTTCCCCTCTCTGTCATTACAAGATTCAAATCTACTTGAGCTGCTGAATCTTCAATATAAGGAAGATCTAATACTACCCTATCATTTACAAGCCCTACACTCACTGCAGCTAAATGTTCCCTGATTGGGTCGTCGGTTATCTTTCCTTCTGCTATTAAGCCTTGACAAGCCATCTTAAGAGCTAGGAATCCACCTGTTACAGATGCAGTCCTTGTTCCACCATCAGCTTGAATAACATCGCAATCAATCCAAATGGTAATATCTGGCATTTTTTTTAAATCCGTAACCGCTCTAAGAGCTCTTCCTATAAGTCTTTGAATCTCCTGAGTCCTACCACTAGGTTTCCCTTTATTAACTTCTCTTTGGTACCTTGAATCTGTTGCTCCAGGAATCATGGAGTATTCTGCAGATACCCAGCCCTGGCCACTACCTTTAAGCCACCCCGGTACCTTATTTTCTACACTGGCGGTACAAATAACCTTAGTTTTACCAAACTCAATTAAAACTGAACGGTAGGCATTTTCTATGTATCCAGGTGTTAGCTTTATTTCCCTAAGTTCATCTTCCCTTCTTCCATCAAATCTCATAAAGATACTCCTCTACACATTATATGTCTTTAACATTATAGCAGTCTCAACTTTTCCTTCAAAGGTAAGTTCTGCTTCTCTTTTCAACAGATTTAAATTGTACTCTGGGTTAAGATGGGTCAAGAGTAATTTCTTTACCTTAGCCATTTCCCCTAACTGTCCTGCTTCCTTAGCTGTCATATGCCCATTTATAGTTCTTTCTTTATCCTTTTCTAAGAGACTGGCTTCAGCAAAAAGATAATCAGAATTTATAACTTCTTGAGCCACATTTTCGCAATAAGCTGTATCCGATGTATAACTTATTTTTTTTCGCCCTTTTTTAGCCTTTACTCCATAACAAGGAATTGTGTGGTTCGTTTTAAAAAACCTTATTACCATATCTCCAAAGCGTTGATCTTTTTCCAAAGAATCTTCTATAGGTATTAGTGCAAATAAATCTGGATAAGAGGCAATCTTTTCAAAATTAGGATCTTCCCCAGGTGCAAAAACTATTAATGGATTTTTTCTTTCCCCTGATTCATTAGCTAAAGAGAAAGCTTTTCGCAACATTTCAAAATCATTATAATGATCCCCATGAAAATGAGTAATGATTAGAGCGTCTAATTCTCTATAATTTATAAACTTTTGCAAGTTAGCAAAAGAACCATTACCAATGTCTATCATTATTTTTATATTGTTATTTTCTAGTAAATAACCATTACAAGCCCCTTTATAAGGGGCAAAAGGGCTGTAGCAGCCCAATACTGAAAAGCGCATTTACAGCCCTCCTTTTATATTACTGATTAATAAACTTCAAAATACCATTTGCTATTCCTCTAGCCATTTTATCTTGAAAATCCCTATTTACTAGCAACTGCTCTTCTTGTTGATTGGTCAAAAATCCCGTCTCAACTAGTACAGAAGGCATTCTAGTTTCCCTAGTTACGGCAAAGTTTTTTTCAAATATCCCATAGGATGGCCTACCAGTAGATTTAAGAGCTTCTTCAAGAATATAATTAGCCAGATTCTGTCTTTCTAGTCTTTGCATATAAATTTCCGGCATCCACTCAGGAGCATAATAGAATAAACCGATACCTTGGATGGCCCTATTTCCAGTTGCATTAGCGTGAATACTCACAAAACAATAAGCATTTTCATTGTTAGCAAGATTAGCTCTATCATATAAATCTCTGTTAGTAGTTCCTGTATGAGTCATAATAACTTGGACTCCTTCATTACGAAGGTACTCTTCGACTTTGGCAGAAATTGCTAAATTAACATCTAATTCTCTAACTTTAAGATAGGAACCTATGGCTCCAGGGTCAACCCAGCCCCCGGCTTTTATAGTTCCATGACCTGGATCAATAACTACTATTTTCCCCTTAGGGCCTTGGGTAGGGTATCCTACTACAACACCTAAAGATTTGTCTTTAACTGCCACTCTAATAGAGCTTCCATAAATAAATTTTAAATCTACTCGAACAACATCTTGAGAATCTTGTTTAGCTGTTATTTGATATCCTTCTTTAATTAGCTTATTAAAAGAATTTTTACCATTTAGATCCAGACGGGACCCTTTAATAAAGAAAGCAATATGGTCAAGGCTTAATCTTTGACTTTCATAAATTATTTCTCTATCTGAAGAAATATTGAAAGAGAATTTATCATTATCTTCTACCATGTTGATGTCTTTTATTACAGATAAAGTCTCTGCATAGTTTCGTAGTTTTATTTTAATACCTTGATTTTCTGTTTCATAACTGGCTCTAAAATCAATTTTATCTGCAAAATTTATTATTATCTTATTTTCTGATGTTTCTACATAATTAATATTAAATTGATTCACATAGATTTTTTGGCTAGTTAAGCTTAAGTCTGGGAAATCTATTCTGATCTGACTTGCCCCAGGTTTACTCAACCTATAATCTTCTATGGAAACTGGAAGTACATCTATTTCAAGAAAATCTGCATAGTTGTTTATAATTAAATATTTCCCTGAACCTAAGGAGATTTTAGCAGAATTGTTTTCGTCAAAAGTAAGGTCCTGTCTTTGAGTTTCTAAGGAAGCCTCTTTTTTGAAAACTAACCAATCAGCTATCCATCCAGCACTACCTTCTGCTAGGCGAATCTTAATCCAGTTTTTTTGAGCATCGATAACACTAAAACTTTGACCATTATTAACTTTTGTTATTATTTCAAATTCAATTCCTGGCCCTTGTCTTACATTAACAACACTTTCTTTAATTACTACGTTATCATTTATCTTTATCCCTGAATCTGTAATTCCCGAAGCTCCTGATTCTGGATTCTGTGGATATATTATAGCTCCTGTTCCAGGATCTTTTAAGACAGTACTTCCATCCCCTTGAGAAAGAAGCCAACCTGCCACCCAGCCCTCTTTATTATCTCTAGTGGTAATTTGATACCAGTCACCCCTTTGATTATTTACGGTGACGGGGGTATTTCTGTTTAGTTGGGTTACAACGGAAGCACTTAAACTTGGTTCTTTTCTAAGATTTACCACATTCTGATTAACATAATAAACTCTTGTATCAATATTTTCTCCTTGAAGGGTAATTAAGAATCCTGCAACCCATCCTTCAGTTTTTCCTGTTTTAATATAGTACCAATCTTCCTTTTTTTGTAGAAGTTGAACTAGCTCTCCCCGGGATAGTTGACTAATTACTGGACTTTCTGTCCCAGGTTCTTTTCTAATATTAACGGAAATACTGTTGATTACTCCTGTTTTACCTTGTAAACTTTCAGCACCCTGTATAAGAGGAGGACTTTGAGGTTCAATAACAGGTTTTGAAGAAACATTAACATACTCGGAACTTACCCAACCTAACCCTTGGGGAAGACGAATTTGAAGCCAATTGTTTTCTACTTTCACAATTGCCAGCTCTCGTCCTCTAGGAAGTTGACCCAAATTTTCGAAATTTGTACCTGGTCCACTCCTAATATTAAGAATTCCTGTATTCACGGTTCCTTTTCCATCAGCTGCCATTGAGAATACTAAAAAGATTGAAAAGATAAACAATAAAACAAAAGTCTTTCTAATATTTTTATTCAAAACTAACCTCCATTATTAATTAATTTTCTTTCTTGAAAGATAGAAAAGTAGAATAAGACTAATAGCGATAAAAATAAGGCTTGATACCTGAGCCATTCTTAATGAGCCTAGCATTAAGCTATCTGTCCTAAAGCCTTCTATAAAAAATCTCCCTACTGAATATCCACCAATATATATGGCTAAAAGCATTCCATCTTTTAACTTTATTTTTTCTCTTAAAAAAATTAGTAAAGCAAAAATCATTAAATTCCAAATAAACTCATAAAGAAATGTTGGATGTCTATAGGCCCCATCAATCCACATAGCCCAAGGTATACTTTCAGGACTAACTTCATAACCATAAGCTTCTTGGTTAAAATAATTACCCCACCTACCTATAGCCTGACCTAGAATAAAGCTTGGTGCTACTGCATCTCCCACTTCCCAAAAGCTTATTCCATAATACCTTAACATAATTCCCCCGGTTAAAAAAGCCCCGATTATCCCTCCGTGAATAGCCAAGCCACCTTCCCAGACAGCAGGAATTTTAGCTAGATTTGCAGAATAATAGCTCCAATTAAAAGCCACATAATATAAGCGAGCAGAAATAAAAGCTATAGGAATTGTTACTAAAAGCATATTCATAAATTTATCTTCATCAATATTTTTCTTTTTTATTTGTTTAAGAGCAAGAAAAGTTCCTATTAAAATAGCCAGAGCAATAAGAACCCCATACCATCTTATTTCTAAGAAACCAATTTTTATCATTATTGAATCAGGCATAATTAGCTCCTATCTTAATATTTGATATTGCTGTAATCGTGATAATTATAGATGGAATTAATGCCTATATTTTTAACCCTTTGAATATAGTTTTCTTTTTCTAAGCCTTCGGAAAGTACTATGGCTGAGACGGATTCAACAATCTTCTTTTCCAAATTATTGAAAATTATTTCTCGTTCGGGAGAATCAACAGTTCTATTAATTTGATTTTGTAGATCATTAATTGCCGGAATATTAATACCACTAACATTTAAGGGATTATGTAAAGGATTTCTAAACACTTCAAAATAAGCATTTTTACCATGATAATCTCCCTCCCAGGTTTCTAAAGCAAGATCAAAATCTCCTGTTCTAAGGTCCTTGTAATAATCATCAGCTGTTTTTGCTAAAATTTCTATGTCTAAATTTATTTTTTTTGAAAGTTGCTCTTTTATTTTCTCTCCTGTTTTAACACTTTTAGGAACATCTAATATTAAAAGTTTTAGCTGAGGATTGTTAAAAGTATAGTCACTTTTCATTATAATCTTTTCATACTTACTGTCATCTCTATATCTACTTGGGTAAATTCCATCAATTTTTTCCAAATTTTGATATATTGCTTTTCTAGCATCAATTTTTTTAAAGTCTTCTGAACGTCCATTTATCCATAATAGTTCCAAGGCGGGGGCTATGATTTTTTCCCCCTTAGCTTCTTCCATTACACTCTGAGGGAAAATAACATCATATTCTTTAGCTTGGAAACCCTTTAAGAGTTTTTCTTTCCCCAGGGAATATTCAAAAACAATACTTTCTGTCTTTTTTTCCGCTACTGCCTTTTCCTTATCTCTAGGGGCTAAAATTATTTTATCCTTTGTTTTTTTCTCTACCACAAAATCCCCTGAATAAGGACCAGCTAGAGGGTCCTCAGCATTTAAAACAGGATAAAAAATTGGCATTGCCAAAACCTTTTCAAAATCCGTAAAATTTTTATTTAAATAAATCTCCACCTGATTGTTTTCATTCACTCTAATATTTTCTTCTACCTTCTTATCAAAATATTTATATTGATAAACATATTTACCTTGATCCTGGGCAATATTGTTTTTTAAACCCTTAACAATATCTTCTGCCGTAATTGGAGTCTTGTCGCTCCAAAAAAATCCCTCTTTAATATTTATCGTAATTACTCTACCATCTTCACTATAATTAAACGATTCTGCTAACACAGGGATAACTTCCTTATCTCCATTAATTTCAAAAAGCCCCTTATAAAGGCTGTTAATAAGGGTTAACTGATCGTCCCTTACAATTTCTCCTACAGAACTACCTAAAATATTGCTAGCCTCAACACCAATATGTAAGTTGTTTCCTTTTTCGTTACTACATCCAGTCAGAAGTAAAACTAAAATTATTACTGAGACTAGTGATATCTTTTTCAACATATTTAAATACTCCCCTTTTTCTGTCTTTGCAAAAAAAAACTCTACCCACAAAGGGGCAAAGTTTTTATTCCTCACCTAAAGTAAAGACCTGCAAAATTCCCTTTAAAAGACAAAACTTATTTTTCTACCATTATATCAAAAATAACAAAATTTATATAAGATTTCGTTTGACTTTATTTTGCTGATCTCTTAAAGCTACAAGGGCTGAAGAGAGCTTTGTATCTTTTAAAAGTAAATCTTTTAGTTCTGCTCCTTGAACTTCAGTAATTCCATTTAGCTCTAAATAAACATCTTCTACCACTTCATAGAGAGAATCAGGAAAAGCACATAGCTCTAATTTTAAGTTCTTCCAAGTTACTGCTCTAAACTGACTAGTTTTTTCAACATTAGAATTATATTCTAGCTCTCTTATAAAGGCAGAAAGAATATTGTGTTTTTTTATTAAATTATCTTGCTGAAAACCAATAAAGATCAAATCATTTTGTTCTACTAGTCTCTTATTGAGAAGTAATCCTACTATCAAAAAAGAACAAAATACAGCTAGAACTATTGCTAGAATTAAAAGGTCGAACCTAAATACAATATATCCTAAGCACATTCCTAGAAGACCACTTAAGAATATAATTAAATATGCCGTTCCTTCTATTTTTCTTTGATTAGTTTGAAGCTGGGTATCCAATTAGAATCACTTCCCTTTATTTATATTTATTATCTTCTAAAAAACTATAGTCTGGTACAAGTGCCTCGCCTAAGTAAATATGCCCAGATAGGGATTCTAGTATTTTCCCATCTACTAGGATTTGAACTTTTTCAATTCCTTCTATATCGGCCAAAGTATTAACAATAGAATATACAGCAAAAATTTCTCCCATGGAACCCTTGGCTTCCCGAATCTTTCCACCCATATCAATTGTAGCTACTTTTGTATCTTTATTATAACTGTAATTCAAAATAGTTGTACCTTCTGGAAGAACTCTAAGATTTTCCTCAGTATTTTCAGGACCTTTTATTAGCTCGTCAATCAAAAGGTATGCATTTTCGGGAGTGATTTCCCCATCGATAATTCTTTTTTCTTTTCTAAAATAGCCATCTTCAGTTCCAAAATACAATTCTACAAGAGTTTCTGGAACCTTTGCTATTTCTATAATTTCCTTTTCGGCAAGTTTCTTACTATCAACTCCAAGGAAAATGGCTCTTTTATATTCTACAGTATTATCCGCTAACTTTACAAGTTTTACAGGATAAGTTAGGCCTTGAGTAACAATGTCATCTTTAGCTGGATCTTTTTTGTCTACCATTATAGTAATTACACCTTTTTCAAATCTTGCATCCTTTAGTACAACACTATATCCTCCTGTCATCATTTCTCCTCTAGAGGCAAAAAGATAAACTTCATTTTCATAATTAAAGGCTAAGTAATTTTCTGTCATTTCAAATTGTTTCAAATATTCTTGAACATTATTAGGCATGTCTTCTATTTCTAAATGAATAAGTCCTATTTCTTTGCCTTTTTCTTCTCCATTGCCCAAACTAAGAAGAAAAAATATTGCAGCTACAACAGCCACAGCAGCTATAATTATTGGTAATTTTTTTTTCATAATATTTCCTCCGATATTTGTTATTTGAATTTACATACCCTAAATTATATTATATCAAGCAATTTAACTAAAATAATTTTGTTCATAATAAGTTTACCCCTTAGAGTAAGATTGTTAGTCAAAGCCTAAGGGGTAATTCTCATTCCTTATTTTTTATTATCCCATAACAAAGAAGGTCACTTATTTCTTTAGCTATCTTTTCCCCATCTTCCATTTTATCAAATAAAAGAATTGATTCACTAATTCCTTTTAGAGCACCTAATAAGAAACCAGCAATTAAATGAGGATTAATATCTCTAAGTTCTCCCTTGTTTTTGGCTATTTCAAAAATCTTTGTGTATTTATCTAATTTCCCAAATATAAAGTCTTTGTGAAAATCCATAATTTCTGTTTTGTTTCTTGGTATATTCGAAAACTCTGTCATTATATTCATAAATGTAGCCTTAGTTTTATTTATAATATTAATATGATTTAAAATTATCTTTTGAATCATTATTTGAATACTATCATTTTCGTCAGCATCTTTATCCAAGTTGTCAAAATATTTCTCTAAAAACCAAAAAACCATGGTGTCAAAAAGATCCTGTTTATTATGAAAATAGGAATAAATTGTACCCTTACCAATAGAAGCTTCTTCAGCTATTTCATCCATCTTCGTATTATAATAACCTTTTTCAGAGAAAACTTTAAAAGCCGCTTCAATAATTAATTCTCTTTTTTTAGTCATATTATTTTTGTCCTCCACTAATAACTTTCCCTATTCTAACTCTATATTTTTCCGCGAAATTGTCCATGGAATAATAGACTACGGGAACTAGGACAAGGGTGATTAAACTAGAGAAAAGTAAGCCGAATACTACCACCGTTGCCATTGGTGCCATAAGTTCTGCACCTTCACCAATACCTATTGTTTGAGGCATAAGAGCAAGAATAGTAGTTAATGAGGTCATTAAGATAGGTCTAAATCTAGTACTACCTGCCTCCTTTAATGCTTCCATCTTCTCCATTCCTGACTTCCTTAAAGTATTGGTATAATCAACTAATATAATCGCATTATTAACAACTATACCTGCCAACATAATAACTCCAATAAAAGCTGTTACACCAAAATTTCTTCCAGTAAGAAAGAGCCCTAATGTAATACCAATAAAGGTAGGAGGAATGCTAAACATGATTACAAAGGGATGTAATAATGCTTCAAACTGGGAAGCCATTACCATATAAACCAAAATGATAGCTAAGATTAAAGCTAATATAAGACTTGTAAAAGCTTCAACCATCTCTTGGTTTGATCCCCCAAATTCTATTGTATATCCACTTGGAAGGATAACATCTTCCAAGGATTTTTTTATATCACTACTTATGCTAGCTAAGTCTCTTCCACTAATATCACCGGTTATTGTTGCTATTCTACTTTGATCTTTTCTGGAAATATTAGAGGGACCTTCTGAGAAAATTATTTCAGAAACTTCATCTAAAGGAACACTGAATCCCATAGGAGTGGGAATCATCACCCTTTTTGCCGCTTCAAGATCAGTTCTTTGTTCTTCATAAAGCATTATCTTTACATTATACTCATTGCCTTTTTCTCTATATTTTGTAGCAGTAACTCCTGAAATACTTTGACGTAAGGCTCCTGCCACCTGGTAAGAACTTAAACCATAAGCAGAGGCCTTGTCTCTATCTATAATTATTTCTATTTCTGGGGTACCTTTATCAAAACTGGTTTTAACTTCCCTAGTATCCGGTACGTTTTTTACCTTTGCTGCTATCTCATCGGATAAGGCTTGAAGAGTTGTTAAGTCCGAACCTTTAATTTCTATAGAAATTGGAGTTCCACTGCTTATGCCGCCTCCGGAGGAGGATACAGAAATTTCTGCTCCAGCCATATCTGCAGTCTTGGTCCTTACTTCATCCATTATTTCAGTTATAGACCTTTTTCTTTCACTGGTGGGTTTTAATTTAACCATCAAACTAGACGACCTAGAACCACTTCCCCCACCCATCATCATATTTCCCCCACCTACAGTAACGGAGGTCTGTTCAATTTCCTCTATTTCACTTAGAACTTCCTCTATCTTCTCTGTCGCTAAAAGAGTTTCCTCTATAACTGTGTTTCTGGCTAATTTCATATCAACTGAAAAATAACCTGAATCCGCAGTAGGAATAAATTCTTTACCAACAAAAAAGGTAAATACTACTGCACTAGCTAAGATTGCAACCAGGGTCCCAGTGATTACTTTTTTTCTATTATGCAGTGCTTTATCTAAAACATTAATATATTTTTCTTTTAAAGAAGTCATTAAATCTTGAAATTTGTCTGAAAATTTTCTGGCAAATTTAGAAATCAAAGTTACTTTAGAATCATCTTTACAGCAATCCTCTTCCATTTCCTGGATCTCTTCTCCAAGATCAGTTTTGCTAATAACAAGAAATTTTGATGCTAGCATAGGAACAAATGTCAATGCTACAAAAAGAGATGCTAAAAGAGAAAAAGTTACTGTTAGGGACATAGGTCTAAATAACTGAGAAGAAAGACCTTGAACAAAGATTAAGGGTAAAAATACACAAATGGTTGTTATGGTAGATGCCACAACAGCGGAAGAAACTTCCTTAGTACCCAAAATAGCTGCTCGTTCTCTCGGTAGTTTTTTTTCTGTTCTAAATCTGTAAATATTTTCTAAAACAACAATGGAACTGTCTACCATTAATCCAATACCTAAGGCTAAACCACCTAAGGATAATATGTTTATTGTCGTTCCAGAGAAAAACATCAATATAAAGGTAGCAATTATAGATATGGGAATGGCTGTTCCAATAATTAAAGTGCTCCTTATGTTTCTTAAGAATAAATATAAGATAATTACAGCAAAAAGAGCACCAAAAAGTCCGTTACTTAAGACGTTCTTAATAGACAAATTAATAAATTCTGCTGAGTCAAAAGCTATAAAAACTTCCGTTCCAGAAGGAAGGGTTTCTTGTAACTTTGCTATTTCTTCTTGAACCTTTTCTGATACTCCTACTGTATTAGCATCACTCTGTTTGAAGATATTTAAACCGATACCATTTTTCCCGTTAAGAAAAGAGTACATGGTCTTCTTAGCAAAGGCATCCTCAATATCAGCTATATATTTTAGTTGGATTGTACCTCCAGCCTTCATTGGGATAAGAACATTTCCAAGATCTTCTAAGCTTGTAAACTCATTCTTAATACGAAGCAAATAATCTTTTTGTCCTTGAACTACTGTACCTGCGGAATAATTAGAATTTTCTGCTGCTATAACTCCCTGGATATCAGAAATGGAAAGGCCCATACTTTGAAGCTTATAAGCATCTACAAGAACTTGAATCTCTCTAGTTTCTCCACCACTTACATCTACACTAGCAACTCCATCAATTCTTTCTAGATAAGGGAGGACTTTTTCTTCTACAATTTCTTTTATTTCATAAGATTCACGGTCTCCAGTAACACTCATCATCATAATTGGCATCATGTCCAAATTAAATCGGATAACCATGGGTGATGTGGCACCATCTGGAAGAAAATTCTTTACAGTATCTACTTTTTCTCTTACTTTCATCTCGCTATAGTCCATATCAGTTCCATAATTAAACTCAGCAATTATTATTGAAGATCCTCGGCTGCTTGTAGAACTTACCTGTTTAATTCCTGGTAGGCCAGAAACTGATTCTTCAATGGGACGGGTTATCAATTGTTCTATTTCTTCAGGTCCTACACCTTCATAATTTACAATTGTTGCAACTATAGGTAATTCTATATCCGGGTACAGATCAACGCTTAATCTATTTAAAGCTACCCCACCTATTATTAAAATTGCAATAACAATCATTAAAATAGTTATCGGCTTTTTAACTGCTCCTCTAGATAGGTTCATTCTTTAGAAGCCTCCGCTCTGGATCCCTCTACCTGATTTTCAATTGGCTCTACAATTCTCACAGGATCGCCTATAATTACATTATCGTTTCCTCTTACTATTACCTTATCCCCTGCTTTAACTCCAGATAAGATTTCGCTATACATATTATTTTGCAAACCAGTTTCTACAACATAGGATTGAACTATTTCATTCTCTACCACAAAAACTTTTCCCTGGCTTCCTCTAGTAATAACTCCTCTGGAAGGTATTACTACAACGTTCTCTTTTGTTTCTACATTTATTTGAGCTTTCGCAAAAGTACCTGGTTGAATTTCTAAATTCTTGTTATCTATTTCTATTTCAAAGGGAAAGGATCTAATTTGCATATCCATTGTAGGGGCAATGCTTCTAATTTTTCCAGTAAATTCTTTATCCCCCATACTAGGAATTTTCACTATAACTTCCTGGCCTGTTGTAAGATTTTTAACTTCTTTTTCATTTATATTTAATTTCAATAATACCTTGTCAATTTTACTTACCACAGCTAAAGGTGATTGAGCTGAAGCAAAATTCCCTACAGTTACATTAATTGAAGATACTACTCCACTTATGGGACTCTTAACGCTGTAGGCTGACAATTCGATTTTCCTCAATTCAAAAGCGTTTTTTGCCTGAAGGTATCCCAACTCAATTTGCTCAAACTGAGACTTTGAAATAGCCCCTGCCTCAAATAAGGCTTTGTTTCTTTCATAGTTTTTTTCTGTATCAAGAAAGCTTGCTTCGGCTAATTCATAATTTAAAGCTGTGCTCTCAGAATCTAAGTAGGCAAGAACGGATCCTTTACTTACAGAATCTCCTACTTTTACCGGGATTCCTGTAACTTTTTTCCCTCCTGCTATTTCTGGAATCACCATGGCACTTATTTCAGCTTCAACTAAACCTGCAAGGGTAATTTCCCTAGTTATTGTATCTAGCTTTGCCTCATATACCTCAACGGGGGTTTTTACTGTTTCTTCTATAGTTTCCTTAGGGGTGCAACCACTTATTAAGGAAAAAATTATTAATATTGTTATTGCTGATAAAACTTTTTTACCTAACCTCATCTTCATTCTCCCTTTTCTACATATTCTATCTGACCCGCGAGTCAGTCTCTAATCTGAAATGATACAGTATGCCGACTGGTGAGTCAATAAAAAAAATCCCAACTAAAGGGACTTTTTTGTTAAATGTTTATGAACAGTTTTTATAGGTTTATCCTGGAATATCTGGACGTAGCTTCTTCGCTTTTTTCAAGTAAACATGTTTAACTGGGAAGTTGTTTTCACTATTAATGGTAATCAAAACTCGTATACATTTTTCCAAGGAATATTCCACATACATCTCCTGGAGACACATTAGTGGAACATTTGAGAAGCCTATTTCTCGTGCTACTTTTGCCGGATATATCTTGGTAAGGTCTTTAGTAACAGAAAACATAACAGAAACTATATTTTCCATTAGCAAATCATTTTCCTTAATTATTTTTTCCATTAATATTTTGGTATTTATAATTATAGACTCTTCAGTATTTTCCTCTACACTAATTGCTCCTCTTATAGCCTTTTGCACCATGAATACTCAACCCCCTATTTAATGCAAATTCCTTTTCTCAAAAGAAATTCTTCCAACTCTGTCCTATTGACCTTATCTATTTTAATAGCTTCTCCAATTGTTTTTGGCATTATTATTACTAAGTTACCCATGTGATTTTTTTTATCCAGATTTAAAATATCCATAAATACCTTTATAGGCATTTTAGGTAATTTATAAATCATCTCTAAATTAGCAAAAATATTTTGAATCCTTTTTTGGTCTTCAATTAATAAATATCCTTTTTCTGCCGCAAAATCAGTTATTACTGAAATTCCTGCTGCTACTGCTTCTCCATGTCTAAAATATTCATATTCTGTAATAGTTTCAATTCCATGGGCTAAAGTGTGTCCTAGATTTAAAAGAGCTCTTACTCCCTCTTCCCTTTCATCCTCGATTACAATTTCTCCTTTGATTTCGCAGGATCTTTTAATTAAATATTCAAATACTTGGAGGTCTCGATCTTTAATCTTTTCTATGTTTTTTTCAATATATTCGAAGAATTCTTTATCTTTTATAATCCCATATTTAATAATTTCTGCTAAACCACTTTTCCAGTCTCTATTATCTAGTGTGCTTAATACTTCTAAATCAATATAAACTTTCTCTGGTTGATAAAAGGATCCAATCATGTTTTTACCCAAGGGGTGATTAACGGCTACTTTACCCCCAACGCTACTGTCTACCTGAGCTAAAAGGCTTGTAGGAATCTGGTAAAACTTAATTCCTCTTTGATAAATACTAGCTATAAACCCTGCTAGATCTCCGATTACTCCTCCACCTAAAGCAATAATAAAAGCATCACGATTAACCTTTTCTTCTAACATCTTGGTTAAGATCTCTCCAGCTGTATCCCAATTTTTATAGCCTTCTCCTTCAGGAATTATATGATCTACTATATTAAAACCGTGTTCTTCTAAATTGTCTTTAAGGCTCTTGCCGTAAAGCTCAAAAACCCTGTCATTAGAAATTAGAACTCCTTGTTTTCCTTTTTCTTTTACCAGAAAATCTTCCGATATCACTTCTGTTAGATTCTTCCCTATAAGAATGTCATAGGAACTGCTTCCCAGATTAATATGTACTTTACTCATTTGTTCCTCCCGTAAAGCTTTTAGTTATTTCTTTCCAATTGTTGAAGTTCATTTTTATTTCTTCCATACTATCACCTGCAAATTTTTCCATAAAAGACTTAGCTATCTCCCAAGCAACCATGGATCCTGCAACTACAGCAGCAGCAGGAACAGCGCATATATCCGATCTTTCTATAGCAGCTTGGTAAGCTTCCCCAGTATAAATATCAATACTCCTTAAAGGATTATACAAGGTAGGGATTGGCTTCATCACTGCTTTTACAATAATATCCTCTCCATTAGACATGCCACCTTCTATTCCCCCGGCATTATTGGTTCCATGATATACTCCTCTAATTTTATCAAAAAAAATCTCATCATGAACCTTTGATCCTTCTCTCTTGCCAGATTCAAAGCCCATACCTATTTCTACCCCTTTAATTGCTTGAACCCCCATTAAGGATGAAGCTATTCGGGAATCAAGTTTTCTATCCCAGTTAACATAAGAACCGATTCCTACAGGAAGTCCTTTTACTATTACTTGAACAACTCCTCCTAGGGATTCTCCTTCTTCTTTAGCCTTATCAATAAGACGAATCATATCTGTGGATGTTTCTTCACAAGGACAATACAGAGGATTTTGAAAAATATTATCTTCAATGTTATGTATTTTTTTTGGACATTCTGCTCCTCCAACATTTATAACACAAAAAGAAACCTTAATTCCAAATTCTCTTAAGAAAAGCATAGCTATGCTCCCTATAGCAACTTTAGAGGCTGTCTCTCTGGCACTAGCTCTCTCTAATACATTACGAATATCCTTCTGTTGATACTTTAAAGCTCCTGGATAATCTGCATGTCCTGGTCTAGCTCGGGTAACTCTTTTTTCCTCAGGATCTAGAATTTTTTCCGGAGACATGATATCTTCCCAGTTTTTCCAATCATTATTCCATATTAAAAATGACACTGGAGCCCCAGTTGTATAACCATCTCTTACTCCACTAAAGAGATCTATTTTATCCTTTTCAATTTTCATACGCCCTCCACGACCATACCCACCTTGGCGTAGTTCCAACATTTTATTTATAAAGTTAACATCAATATTTAGATTAGAAGGAAGCCCTTCAATAATACTTACAAGAGCTTTGCCGTGAGACTCGCCTGCATTCAGATAACGCATGAAAACATCTCCTTTTTATTTGAAATTTTTACCCGTCCAGAGCTTAAAAGCTAGTTCTCCTTGATGATATAACATTCCACTTCCATTTAAGGTTTCAGCTCCTCTACTAGAAGCCTCCTTTAAAAACAAAGTTTCTTTTGGATTATAAATTAAGTCTACTAACAAGTGATTAGGATTAATAAGATCATAATTCAATTCTGGCTTAGTGTTTATATGGGGAGACATTCCAATATTTGTTGCGTTAATGATAAGATCAGATGTGCTGATTTTTTCATCAGGAATTTTTTTATTCGAATAATCCCAGGTCCAAACTCTTGTTTTTGTATTATATTCAATTATTTCCTTTAGTTTATTTGCTTTTTCTATTGTACGATTTACAAAAGAAATCTCGGATGCTCCTACTAAAGCCATAGAAATTCCAATCCCTCGAGCGGCACCTCCACTACCGAGAATAAGTATTTTCTTATCCTCTACAAAGAAGTTTTTTTCTTTTTTTAAGGATTCTAAAAAACCTTGCCCATCAGTATTTTCTCCATAAAATCCATTTCCAGTCCTAACTAATGTGTTAACTGCCCCTATTAATTCTGCCTCTTTCGAAATGCCTTGAAGAAATGCTATGGTTTTTTCCTTGTAAGGAATTGTAATATTAACACCTAAGGCTCCAAGAGCATAAAGGCCTCTTATAGCTTTTTCAAGATTTTCCTCTTCTACGTCAAAGGCCAGATATTTCCCATTAATTCCATTTCGCTCCAGCTGAAAATTATGAATTTCTGGAGAATAAGAGTGACTTACGGGATGCCCGATTAGGGCAAAAAGTTTTGTTTTTCCATCTATTTTCATTATTAGCCCTCATTATGAGACTTTAAAGTCTCTAGTTTTTCGAAAAAGCCAGGGAAGGATATGTCTGCACAGGAAGCATTATCTATTTTTACTCCTCCAATAGAAACAAGCCCCGCTACTGCACAGGACATAGCTATCCTATGGTCATCATAGGTCTCAATCTCTGCATACTCCAACTTATTTCCACCTTTAATAATTAGCCCATCTGGAGTTTCTTTAATGTTGGCTCCCATTTTAGAAAGTTCTTTGGTGATAGCTTGCAACCTATCTGTTTCTTTAATTTTAAGTTCTTCTGCACCTTCCACAATAGTTATGCCTTCAGCTTGAGTTGCCACCACAGCAAGAATAGGGATTTCATCTACAAGCCTAGGAATAATTTCTTTACTAATTTTAGTGCTTTTAAGTTTACTATATTTAACTATTAAATCTCCAGTTTTTTCTCCCGAGACATAGCTTTCATTTATAATCTTTATATTACCTCCCATTTCTAGGAAGACATCAATAATTCCTGTTCTGCTTTCATTTAGGCCTACATTTTCAAGATAGAGTTCCATACCTGGAGTAATTAGACCTGCTCCAATAAAAAAGGCTGCGGAGGATATATCTCCTGGCACAAGTAGCTTTTGTCCTATTAATCTAGGAAATCCCTTGATAGAAGAAAAATTATCCCCTTCCGCTATTTCCGCTCCAAATCCCCTAAGCATTAGTTCTGAGTGATTTCTGGATTTTTCCGGTTCTATTACTTTAGTTATCCCTTCCGCGTATAGCCCTGCAAAGAGAATTGCTGATTTGATTTGAGCACTGGCTACAGGACTATTATAGGTAACAGACCTAAGATGACCTCCCCTTATAGAGAAAGGTGCTTTATTATTATTTTCTCTTCCTAAAATTTCAGCCCCCATTAAAGAAAGAGGCTCCAGTACTCTTTTCATAGGCCGCTTTCTTATAGAGGCATCTCCTGTTAAGCTTGTGGTAAATTCTTGCCCTGCTAAAATACCACTTACTAATCGTAGGGTGGTTCCTGAGTTGCCTATATCAATTACAGTATCTGCTTCTTTTAGGCCCTTTAAACCCACACCGTGAATAATTACATGGTCCCCTTTCTGCTGTATCTCAACACCTAATTTGCGGAAACAATTTATAGTACTAAGGCAATCTGCCCCAGTTAAAAAGCCTTTAATTTCAGTTATACCTTCTGCTATAGACCCTAGCATTACTGCCCTGTGGGAAATAGACTTATCACCAGGTACTTTAATTTTTTTCATATATCCTCCAATTAAATAATCTTTGTTGTGTAACCAAAGAAACTTAGAACTTTAATAGCTTCTTCCCGTTCCCCTTGTTGAATAAAACCTAAACGAAGTGTGCCTCCGTCTCCTTCTCGAACTCTTAGAATTTCTATATCTATGATATTTATATTCTTTGCCCCTAAAATATTTGCCACTTTACCAATTTCTCCTGGATTATCAGGAATAGTAACAACTATTTCTTGAAGAGTTGGAAGAAGACCCTTTACCTTTTTAGGTACCTGTTCTCTAAGTTTTTTTGCTTTGACAAGACTCTCTAGAAGGTTTTTTTCTTCTTTATTTTTTATTAAGGATTCTAATTTACTTATCTCCTTTTGATAATATTCAAGAACCTTTAAGAGAGAATCTCTATTGGAAAGGAAAATATCTTTCCATAGATCCGGTTGACTATCAGCAATTCTAGTCATATCTCTAAAGCCTCCAGCGGCTATTTTAAACACATTACTATGCTGTTTTTCTATTTCTCCTGCCGTATTCACTAAGGCTCCCGCAAGAAAATGAGGAAGATGACTTACTGTAGCCACCATCATGTCATGTTCTTCTGAACTCATAAGAAGAATTTTAGCCCCCGTTTTTTCGATGATATTAATTATTATCTCTCTAGTTTTAGGTTGGGAAAAATTTTTTAGTAATACATATACAGCATTTTCAAAAAGATAAGGATCCGCTGCCTCAATTCCACTTTTTTCCGAACCTGCCATAGGGTGTCCACCAACATAGAAAATATCTTCCTTTGCTTGGATACTATGATGAATTTCTTTAGCTATTTGATGCTTTGTACTTCCTGTATCTGTTATAATTGCTCCTTTTTTTAAAAAAGGAATTATTGTTTTTGCCAAGGAGCCGGTTTGAGATAAGGAAACTGCTATAATAACTATATCAGCATCCTTTACTCCTTCTTCTAAAGAACACGTTCCCCAGTCAACGCTTTTAAGGGATATGGCTTTCTCAATAATTTTATCTTCTACATCTATACCTATAATTTCAAGATTATTATCAGCTTTTTTTAATGCCATCCCAATGGATCCACCAATTAATCCTAAGCCTATAATTGCTATTTTCATTAAAAACTCTCTCCTATGCTTCAATCTTAGCAAAAGCTCCTAGTAATTTAAATTTTGAGGACTTGTTTTTTATACTTCTTACTATTTCTTGGTTGTCTTCAGCTAAAAGATTTTCTTCACAATCCATGATAAAAATATATCTACCTAATTGGTTTTTTGCCGGTCTTGATTCTATTTTACTTAAATTAATTCCCTTTTCTTTAAAAATTTCCATTATTTCCAAAAGACCTCCAGGGCGATCATCTTTTAATTGAAAAGAAATAGAACTCTTAACAATTTTCAGGGAAGGGTCATTCTCCTGAGATTTTTTGCTAACAAGATAAAATCTAGTTTGATTCATTGGATAATCTCCAATATTTTCTTGAATAATTTTTATCTCACTATCTTTAAGTGAATAAGAGGGAACTATTGCTAAGCTGTTTTCTGGAACATCTTTTAAATACTCTAAACTTTGAAGAGTACTTCTTGTGGAAATTTTTTCTATATCAGGATAGTTTTCTTTAAGAAAAATTCTACACTGAGCTAGTGCTTGAGGGTGAGAATAAATTTTTTCTGCAATGAAAAGTTTTTCTGATGCCACAAGATTGTGATTTATGTTTAATACTATTTCATAAATGACTTGTAGATTTACTTCATTAAGTAAAATATCAATGCTAGTATTAACACTACCTTCAATAGAATTTTCCACAGGGACAACACCGTATTCATAAAGTCCTTCATTAACTCCATAAAGAATCCCTTCAATATCCTTTACTGCAATAAAATGAGCTCCTTGATATCTTTCTATTTTTCTTAGTTTTTCCCCTGCTGTGTAGGTAAAAGTTCCTGCTGGACCTAAATAAGCAATTTCCATTTAATAATCACCCTTTATATTTTTCTATCTACAGCTAGTGCAATGTTTTTAATTTCCTCCATTAATTGATAGTACCTCTCTGGGGTTAAGGATTGGGGTCCATCAGATAAAGCACATTGAGGATCTGGGTGCACTTCAATAATTAACCCATCTGCTCCAGCTGCTATAGCTGCTTTAGACATAGGGTTCACCAATTTCCATTTACCCGTACCATGGCTTGGGTCAACTATAACTGGAAGATGAGATAGGCCCTTTAATATTGGTACTGCCGATAGGTCTAAAGTATTCCTTGTCATAGTTTCAAAGGTCCTAATTCCTCTTTCGCAAAACATAACATTAGGGTTGCCACCATTTAAAATATATTCTGAAGCCATAATCCATTCTTCAATAGTAGATGACAAACCTCTTTTTAATAAAACGGGTTTCCCAGTTCTAGCTACTTCCATTAATAATGCGAAGTTTTGCATATTTCTTGCACCAATCTGGATAATATCAACATATTCAGAAACTAAATCCACATCTCTAGTGTCTACGACTTCAGAAATAATCTTAAGGTCAAATTTTTCTCCTGCTTCTTTCATGTATTTTAATCCATCTTCTTTAAGGCCTTGAAAATCATAGGGAGATGTTCTTGGTTTAAAAGCCCCACCTCTAAGGATTTTAGCTCCACCCTTGGAAACAATCTCAGCTATTTCCATGGCTTCATCTCTTCCTTCAATAGCACAGGGTCCAGCCATAATTTGGATTTCATTTGACCCTATTTCCAAATCACCGATCTTTATTATTGTTTTTTCATTTTTAAAATCCCGGCTTGCTAACTTATATTTACTTAAAATTGGGATTACTTTCTCTACACCGGGGAAGGCTTCTAAATCTAAGTTATTACTTGAGGAGGTGTTCCTGTCACCCACAGCACCAATTATCGTTTTTTCTACTCCCTCTGAAAGATGAATCTTAAAACCTTGAGTTTCAAGACGATTTAAAACATTATCTATTTTCTCCTTAGAACTTCCTTTTTCCATTACAATAATCACAAAGAACACCTGCCTTTTCTTATTTTTTTATATATTTTTCTACAAAAAAATCCCCTAAGAGGGGATAGGTATTTAAAGGAAAATTAACTAATATTATCTTATTTACGCAACTTGAATATCATAAAAACTACAAGGGCTATAAGAATATAAGAAAATTTAAAAATCATTATATCTCCTCACAAAAAATTCCTTTATCATAAAATGTACCTCGTGAGACTGCAACTAAGTCGCCTTTTTGATTATGTACTTCACTTTCAGCAATTATAATCTTCTTACCTGAATCCATTACTTTTGCTTTTGCTGTAAGATTATCTCCTAAGTTAGCAATGGATATATGATTCATACTAGATTGAAGGGTAACTACATTTCTATTTACAGTTCTAATTGCCATCCCCATAGCTGTATCTAAAAGAGCGTAAGCTACAGCTCCATGAGCAATATCTCTAGGATTTATATGAAAATCTTGAACTTTCACTTCCATGACTGATTCTTTTGGGCCTAGCTCCGTTAAATATAAATCAAAGTGTTTATGATAATTACAGTCTAAATTAGTTCTTACTATTTTTTCAAAAAGAATTTCAGGCAAACCATTATTAATTATTTCTCTTTTTTTCAACATTATCACCCTCTATTAATTAAGCAAGCTTTTACCTTCATAACTTCCTATTTTCATGTCTTTTTTACTAAAAGGTTCTTTAATTTTACCATTTCCTGCTAAAATTGCTTGACCAACATTCTGAATAGCATGGAAAAGATTATTTGCTTCCTTCATGTTCAGGCTATTGGCTTCTCTAAATTGGTCTATTTCTGCTGCAAGCAAAATATCTTTTGCATAGTCTGGATCTATTCCTCTAATTTCTTTACCACTAATAAGAGCATCAAAAATTGTACCGTTAAATTCCATAACTAATTTATTTAAGGGGTCCATTGAAAATTCCTTGTCTAAAGGGTCTACTTTTAAATTATCTAGGTATTCTTTTCGTTCATCTTCAGCAACTACCTCAATAAATGTATCTTCATCCCCAGAAATATAAAAGTTTTTTCCATCTGTAAATTCTATCTTTAAAATATATTCATTTTCAAATTCTTCGGCTTTCTCAGCAAAATACATTCTCCCATTATACCCTAACTTAACCATATAATTAACAGCATTTCCGGAGGTTAAATTAATAATATCTGACCGTCTATTTATATAAATAAACATTTGGCCTACGAGGGAAGACTCAAAAATATCTTTTTCTAAATTAATATTATCTTCTTTAACATCTACCTTTGCTATCTTCTTATAAAACAATACTTCCCTAACTTTCTTTAAATAAATCTCTACTTCAGCAATTCCTGTATACATATTTATCCTCCATTATAATTAAAATAATCCTAGGTCTTCTTCTTCCCCAGTAATCTTTAATACTTCCATATTTTTAATTGCTCTTTCTATTAAACCTTCTACATCCAAAGCTTCCTCGTATTCTTCTGCAATAAAAACCTGAGGTTTAGTTTTAGGCTCTTTAGGTAAAAAAGCTGTGCAACAATCCTCGTAAGGTTCTATGGATTTTTTATAGGTCCCAATTTCTTTGGCCACCTGTATAATATCATCTTTATCCATTGTCACAAGGGGACGAATAACGGGGATGTTCACTACCTGATTAATTGTTGCAAGACTATGTAAAGTCTGACTCGCTACTTGCCCTACAGATTCACCAGTAACCAACACCTGGCATACGTTATCTGCAGCTACTCTTTCTGCAATGCGAAACATAAATCTTCTCATAATTGTTATCCAATAGGATTCTTCGCAATTGCGAGCAATCTCTTCCTGTATTTCTGTAAAAGGAATCATATGGAGATAGAAGTTCCCCTTGTAATCAGATAGTATCTTGGAAAGTTCTACCACTTTATCCCTAGCTCTTTCACTTGTATAGGGGTAGGAAAAAAAATGAATAGCAGAGAGTTCAATGCCTTTTCTAGCAGCTAAGTAGCCTGCAACAGGGCTATCAATGCCTCCCGAAAGAAGTAAAAGACCTCTGCCCCCGGAGTTTACTGGCATTCCTCCTAAGCCTTTTTCGCTTTTAGTATAAATATAGCTATAGTCTTTTCGTATTTCTATAAATATTTCCATTTGAGGGTTATGAATGTCTACCATAATTTCTGGAAAGTTATCTAAAACAAAAGCTCCAATTTCTCTGCTCACCTCAGGAGATTTAAGAGGATAGCTTTTATCAGCTCTTTTTGTAATAACCTTAAAGCTTTCTGGTATTTTTTCCCTGTTTTTTAACTCTAGCATAATTATTTTTTTAATTTCTTCTAGGTCTTTACCCCCTTTAATTACAGGACTAAAAGATCCAATTCCGAAAACTTTTTTTAGGATAGGATAATATTTCTCTGGATCGTCTCCTTGTAAATCAATAAAAATTCTACCTTTTTCATAACTAGTTTTTACCTTATCTCCATACTCTCTTTTTACTTTAAATTTTAAATCTTTAATAAGCTTTTTAACAAAGCGCATTTGGTTTTTTCCCTTAAGAGCTATTTCACCATAACGAATTAATATATGATCGTACATGTTAACACCTCCTCAATCTCATGCTTTTATCTATATCTTTCCCAGATTTCTTTTAATTTATCCGTAAAATAATTTATTTCTTGATCTGTTGGCCACTGATTTAAAGCCATACTGATTCTAATGGCCCCCTGAAGATACTCATTTTCTAAACCCATAGCAAGTAAAACGGAACTATATTTTTTATCTTTCCCTGAACAAGCTGAACCCGTGGAAACAAAGATGTTACTTTCCTCTAAAGCATGAAGAATAGTTTCCCCTTGAATTCCCGGAAGGGAAATATTGCTAATATATGGGCTAGCTTTTACACCTTGAGGAGAATTAAGCTTAATTTCTGGAATTTTTTTTAATAGATTATTAATAAAATCTTGTTTCTTAAGGATATTTTTTTTATTAAGATCTTGGTAATCATCCTTAATTATTTGCACCGCTTTTGCAAGGCCAGCTATTCCCGGTACATTTTCTGTCCCAGATCGAAAAGTTTTCTCTTGTCCCCCCCCTTGAAGGAGGGGTTTTAAAACAATGTTCTTTCTTATATAAATAGCACCTATTCCTTTGGGTCCACTAATTTTATGCCCAGAAAGGCTATAGCCATCTATTAATGTACTTTTTAAATCAATAGGTACTTTTAGAAACCCTTGAACTCCATCAGAAAAAAATAAAGATCGAGAATTTTCTTTTACTATTGTTGCTGCTTCTTTGATAGGCTGAATTGAACCTGTTTCGTTATTCACATGCATTATAGCCGTTAAAATTGTATCTTTGGAAAGTTTTTCTTTTAATTGATCTAAAGAAATTATCCCTTCTTCATTAACCTCTAACCAACTTACTTTCCAACCTTTATTTTCATAAGATTTTATTACTTCAGAAACAGCTGGGTGTTCTATCTTTGTTGTAATAATATGCCCACTAGTGCCTTGATAACTATCAAGCACTCCTTTAATAAACATATTATTACTTTCCGTTCCCCCAGAGGTAAAATAAATTTCTTCCGGTGAAACATTTAAAGGCTCTGCTATTATCTTTCTAGCTTGATTTATAACCTTCTCGGAGAGAACGCCTAGACCATGAAGGGAAGATGGGTTTGCCCAATACTTTTCCATTGCAGTAGATACTGTTTTTATAACATTTTTATCAATTTTCGTTGTTGATGAATTATCAAGGTACAACAATGGCGACACCCTTTTCCAATAATTAAGATATTCTCTATTTTAACATAAAACAGAGGAGAGTTCCCCCTCCTCTGCTAAATTAATTAATTATAAATATCATCAGGTGTAATATTCCTTTTAATTTTCCTCATTGAGTTATCGACTTTTTTAGTAGTTATCTCCAACTTTTCCCCGATCTCTTTGTAGGAGTAACCTTCTTCTCTAAGTTTAACTATAGCACCGCACTGTTCAGAAATATTATTTCTTATATTTTCTAAATACTTTTCTCTTGTTTCTCTAAAAATATATTCTTCTTCTAAATCTTCTTTTCCAACAATTAAGTCCGTGGTTAAAGTATAACGATCTTTATCAAGTGTTGCTTTTCCAGCCATGGCGTTATTATGGAGCCTTGTACTCCCCTTAGATCTTTTTCTTAAGGCACTTGCAAGTCTTCGGTTTATACATATATAAGCAAAGCTTTCTAAACTTACAGAAGACTTAGAGTTTTTATAATTCATTACACTATGCCAGAAAGCAATTCTGCATTCTTGAATAACATCATCCGTCTCTCCATCTTGGAAATAATATCTTTTAGATATTCTCAGAATAAGTTTCTCATATATTCTAAGTAATTCTTCTAATGCTCTCATTTCCCCTGCCTGACTTTTCCAAATAAGATCTGCTACCTCACTTTCATTTTTGTTTGCGTCATAGCTTTTACCTGTTATTGCATTCATTCCACTACCTTCCTTTCAGATTTTTTGAAGCACCGAAAAACATATCATTTTAATAATACCACTATAAAAATTTAATTCAAACGATTTAATAAAAAATAACAAAAAAAATGGAACCTGTATAAGGTTCCATAATAAATAACTTCTATGTAAAGAA
>CAZXPJ010000001.1:0-175327 GCA_964642925.1 uncultured Eubacteriales bacterium | reverse complement strand
CGTGAGGGTGGCAGAACAGTTGGTTCAGGAGTAGTTTCCAATATTGATGCATAAAAAATATTAACAAAAAATTCAAATCAGGATAAGTTAAAAAAACTTGTCCTGATTTTTAACTTTTTTTGCATAAATTGTAGACAAGAGCCAAAAAATGTATATAATAATAGGGTATGCACAAAGTGCGATGAGGCGGAAGGTTGTTGACGCGATGATACGCCAGACACCGTGGACAAGTTAATTTCCGCTGAGAATGTCCGAAAATCGGGCGGTAAGGAGGACTGAAAATGGCGAAACAAAAAATCAGAATCAGATTAAAGGCTTTTGATCACAAAATAATTGATCAATCAGCACAAAAGATTGTAGAAACTGCAAAGAAGACAGGTGCGAGTGTATCGGGACCAATACCTCTTCCAACTGAGAAGAATGTATTTACAGTGTTAAGATCACCTCATGTCAATAAGGACTCAAGAGAGCAATTCGAAATGAGAACTCACAAAAGACTAATTGACATCATTGATCCTACACCAAAGACTGTTGATGCACTAATGAGATTAGACTTGCCTTCTGGTGTGGATATCGAGATTAAGCTCTAATATTGGGAGGTGGATAGGATGAGAAAAATGATTTTAGGTAAAAAAATAGGAATGACACAAATATTTGATGCAGAGGGAAGATTAATCCCTGTAACAGTTGTAGAAGCTGGACCTTGCACAGTAGTTCAGCAAAAAGACATGGAAAATGATGGTTATCAAGCTGTAAAAGTAGGCTACGGAAACATCAAGACAAAAAATTCAAATAAGCCACATACTGGCCAATTTGCAAAAGCAGGAATCGCTCCATTAAGATATTTAAGGGAGATGAGAGTAGATGATTTGTCTCAATATGAATTGGGTCACGAAATCAAAGCTGATGTATTCCAAGCTGGAGATATGGTAGATGTGACTGGAACAAGTAAGGGTAAAGGAACTCAAGGTGTTATTAAAAGATATAACTTCTCCAGAGGACCAATGGCCCACGGTTCAAGACATCACAGAAGCCCTGGTTCAATGGGAGCAGTAGGCCCAAACAGAATTTTTAAAGGCAAAAAGCAACCAGGACATATGGGTAGAGATAAGGTTACAGTTCAAGGACTGGAAATCGTAAAAGTGGATGCAGAAAAGAACATCCTTTTAATAAAAGGATCAATCCCTGGCGCTAGAAAAGGATTAATAACAATTAGAAAATCCATAAAGTCATAAGAAAAGATACCAGCAGGAAGGAGGAAATGAAATGCCAAGTGTAAAAGTATTTAACATAGAAGGTAAAGAAGTAGGTCAAATAGAGTTAAACGAAGAAATTTTCGGTATTGAGCCTAACGAAAGTGTAGTTCATGAGGCTGTTGTTATGCAGATGGCTAGCATGAGAAGAGGAACTTCAGGAACAAAACATAGAGGCGAAGTAAGAGGTGGCGGACGTAAACCTTGGAAACAAAAAGGTACCGGACGTGCCAGAGTAGGTACTATTAGATCTCCTTTATGGCGTGGTGGTGCAATTGTATTTGGACCTAAGCCAAGAGATTATTCCTATAATATTCCAAAGAAAAAGAGAAGATTAGCTCTTAAGTCTGTTTTAAGTGATAAGGCTTTAACGGATAACATCATAGTACTAGACACTCTTTCAATGGAACAACCAAAAACAAAAGATATGATTAAAATATTATCAGCTCTTAATAATGTTGGTAAAGCTTTAGTTGTAACAGCTGATGAGGATTATAATGTAGGTAGATCCTTAAGCAATCTTCCAGGAATTTCTTATACAACTTCTGAAGGTCTTAATGTTTATGATGTAATTAATCATGATAAACTTATCATCACTCAAGAAGCTGTTGCTAAGACAGAGGAGGTGCTCTGCAAATGAAAACTGCATACGATATAATTATAAAACCTGTCATCACAGAAAAAACAGTTTCAATGATGGAAGCAGGCAAATATACTTTTAAAGTAGCAATTGGTGCTAACAAATTTGAAATAAAAAAAGCTGTTCAAGATATTTTCAAAGTAGATGTGGTTAACATTTCTACTATGAATGTTAGGGGCAAGCTAAAAAGACAAGGTCGCTCACAAGGAATGACTCCAGCTTGGAAAAAAGCTATTGTAACCTTAAAAGAAGGCCAAAATATTGAAGTGTTCGAAGGACTGTAAGAACCTTAAATTTTGATTAGGAGGTAAGGTTAATGCCTATAAAGAGTTTTAAACCTACATCTCCTGCTAGAAGATATATGACAATATTATCTTTTAAGGAAATAACTACTGATAAGCCAGAAAAATCATTAGTATTCCCTTTGAAGAAACATGCAGGAAGAAATGCTAGGGGAAAAATAACTGTACGTCACCATGGTGGCGGACACAAGAGAAAATATAGACTTATTGATTTTAAAAGAAATAAAGACGTTATTCCAGGAAAAGTAAGCACAATAGAATATGATCCTAATAGATCAGCAAATATTGCTTTGATTTCTTACTTAGATGGAGAAAAAAGATATATTATAGCTCCCAACGGTTTAAAAGTTGGAGATGTACTTTATTCAGGGCCAGAAGCAGACATTAAAGTAGGGAATGCTCTTCCAATAAAGAACATACCCGTTGGTACTACTATCCACAATGTGGAGTTAAAGCCTGGTAAAGGTGGACAACTAGCAAGATCAGCTGGTGGAAGTATCCAATTAATGGCAAAAGAAGGTAACTATGCACAACTTAGATTACCCTCTGGTGAAGTGAGAATGGTTCACATTACTTGCAGAGCTACTATAGGCCAAGTAGGAAATATAGCTTATGAAAATATTACAATCGGTAAAGCTGGAAAAAGCCGTTGGTTAGGTAAAAGACCTACAGTTCGTGGATCAGTAATGAACCCCAATGATCACCCTCATGGTGGTGGTGAAGGTCGTACACCAGTTGGACGTAAAGCACCAGTATCACCTTGGGGTAAAATCGCAATTGGTGGAAAGACACGTAGAAAGAAAAACCAAAGTAACCAGTTTATTATTAAGAAAAGGAAATAGTCATAGAAAGGAGGCAATCGCTTTATGGGTAGATCATTAAAAAAAGGACCTTATGTCGAGGAACGTTTATATAAAAGAATTACAACTATGAATGAAAACAATGAGAAAAAGTTGATTAAGACATGGTCAAGAAGTTCAACAATCTTTCCAGAGTTTATAGGGCACACAATTGCCGTTCATGATGGTAGAAAACATGTTCCTGTGTATGTTACAGAGGATATGGTAGGACATAAATTAGGAGAATTTTCTCCAACTAGAACATATAGAGGTCATTCAGATTCAGAAAAGTCTTCAGGTTTGAGATAAGGAGTCCGGAAGAGAGAGGGGGTTCTTTGTATAATGGAAACAAAGGCAGTTGCGAAATATATTAGAATTTCGCCGATGAAAGTTCAGCAAGTTATGAATATCATCAGAGGTAAAAATGTGCAGGAAGCATATGCTACTTTGAAGTTTACTCCTAAAAAAGCATCTTTTTTAGTAGAACAAGTTCTTAGATCAGCAGTTGCTAATGCTGAAAATAATTTTGAGTTAGACAGAGACAAACTTTATGTAAAAGCTTGTCATGTTGATCAGGGTCCAACTTTAAAAAGACAGAAACCTAGAGCAATGGGTAGAGCGGATATAATTCGTAAAAGATCAAGCCACATTACTGTAGTTGTAGCTGAGAAAAAGGAGGGATAATTAAGTGGGTCAAAAGGTTAGTCCTAAAGGTCTCAGAATCGGTATCATCAGAAATTGGGATGCAAGATGGTATGCAGATAAATTATACGTTGAGTTACTGCAAGAGGACTTGAAAATTAGAGAATACATTAAGAAGAAGCTGTTTGTTGCAGGCATCTCCAACATAATTATCGAAAGAGCAGCAAATACAAGAATTAAAATTACAATTTATACTGCTAAACCAGGTATTGTAATTGGCAGAAATGGTGCTGAAATTGAAGCCCTTAAAGAAGAATTAAAGAAAATGACAAAAAAAGAAGTAAATATTAATATACAGGAAGTTAAAAGACCGGAAAAAGATTCACAGTTAGTTGCCGAATCAGTAGCAGCTCAGCTTGAAAAAAGGGTAGCTTTCAGAAGAGCTATTAAGCAAGCTATTGGTAGAGCTCAAAAAAGCGGTGCAAAAGGTATCAAAATTGCTGTTTCAGGAAGACTTGGTGGAACAGAAATTGCTAGAACTGAGTGGATGAGTGAAGGAAAAGTTCCTCTACACACCCTTAGAGCAGATATTGATTATGCGTTTGCAGAGGCAGATACTACTTACGGTAAACTTGGAGTAAAAGTTTGGATTTACAATGGTGAAATTTTACCAGCGCCTAAAAACACTCCACAACCTGTACAAGAGGAGGAATAAACCATGTTAATGCCTAAAAGAGTAAAATGGCGCAGACAGCATAGACCAAAAATGACAGGAAACGCAAATAAAGGAAACAAGATTTCATACGGAGAGTATGGATTACAATCTTTAGATGCAACCTGGATTACCAGCAGACAAATAGAAGCGGCCCGTATTGCTATGACTCGTTATACAAAACGTGGTGGTAAAGTTTGGATTAAAATATTCCCTCACAAGCCTATTACTGCAAAGCCAGCTGAAACTAGAATGGGTTCCGGTAAAGGTTCCCCAGAATTTTGGGTAGCAGTAGTTAAGCCAGGACGCATTTTGTTCGAAATATCTGGTGTTACAGAAGAAACAGCCAGAGAGGCTTTCAGACTTGCAGCACATAAACTGCCAGCAAGATGTAAGTTTGTGAAAAAGGAAGAAATCGGTGGTGAAGAATAATGAAAGCAAAAGAATTTAGAGATTTAACATCACAAGAATTAGAGACAAAAGTTATGAGTCTAAAAGAAGAATTATTCAACCTTCGCTTTCAGATGGCTACAGGCCAATTGGATAACCCAATGAGAATTAAAACAGTTAAAAAGGATATTGCTAAATCCAAGACTGTTCTTAGAGAGCGCGAGTTAAATATAGAGAGACCCAAAGTTTAATGAAGGGGGTAAATGAGTTGGATAGAGCTGCACGTAAAGTTAGAATCGGAAAAGTTGTTAGTAACAAAATGGATAAAACCGTAACTGTTGCTGTAGAAAGTCAAGAAAGACATCCGATTTACAAAAAATACAAAACAGTAACTACAAAATATAAAGCTCACGATGAGCAAAATGAATGCGGGATCGGGGACAAAATTAAAATCATGGAAACCCGTCCTCTAAGCAAAGACAAAAGATGGAGATTAATTGAAATAGTAGAGAAAGCACCTATCATCTAAAAATAGGTAACCTGCTTTCGAAGGGAGGTTTCGAAAGATGATTCAACAGGAAACAAGACTTAAAGTTGGAGATAATACTGGAGCAAAAGAACTTCTCTGTATTAGAGTATTAGGTGGTACAAGACGCAGATATGCGGGTGTTGGTGACATCATCGTTTGTACAGTTAAAGACGCTGCTCCTGGTGGAACAGTAAAAAAAGGTGAAGTTGTAAGAGCAGTAGTAGTTAGAACCGTTCGTCCAGTAAGAAGAAAAGATGGATCTTATATTAAATTTAATGAGAATGCTGCAGTATTGATTAAAGATGATCGCAGTCCAAAAGGTACACGTATATTTGGCCCTGTAGCTAGAGAACTACGTGACAAAGATTTTATGAAAATTATATCTTTGGCTCCTGAAGTGCTGTAACAACAAGCCCTGGAGGTGAAATAAATGGCAAAACTTCATGTAAAAAAAGGTGACACAGTAGTAGTTACCGCTGGAAAAAGCAAAGGTAAAAAAGGAAATATCCTTCAGGCTATGCCTAAAACTGGCAAAGTTATTGTTGAAGGAGTAAATATAATTAAAAGACACTCAAAGCCAGATAAAGCTAATCCACAAGGTGGTATCATTGAGAGAGAAGCAGCAATACATGCTTCCAACGCAATGCCATATTGCACTAAGTGTGGAAAAGGTGTAAGAATAACTAAAAAAGTTCTTGCAGATGGTAAAAAGGTTAGATCTTGTGCTAAATGTGGCGAGTTGTTCGATAAATAAGAAATGCGGAAAGGAGGCTTATGGAATTGGCCAGATTAAAGGAAAAATATCAGAATGAAATGATGCCCTTACTGCAAGAAAAGTTTGCATACAAAAACGTTATGGAAATTCCTAAATTTGAAAAAGTAGTTATTAACATTGGGGTTGGAGAAGCAGTAGCTAACACAAAAATATTAGATGCTGCCGTTGAAGATCTTATGTTAATTTCTGGTCAGAAGCCGATAATTACGCGGGCTAAAAAATCAATTGCTACTTACAAATTAAGAGAAGGAATGCCCATTGGAACTAAAGTAACTCTTCAAGGAGATAGAATGTATGAGTTTATTGATAAGTTGATAAACATTGTACTTCCAAGAGTTCGTGACTTTAGAGGTGTATCCCCTAAAGCTTTTGACGGAAGAGGAAACTACAGTTTAGGTTTAAAAGAGCAGTTAATTTTCCCTGAAATTGATTATGAAAAAGTAGATAAAGTTCGTGGATTAGAAGTGGTTTTTGTAACAACAGCAAAGACAGACGAAGAAGGAAGAGAATTATTGAGATTAAGTGGAATGCCATTTAGTAAAAACTAGATCTCTTTAATTAAAAGGAGGTAAGAATTAGTGGCTAAAGTTTCAATGAGAGTTCGCAGGGCTCCCAAATATAAGGTGCAAGAAGTTAATAGATGTAAAGTTTGTGGAAGACCACACGCTTACATGCGCAAGTTTGGGCTATGCCGTATCTGCTTTAGAGAACTTGCTTATAAAGGGCAACTACCTGGTGTTACAAAAGCCAGTTGGTAAACCTCAAGTGATGGAAGGAGGTAAATAAATAATATGGTTATGACTGATCCAATTGCTGATTTCTTAACGAGAATCAGAAATGCAAATATGATTAAACATGATACTGTTGAGGTTCCTGCTTCAAAAATTAAAATCAATATAGCAGAAATTCTTAAATCAGAAGGATTTATAAAAGATTACGAGGTTATAGAAGATAGTAAACAAGGAATTATTAGAATGTTCCTTAAATACAGCGCTAATGAACAAAAAGTAATCAGTGGACTTAAAAGAATTAGCAAGCCTAGCTTAAGAGTTTATTGTAAGAAAGACGAAGTTCCCAGAGTATTAGGTGGTTTGGGAATTGCTGTTATTTCTACATCTCAGGGCATTGTAACTGATAAAGTTGCTCGCAAAAACAGTCTTGGCGGAGAAGTTCTCTGCTACGTATGGTAATAATAATCGGGAGGTATTAATATGTCCAGAATTGGTAAACTTCCTGTCAATATTCCAAATGGTGTTGAGGTTAGTGTAAAGGAAGGTAACTTTGTAGAGGTAAAAGGTCCTAAGGGATCACTTTCAAAACAACTTTCTAGTGAAATGGAAATTACAATCGAAGAGGGCACTATAATTGTTAAGCGTCCAAGCGATGAGATAAACCATAGAGCATTACATGGTCTTACAAGAACTTTAATTAACAATATGGTTGTAGGTGTTTCTGAAGGATTTCAGAAAACATTAAAAATGGTTGGGGTTGGATACAGAGCTTCAATGCAAGGTAAAAAGCTAGTACTTGCAGCAGGTTATTCACATCCTGTTGAAATGGAAGCTTACGAAAATACTGAAGTTGAAGTTCCAACACAAGACACTATTGTAGTAAAGGGTATTGACAAGGAAAAAGTAGGAAGCCTTGCAGCTAACATTAGAGCTGTAAGAGAACCCGAGCCATATAAAGGCAAAGGTATTAGATATTCAGATGAAGTAGTTAAATTAAGACCAGGAAAGGCATCTGGTAAGTAGTCAGGCATAGTGGAAAGGGGTGACTTTAATGATTAAAAAAACACCTAGGAAAAAGACTAGAGCTAAAAAACACGCGAGAATCAGGTATACACTTAAAGGCACGGCCGAAAGACCCCGCCTATGTGTTTATAGAAGTTTGAATAACATTTATGGACAAATAATAGATGATCAAAAGGGTATTACACTTGTAGAAGCTTCTTCTTTAAAAGAAGACTTTGGTGGCAATGCAGAAGGTGCTAAGAAAATTGGTGCTGAGATTGCAAAGAGAGCTCTTGAAAAGGGAATTACTCAGGTAGTTTTCGATCGTGGCGGTTTAATGTATCACGGCAGAATAAAATCATTTGCTGAAGGTGCTAGAGAAGCGGGATTACAGTTTTAATTTTTTTGGTGAAGGAGGGAAAATCTTTTGGCTAGAGGTACAGATAGACAAAGAGGTTCAGATAAACAACAAGAATTTCAAGAAAAAGTTATTTTCATAAACCGAGTTGCTAAAGTTGTTAAAGGTGGACGCCGTTTTAACTTTAGTGCTTTAGTAGCAGTAGGAAATGGAAAAGGCAAAGTTGGCATTGGAATGGGTAAAGCAACAGAAATTCCAGAAGCAATTAGAAAAGCCATTGAAGATGCAAAGAGAAATGTTATCGAAGTTCCAATGACTAATACAACAATTCCTCACCAAGTTCTTGGTAAATTTGGTGCGGCAAGAGTTATGCTAAAACCTGCAGCTCCTGGTACAGGAGTTATCGCTGGTGGTGCTGTAAGATCTGTTGTTGAATTATGTGGAATAAGTGATATTCTTACAAAATCATTAGGATCAAGTAATAGTCTTAATATAGTTAAAGCTACAATGCAAGGACTTCAATCTTTAAAAAGAGCTGAAGATGTAGCAGCACTACGTGGTAAGACTGTAGAAGAAATTTTTAATTAGGAGGCAGGATAATGGGACAAATTAAGGTTACCTTAGTGAAAAGCACGATAGGAAAAGGACCAAAACAAATGGCAACAGCCCAAACTCTTGGCCTTACTAAATTGAACAAAACAGTTGTAAAAGAAGATAATGATGCCATCAGAGGGATGGTTAATACTATAAGTCATTTAGTTAAGGTAGAAGAAGTCTAGGTAAAAGATAGGAGGTGTTCTCTGTGAAGCTCCATGATATAAAACCGGCAGAGGGTTCAAGAAAAGTTAAAACCCGTAAAGGTAGAGGTATTGGTAGTGGACTAGGAAAGACAGCAGGTAGAGGTCAAGATGGTCAAAAATCCCGTTCAGGCGGAGGAAAAGGACCATACTTTGAAGGTGGACAGACACCATTACAAAGAAGACTTCCAAAGCGTGGTTTTTCCAATGCTAGATTTAAAACAGTTTATGTAGCTATAAACTTAGATATGATAGTTGATAGGTTTGAAGCAAATGCTGAAGTATCACCAGAAACTTTAAAGGCAGCCGGTATCGTCAATCAAATGAAAGATGGTATTAAAGTTCTTTCTAGAGGTGAGATTTCAAAACCACTGAATTTTAAAGTACATGCAATCAGCGAAGCTGCAAAGGCGAAGGTTGAACAAGCTGGTGGCAGTGTTGAGGTGATTAATTAATAATGGTTGACGCATTAAAAAGTGTTTTTAAGGTAGAAGAACTCAGACGAAAAATTATATTTACACTGATGATGATTCTAGTATTCAGAATAGGAGTTCATATTCCCGTTCCGGGAATTAAATTAGAAGTTATAAAGGAATTAATTGGTCAGGGGCAGCTTTTAGGATTTTTTGATATAATTTCCGGTGGTGCTTTTGCAAAGTTTTCTATTTTTGCCATGAGTATCACGCCATATATTAATGCTTCGATCATTATTCAATTATTAACAATTGTTATTCCATCTTTGGAAAGATTAGCTAAAGAAGGAGCAGAAGGCAGAAAGAAGATTGTTGAATATACAAGATATTTAACAGTTGTTCTGGGTTTTGTTCAGGGTATTGGTATATCCTTTGGTTTAAGATCAGCTCTTGTAAACTCTTCTTTTCCAAATATTTTATTAATTGCTTTAACATTAACAGCAGGAACTGCTTTCCTAATGTGGTTAGGTGAAATGATTACTGAAAAAGGTATTGGAAATGGTATTTCCTTGATTATCTTTGCAGGTATTGTTTCAAGTTTACCTGGTGGAGTTATGTCTATGATAGAATATTTAAGAGCAGGAACAATTGGCTTCATAACTTTATTCGCTTTCGTTATAGTTGCTGCAGTAGTAATTGTAGCTATAATAGCTGTTAACGAAGGACAAAGAAGAATCCCTGTACATTATGCAAAAAGAATAGTAGGCAGAAAAGTATATGGTGGACAAAGTACGCATATTCCTATTAAGGTAAACTCAGCAGGTGTTATTCCAGTAATCTTTGCAATGTCAATTATGATGTTCCCAGGAACAATTGCATCCTGGTTCCCAGATAACAGTTTTGCAAGAGCCATTGGATCATTTTTTGATTTCACTTCAATACCTTATATGATATTCTATGCAATGCTGATTATGTTCTTTACGTATTTTTACTCTGCGATTACATTTAATCCAGCAGATGTATCAGATAATATTAAGAAAAACGGTGGTTTTGTTCCAGGCATTAGACCTGGCAGACCAACAACAGAATATATTACAAAAATAATGAATAGAATTACTTTAGCTGGTGCAATATTCCTTGCAGGCATCGCGGTTCTTCCAAGTATCTTAATTGCATTAACAGCTATCCCCATTTATTTTGGTGGAACAGCACTTCTAATTGTAGTTGGTGTAGCTTTAGATACTATGAAACAACTTGAGGCTAGCTTGTTGATGAGACACTATGAAGGATTTATGAAGTAAGATCTTAAACATCAGGAGGGTAATATGAAAATTTTATTAATGGGACCTCCCGGCGCAGGAAAAGGCACGCAGGCAGAAAAGTTAACGGAGATTCTAAACATTCCACATATTTCCACAGGAGATATGTTCAGGAAAGCTATTAAAGAACAAACAAGCCTAGGAAAAGAAGCTAAAAGCTTCATGGACAAAGGGGAGTTAGTTCCTGATGAGGTAACTGTAGGAATTGTTAGAGATAGAATTGAAGAGGAAGACTGTGCAAAAGGTTTTTTATTGGATGGTTTTCCAAGAACAGTGAGTCAGGCGGATTCATTAGAGAAAATGCTTAAAGATTTGGGAATAAAATTAGATTCAGTGATCAATATAGAAGTACCAGCAGAAGAATTGATTGGTCGCTTAACAGGAAGAAGAATTTGCAAATCCTGTGGGGCAACTTATCACATGATTTTCAACCCTCCAATGGTTGAGGGTATTTGCGATAAGTGCGGTGGAGAATTATATCAACGAGATGATGATACTGAAGAAACAGCAAAAAATCGTCTTTTGGTATATGAAAAACAAACAGCACCCCTTTTAGAATACTATAATAACACTGGTCTTTTAGTTAATATCAACGGTAATCAGTCCATGGAAGATGTTTTAAAGGAAATACTAAGGGTTCTGGGTAAGTAGATTTCAAGTGGGCAGGACTTATCTAGATATACTCATAATTTATCCTGATTTTACTCACTAATTGATTATAAAGGTGATTTTATGCCAATGATGAGAGAAATAAAAAAAGGTCAACTGGTAACATCCAGAGCTGGTCGAGACAAAAACACAAATTACGTTATTTTTAATTGGGACACCTCTTTTGTTTACGTAGTTGATGGAGAATACAAAAGAATAAGTAATCCTAAGAAGAAAAATGTAAATCATTTATGGTATTCTGAAAAAATAGATCAGGAGCTTAATGAGAAAATGGAACAAGATCTCAAAGTTACCAATAAAGATATTCGGGATGCACTGGAAAGACTACAAACAAAGAGTTGACGTAAAAAAGGAGGTTTTTGAGTATGTCTAAAGAAGTAATAGAAGTAGAAGGCAAAGTAATTGAGCCTTTACCAAATGCAATGTTTAATGTTGAACTTGAAAATGGACATAAAATACTTGCCCATGTTTCTGGAAAAATCAGAATGAATTTTATTAAAATTCTCCCTGGAGACAAAGTAACCGTGGAACTTTCACCATACGATTTAACCAGAGGACGTATTACTTACAGGTATAAATAGAAGGAGGGTTTCTTATGAAGGTTAGAGCTTCAGTTAAACCTATTTGTGAAAAATGTAAAGTTATTCGCAGATCGGGAGTAATTAGAGTGATCTGTGAAAATCCCAGGCACAAGCAGAGACAAGGTTAATAAAACCTAAGGGAGGTGCAAGAAAAGAATGGCAAGAATTGTTGGCGTAGATTTGCCAAGAGATAAGAGAGTTGAGATTGCTTTAACCTATATTTTTGGAATTGGTAGACCTCAATCTTTAAAAATTTTGGCACAAACTAGTATAAATAAAGATACAAGAGTTAAAGATCTTACTGAGGACGAGGTTGCACAACTAAGAGAAATTATTCGTGGAATGCAAACCGAAGGTGACCTAAGAAGAGAAGTATCTTTAAATATTAAAAGACTTATTGAAATTGGTAGCTATAGAGGTTTAAGACATCGTAAAGGATTACCTGTACGTGGTCAGAAAACTAAGACTAACGCTCGTACTCGTAAGGGTAAAGTTAAAGCGGTTGTAAGCAAGAAAAAGAAATAGGGGTGAGAATTTTTAATGGCAAGTCCTAAAAAGCGCGTTCGCGTTAAAAGAAAAGTCAAAAAGAATATTAGTAAAGGTATCGTTCACATTCATTCAACATTTAATAATACAATGGTGACAATTACTGACGAAAATGGCAACACTATTGCTTGGGCAAGTTCTGGTGGAGTTGGATTTAAAGGTTCAAGAAAAAGTACCCCTTTTGCTGCTCAAATGGCCGGAGAACAGGCAGCTAAAGCTGCAATGGAACATGGTTTAAGAGAAGTAGAATGTATGGTAAAGGGACCTGGTTCAGGACGTGAAGCAGCAATAAGATCTCTACAAGCTGCAGGATTGGAAGTTAACACAATAAAAGATGTAACTCCAATTCCACACAATGGATGTCGCCCACCAAAACGTAGAAGAGTATAGGAGGTGTTAATTTAATTATGGCTAGATATACAGGACCTGTTTGTAGGTTATGCCGAAGAGAAGGCGTTAAGCTTTTCTTAAAAGGCGATAGATGTTATTCAGAAAAATGTGCCTTTGAAAAAAGAGCATACCCACCTGGTCAACACGGTCAGAGAAGATCTAAGCAATCTGAATACGGTCTTCAGTTAAGAGAAAAACAAAAAGCTCGTAGAATTTATGGAATTGGCGAAAGTCAATTTAGAAAATACTTTAAAGAAGCTGACAGAAAAAAAGGTGTTACTGGTGAAAACCTAATTGTTCAGTTGGAGCAAAGATTTGATAATGTCGTTTTTAGAGCCGGCTTTGCTGAGTCAAGATCTCAAGCAAGACAACTAGTTAGACATAACCATTTCAAAGTAAATGGTAAAAAAGCTAACATACCATCCATGATGTTAAAAGTTGGAGATGAAATACAGCTTAAAGAGTCAAGTAAAAAATCAGTAATTATCAAAGGCATCATTGAAAAGCTTGGACAGAAAAACATACCTGAGTGGATGAATCTTGATGCAGAGAACTTAGCTGTTAAAATTGTTACATTACCAGCCAGAGAAGATATTGACATACCTGTAACTGAACAATTGATAGTTGAGTTGTACTCCAGATAGTCTCAATTAAAAAAACAGGACTAGGGGGTTATTAAATGATAGAAATTGAAAAGCCAAGTATTGAACTTGTTGATTCAGATGAAAATAAAACATATGGTAAGTTTGTTCTTGAACCTTTGGAAAGAGGCTATGGTACTACTTTAGGGAATTCTCTAAGAAGAGTACTACTTTCTTCTCTTCCAGGTTCAGCAATTACTTCACTAAAAATTGATGGAGTTCTTCATGAATTTTCCACAATTCCTGGAGTAGTTGAAGATGTAACTGATATAGTTTTAAATTTGAAACAATTGAATCTGTCTTTAAACAGTGATGAGCCGAAACTTATTCGTATAGAGAAAGAAGGGGAAGGAGTAGTTACTGCCGGAGATATTATTGCAGGACCGGAAGTAGATATTCTTAATCCAGAGCAAGTTATTGCTACTCTAGATAAAAAAGGTAAATTGTTTATAGAGATGTTACTTGAAAGAGGCAGAGGATATGTTTCTTCCGTTAGTAATAAAAAAGAAGAAGATTCTATTGGTACTATTCCAATAGATGCTATTTTTTCACCAATTAAAAAAGTTAACTTTACTGTAGAAGATACAAGAGTTGGCCAAAAGACAGATTATGATAGATTAATTCTTGAAGTTTGGACAAGGGGTAGTATAACTCCATCACAAGCTATTAGTCTTTCTGCTAAAGTTTTGGCTGATCATTTATCCTTATTCATTAATCTATCCGAATCTACTAATGACATTGAAATAATGATTGAAAAAGAGGAAGATACTAAGGATAATGTTCTTGAGATGACTATTGAAGAACTTGACTTAACTGTTAGATCTCACAACTGCTTAAAGAGAGCCGGCATCGTATCAGTACAGGAGCTTATTTTAAAAACAGAAGAAGAAATGATGAAGGTTAGAAACTTGGGAACTAAATCTTTGGTAGAGATAAAACAGAAACTAGCAAGTTTAGGATTGAGTTTAAAATCCTCCGAAGAATAGAGATAACAATCATTCTAAGGAAAAGGAGGCGAAGTATATAATGAGTTATAGAAAATTAGGTAGAAGAAGCGATCATAGAAGGTCCATGATGAGAAACATGACAACTTCTTTGTTAAGAGAAGGTAGAATATTAACTACTGAACCTAAAGCTAAGGAAGTAAGAAGAATTGCAGAGAAAATGATTACCCTTGGTAAGCGTGGGGATCTTCACGCTAGAAGACAAGTAACATCTTATCTTCTAGATGACACGGTTGTACATGAACTGTTTACAGAGATTGCTCCTAAGTATGCTGAGAGACAAGGCGGATATACAAGAGTAATTAAGGCCGGTTTCCGTAGAGGTGACGCTGCACCAACAGCTGTAGTAGAACTAGTATAAATAAGGGTCAGGATAAACCGTCCTGACTTTTATTTATTTAAAGGGGAATTTACATGATTAAAGTTGAAAATCTTCATCATTATTATTCCCAGGGTAAAGAGAATGAGACAATGGCCCTGGACTCTATTAACCTTCAAATTAATGAAGGTGAATTTGTTGTTGTCCTGGGCCATAACGGTTGTGGAAAATCCACCCTTGCCAAACACCTAAATGCTTTATTACTTCCTAGTAAGGGACAGGTAATCGTTGATGGCCTTAATTCAGAAGAAGAAAAAAACCTTTGGGAGATAAGAAAAAAGGTAGGAATGGTGTTTCAAAATCCTGACAACCAACTTGTTGCCACTACAGTTGAAGAAGATATTGCCTTCGGCATGGAAAATATTGGAATTGCTCAAGAGGTCATGGTAAATAGAATTACAGAAGTTCTAGAAAAAGTTAAAATGACAGAGTATAGGAATAAACCTCCTCACTTATTATCTGGAGGTCAGAAGCAAAGAATTGCTATTGCAGGTATTATTGCAATGAGACCAGCCTATCTGGTTTTAGATGAGCCTACAGCAATGCTTGACCCTGAAGGAAGAAGAGAAGTTATTGATACAATCCTACAATTAAACAAAGAAGAAGGACTAACTATTGTATTAATAACCCACTTTATGGAAGAAGCTGTATTAGCAGATAGACTGATCCTTATGGAACAGGGGAAAATTGTAAATGAAGGGACTCCTAGGGAAGTGTTTGCCCAAGTGGAAGAACTTAAAAAACTTCGTCTTGATATCCCTCAAATTACAGAAATTGCTTATACCTTAAATAAGATTGATAAGTCATTTCCTAAAGATCTGCTAACGATAGAAGAGATGGTGGAGAGGCTATGCCCATAATAATAAAAGATCTTTATTATACCTACCAAAAAGGGACTCCCTATGAAACTAATGCATTACAAGGTGTAAGCTTAGAAATTAATGAGGGAGAATTTGTTGGGCTTATAGGTCACACAGGTTCTGGTAAATCCACATTAGTGCAGCATTTAAATGGTTTGGTAATTCCTACATCAGGAACAGTACAAATCGATGAGCTTATAACCAGTAATAAAAAGGTTAAAATGAAGGATGTAAGAAAAAAAGTAGGTTTGGTTTTTCAATATCCAGAACATCAACTTTTTGAAGAAACTGTAGAAAAAGATGTGGGATTTGGTCCGGGGAACCATGGTTTTACGGAGAAAGAAAAAATCAAAATAGTAAAAGAAGCACTGGAAGCTGTCCAGTTAAATTATAAGAGCATAAAGGATAAGTCTCCCTTTAACCTAAGTGGAGGTCAAAAGAGAAGAGTTGCTATTGCAGGTATTATTGCAATGAAACCAAAGTACCTAGTTTTAGACGAGCCTACAGCAGGTTTAGATCCTAGGGGAAGAGAAGAAATTTTATACCAAATTAAAAAACTTCATAAGGAATTAGGCATTACCATAATTTTGGTTTCCCATAGTATGGAAGATGTGGCTAAATTTGCTGACAGATTAGTTGTTATGCATAATGGTCAAATTGAAATGGTGGGAAAACCTGAGGATATTTTTAAAAAAAGAGATAGACTAAAAGAAATTGGTCTAGGTGTTCCTGTTGTTACAGAACTTTTTTATCGTTTAGAAGAAAAAGGTTTAATCTTGGATAAAAATGTATTTACAGTAGAAGATGCTGTCCGGGAGCTTAAAAAGACTTTATTCAAGGGGGAAAATACCCATGCTTAAAGACATTACTATCGGTCAGTATATATCAGGAGATTCTTTTATTCATAAGATGGACCCTAGAGGAAAGATTTTTGCTGTATTTATATTCATGGTAGCCTTATTCACTGCTAAAGATTTTAATGCTTATGGACTAGTATTTGCTTTCAGCATCTTTACGATTCTATTATCAGGAATATCTTTAAAATATTATCTACGAGGATTAAAACCCTTAATATTAATTATCATACTAACATCAACCATGCATCTCTTTTTAACACCAGGGGAGGAAATCTGGAGTTGGGGAATTCTTGTTTTAACAAAAGAAGGACTAAGACAAGGTTTTTTTATGGGTTTACGATTGGCTTTGTTGATAATCATAACTTCAGTTCTAACATTAAGCACGACACCTATAGCTTTAACAGATGGAATAGAAAAGTTGTTAAATCCTTTTAAAAGAATTGGTGTTCCAGCTCATGAACTAGCAATGATGATGACTATTGCCTTAAGATTTATTCCTACCTTGATTGAAGAAACAGAAAAAATCATGAATGCTCAGAAAGCTAGAGGGGCAGATTTTGAAAGTGGAAATTTAATAAATAGGGGTAAAGCCTTGATTCCTATTCTAGTGCCACTTTTTATTAGTTCTTTTAGAAGAGCGGATGATTTGGCTATAGCTATGGAGGCTAGATGCTACAGAGGTGGAGAAGGAAGGACAAGACTTAGGGAGCTTGCTTATTCTTACAGAGATTTCCTTGCTATTTTTGTTGTTTTGATCCTGTTAGCTATAGTAATCTATTTTAATAAGAATATATGAATTTTGGTGTTTTTATGAAAAGAAATATAAAAGCAGTTATTGAATTTGACGGAAGTCATTACAGAGGTTTCCAGAGACAAAAAAAATGGAACACTACTGTTCAAGGAGTCCTTGAACAAGCCATCAGGCATACTCTTAGAGAGAAGATAAAGATTTATGGATGCAGTAGAACAGATGCTGGAGTTCATGCCTGTAATTACACTATAAGCTTCAATACAGAGAATCCTATCCCTGGCGAGAACCTTAGATATGTAACAAACAAAAAATTACCCTTAAGTATCTATATTAAAAGTATGGAAGATGCAGAGGCAGAATTTCATGCTAGACATCTTGCTAAAAAAAAGTATTATATTTATAAAGTGCTTCAAGGAAATAGACCAGAAGTTTTTGAACATAATTATAAATACTATTTTCCCCAAGAACTTGACATTGATAAAATGAAATTAGCTTTAGCAGAATTCGTAGGGAAAAAAGATTTTAGAGCTTTTTCATCTAAAAATACAGATACTACAGATTTCAGACGAACAGTTCACGAAGTTTATCTTACCCAAGTAGGTAATGAAATTTGGTTTCACTTTATTGGGAGAGGCTTTCTTTATAATATGCTTAGAATTATTGTTGGAACAGTCCTAGAAGTAGGGACAGGCAAAAAGGATATAGATACAATAAAAAAAGCCTTGGAAACAGGAGATAGAAACCTAAGATCCAAAAAAGCCCCTGCGGGAGGCCTATATTTAAAAGAAGTTTACTATTGACATAAATTAGCCGTTTTAATACAATAAATTGTGGTTTATTGTTAAGCGAGCCCCGTTTAACTTGTTTAATAAGGTAAACTTATCAGAGGAGGAAATATATATGCGTACCACGTACATGGCAAAGCCCACTGAAGTGGAAAGAAAATGGTTTATATTTGACGCAGAGGGACAAACTCTAGGTAGATTGTCATCTGCAGTAGCTTCAGTATTAAGAGGAAAACATAAGCCTACTTTTACACCAAATGTTGATTGCGGTGATCACGTAATCATTATAAATGCAGAAAAAATTCAGCTTACAGGAAATAAATTAGATCAGAAAGAATTAATTCGTCATAGTGGATATCCTGGTGGTTTAAAAAGGACTAAGTATAGAGTTTTATTGGAAAAAAGACCTGAATTAGCCATTGAAGTAGCAATCAAGGGTATGCTTCCTCACAATCGTCTGGGAGCAAAAATGTTTACAAAATTAAATGTCTACAAAGGTTCTGAGCATCCACACGAAGCACAGAAACCTGAAGTATGGCAAGGTTAAGAAGGGGGGAGCATAACACATGGCAGATATAGTTCAATATTATGGAACAGGACGTCGTAAAAAGTCCATCGCTAGAGTAAGATTATTACCTGGAGAAGGCACTATTACTATCAACGGTAGAGAATTAGAAAATTATATGGACAAAAAAACTCTGGAGATGATTGTCAAGCAACCTCTGGTATTAACAGAAACAGAAAATAGATTTAATGTTGTATGTAAAGTACATGGCGGTGGAGGAACTGGTCAAGCTGGTGCAATCAGATTGGGTATTGCAAGAGCATTACTTAAAGCAGAACCAGGATTAAGACCATCTTTAAAAACAGCTGGTTACTTGACAAGAGATCCAAGAATGAAAGAAAGACATAAATATGGTCTTAAAAAAGCTCGTAAAGCTTCACAGTTCTCAAAGAGATAATTCATACAAATTCGAAAGTCCTCAAAGCCATGTGCTTTGGGGCTTTTTTTTATCCCCAACTCAAGTAAGCTTTTAAATAAAGAAGATAATGGGTATTGGTAAGGGAAGAAATGAAATATATAAATAATTATGGAGGGGAAAATGAAAAATAAATTATTCCTTATATTAATTCTACTGATGTCGGTTATGTTATTTTCATCCTGTGGCAATAAAGAAAGCAAAGAATACTATGATTACATATTATTAGAAGATGGATCGGGCTATAGAGCCTGGTGGAATGGAACTGGGGGCACAGAGGGAGATTTGGGTAAAATATCAGGTCCTCTTACAAAGTATGAAGGTAAAGATGTCATAAGCTATGAGGGTATGTTTCTGGAGGAGTATGATCGGAAAGAGGACATCTATAGGGGTAAAGGCTATAACAAGATAAGCAGATTGGACTTAACAAACTTTGATACTTCTAAGGTAAAAGATATGAGTGGGATGTTTATGTATTCTACTAGCCTGGAATCTATAAATTTGAGTAGTTTTGATACTTCAAAAGTAGAAAATATGAATTTGATGTTTGGTGAATGTAATAATCTAAAATCCATAGATCTAAGTAACTTTGATACTTCAAATGTTAAATATATGTGGAATATGTTTTCTACTTGCAGTAGCTTAGTAGAATTAGATGTAAGTAATTTAGATACTTCACAAGTAGAAAATATGGAATTAATGTTTAGTTATTGCGGTAACTTAAAATCCTTAGACTTAAGTAGCTTTGATACTTCCAAGGTAGAAAACATGATAGGCATGTTCATGGATTGTATTAGTCTAGAGACTTTAGATGTAAGTAGTTTTGACACCTCCAATGTAGAAAATATGGAATTAATGTTTAGCTATTGCAAGAGTTTAGAGTCAATAGATGTGAGTAACTTCGACACCTCAAGAGTAAGGAATATGGTGATGATGTTTGGTGAATGTACTAGCTTAGAAAGCATAGGGATTAAAAAGTTAGAAGTAAGCGCTGATACAAATTATGATGATATCTTTAAAAATTGTCCTAATTTAGAAACAGTAGAGATAATAGAAATATCGAGGTGATTTAAATGTTGAAAAAAATAGGGATATTTCCTCATCCTCCTGTAGTACTTCCGGAAATTGGGAGAGAAGATGCCCGTGAAGTTGATGAAACATACAAAGCTATGGAAAGCCTAGGGCAAGAATTTGCTTCCGAAGGAATTAAGAAAGTAATTGTAATTTCTCCCCATGGATTTGCTCCATCCAGGATGCATGCTGTAAATACAACAACAACTTTAAAAGGAAACTTAGGTCAGTTTAATTACACTAAAGAATTTAACTTTAGAAATGATACTCAAATGGTAAAAAAACTTGTGGAGAATGGTTTTTATGGGATAGAAAGCGAACTGGACCATGGTGTTTTAGTTCCTCTCTATTTTTTAGAAAAAGTAATTTCTGACTTAGAAGTTGTAAGTATAAGTAGCGGCTTTACAAATATTAAAGATCTAGAGGAAAAAGGTAAAGTTATAGCTAATCTTTTAAATAGGGATGAACATTTTAATAAGGACAACTTCGGTCTTGTAATCTCCGCTGATTTAAGCCATAGACTTAAAGAAGATTCCCATTATGGATTTGCTGAAGAAGGTCCTATCTTTGATAGGATGGTTTATGAAGCAATAGAAGAAGGAAGATTAGATAAGATTAAAGATATCCCAGAATATATCGTAGAGGGAGCAGGTCAGTGTGGATTTATCCCCCTAATACTTGCTTCTTTTGTTTTAGGTGAATTTAAAATAAAGACTAAGGTATTAAGCTATGAAAAACCATTTGGGGTGGGCTATCTAGTAGGGAAAGGAGATATTTATTATGACTAATGAATACATTGATGTTGCTAGAGATGCAATTAAAGAATATTTACAGACAGGAAAAAAACTAAAAGTTGATCATGAAAAAAATAAAGATGAAAGAAAAGGGGTCTTTGTTACTTTAAAAATGGAAGGGAAGCTTAGAGGTTGTATTGGAACTATAAGGGGAAGAGGCTCTTTAAAGGAGGAAATAATAAGCAATGCTATTGCTGCAGCTACAGAGGATCCTAGATTTTACCCTGTGACTATAGATGAGTTTAATAAATTAGATATTTCCGTGGATATCCTAGAGCCTGAGGAAGAAATTAGTGATATTTCAGAACTGGACCCTAAGCTATACGGGGTAATTGTGGAGCAGGGATACAAGAGGGGCTTATTGCTTCCTAATTTAGAGGGAGTAAATAAGGTGGAAGATCAGATAGAAATAGCTAAAGACAAGGCTGGTATTACAGGGGAAAATTTTATTATTAAAAGATTTAAAGTAACTAGATATGAGAAAGGATAGAATAATCTATGATGGAGTGTAAATTTTATAATAAACTGGAAAACAATGTAGTAGAATGTATACTTTGCCCTCATAATTGTATAATTAGAGACGGTTATCGGGGTATTTGTAGGTCTAGATTTAACAAGGGTGGAATTTTATATACTGAAAATGATAATTTATCCTCCTTATCTCTGGATCCTATAGAAAAAAAGCCCTTAGCTAAATATTTTCCTAAAACTAAAATCTTATCTGCTGGAGCTAGCGGCTGTAATCTTCACTGCTCTTTTTGTCAGAACTGGCAGATTTCCCAATGTGAAAATAGAAATGATATTAAAATGAGTCCAGAAGAATTAGTTGAAAAAGCCCTTGAACTAGTATCATCTAAAAACATAGGCTTGGCCTATACTTATTCTGAACCAATTGTAATGTTTGAATATGTTATGAAAACCTCATCTTTGATAAGGAAAAATGCTTTAAAAAATGTTTTTGTCTCCAATGGTTATGTAAATTCAGAACCTTTGTTAGAACTACTGGAATATATTGATGCTTTTAATATTGATGTTAAAGCTTTTTCCTCCCCAGCATATAGGAAGCATTTTAAAGCAGATTTTGCTATAATAAAGAGGAACTTAAGGGAAATTGTTAAAAAGGAAAAACATCTTGAAATTTCTTGTTTAATTGTCCCTGGTATTAATGATAATATAGAGGAAGCAGAAGATTTTTTTAAATGGCTTTCTGATCTAGACCAAGAAATACCAGTGCACATAAATCGCTATTACCCCAGTTACAAGGCGAAAATGCCAGCAACGGATATTAGCACTTTAGATGAAATAGTGAAAATAGCCACTGCTTATATGAAAGATGTTTATGTGGGAAATATTTAATTTTTCAGGAGGAGAAACTAATGACCCAGCAAGTTATATTTAAGATGAATGAAGAAGATTTTGGAATGGACATCATGATGGTTAAGGAAATTCTTAGAATGCAAAGCCTTACTGCTATGCCTAATACCTCTAGTTATGTTCTTGGAGTTACAAATATCCGGGGACAGGTTGTTCCTATCATTTCTTTAAAGAATATTTTAAAAATGGAAGAAGTAGAGGATAACGATAACACTAGAATTATTGTTGTAGGATCTGGAGAAAAAATATATGGTTTTAAAGTGGATGCTGTGTCTGAAATAATTAAAATTGATGAGGATGAAATAGAAGAGCCAGGTAAAATGAATGTAGATGAAGAAAAAAATTTCATTAGGGGTATTGCCAAGTTAGGAGAAAGACTGGTAAAATTGGTGGACTTGGAAAAAATACTTCAATAAAGATTAGGTGGGACTAGGCTAGATGAGATCAATTGCCATCGAAGATATTAAAGATGGCCAGATAATAGGAAAAAATGTCTATGATAAAGAAGGAAGACTTTTACTTAAAGAAGGCACAATAGTAAAAAAACTTTATATTAAAAGACTTGAAGAAATGGGCCTTCCCTTTGTATATGTTAAAGATGAACTTCTTGAAAAAGAAATAGATCAAAAAGATCTTATAAGTGATAGTGTAAAAGTGAATTTTGTTAGAGTTTTAATGGAAGTTCACGAAAACATAAAAAGTGGTAGGGAAATTGAAGGTAAACAAGTCCACAATATAATAAATAAAGTCCTAGAAGATGTTAATAGTAGTAAGAATTTAATCGTCTCTGGTCTTGACTTTTATAGCGATAAAATTAAATTTTTTGTTCATAGCTTAAATGTATCCGTATTGTCTATTTTAATTGGAAAATACTTAGGCTATAATGATTTTCAGATAAAGGATTTAGCTTTAGGGGCAATGCTTCATGATATTGGGAAATTAGAAGATGTTGGAGAAGAACATCCAGATAGGGGCTTTGAAATTTTAAAGAAAATGTCTGAAATTAAATCCCAGGTTGCCCATGTGGCTTTTCAACACCATGAAAATTACGATGGAACAGGATATCCTCGAGGACTTATGGGAAGGGATATTCAAGAATACGCAAGGATAGTTGCTATTGCGAATTATTATGATAACTTATCTTTTATGAATCCTTTAAAAGAAAGAATGTACCCTTACCAAGCTTTGGAAAAAATAATGAGCTTGGAAAGGACTATGTTTGATCCAAAATTAGTGGATGTTTTTACCAAACATGTGGCTCCTTTTCCTGTTGGATCCTTTGTTAGATTAAGCAATCTTCGCTATGGGGTAGTTTTGAAGCTGTCCCAAGGACTTCCTAGCCGACCAGAGGTAATGGTGATTGCTGATAGATATGGAGCAAGATACTCTCAATTTAAAAGGGTCAACTTAATGGAAGAGAGAACCTTATTTATTAATGAAATATTACCAGAGAATAAAAGAGAATTAATGGAATTAGTATAAAACTTGACAATTAGTCAGGTTTTTTTTTCCTAAAGGATTGCATAGATATTCAATCTTATGTATAATAAAACAACTGATAGGGAGTGATGATGAAATGATTCAAGTAGGTATTATTGGTGTAACCGGTTACACAGGGTCTGAATTAATGAGAATTTTACATTCACATCTAATGGTTAATATTAAAAAGGTGGCGTCTAGAAGTAATAAAGGCGGTCAAGTGTCTGATAATCACAAGCAATTTTTAAAAAATTTAAGTATATGGGATGAAGGTATTGATGATCCTGAAGACTTTGTAAAAGATCTTGATCTTGTTTTTCTAGCACTTCCTCATGGTACCGCTTCTGAAATAGTTGCAAAAATTAAAGGAAAAGTAAGAATAATAGATTTGTCCGCAGATTTTCGCATAAAGGACCTAGAAACCTATGAAAAATGGTATGGGGTTAAACATTCTTGTCCTGACTATCTTTCTGAGGCTGTTTATGGTCTTCCGGAAATTTATAGACAGGAAATAAAAGATGCAGAATTAGTAGCAAATCCAGGTTGTTATCCTACAAGTATAATCCTTGGTCTTTATCCTCTTCTGAAAAATAAAATGTTTGGAGAGGGAAGTATTATAGCAGATAGCAAATCTGGAGTATCAGGGGCTGGGAAGAAAGCTGCTGATCATACTCATTTCCCTGAAATAAATGAGAACTTTTACGCCTATAACATCGGCAAACATCGTCATACTCCAGAGATAAAACAGGAACTTATTGCCTCTTCAGAATTTACTAATCTTCAGGTAATATTTTCCCCTCACTTAGTTCCTATGACCCGGGGAATATTATCTACGATTTATGTAGACTTAAAAAAAGATTATTCCCTTGATGACATCTATAAGGTGTATGAAGATACCTATAATAAGGAATATTTTGTGAGATTAAGAAAGGATATCTTACCCCAGACTAAACTAGTTTCCGGATCAAACTATTGTGATCTAGGATTAGTTAAATCAGAAGAAGCTAATAAGCTAATTATAGTCTCAGTTATAGATAATTTAGTTAAGGGAGCCTCAGGACAGGCAGTTCAAAATATGAATATAATGTTTGGCTTCCCAGAAAAAACAGGTATAGACTTTTTACCAGTATATCCTTAGGAGGAAAAAATAATGAAAAAAATTAATGGTGGAGTTACTGCTCCTAAAGGTTTTTTGGCTGCAGGGATCGAATGTGGTATTAAGCCTGGAAGTAATAAGAAGGATTTAGCCCTTGTCTATTCGGTGAAAAAGGCAAATGCTTCTGCAGTTTACACAAAGAATAAATTTAAAGCACCTCCTCTATTTGTAACAGAGGACCACCTATATAACAATGAAGCTCAGGCTATTGTTGTTAACAGTGGATGTGCCAATGCTTGCACAGGAGATCAGGGAAAAAGTGACGCTCTTAGAATGACGGCTTTAACAGGAGAAGTTTTAGGAATTGATTCCTCAGATGTTATTGTAGCATCCACAGGTATTATTGGTGTCTATTTACCCATGGATAGAATCGAAGATGGGCTAAAAAAAATAAAAGATCACCTTTCTGAAGATGGGGGTCATGATGCTAGTTTAGCCATTATGACAACGGATCTTGTGAATAAAGAATTTGCCTATGAATTAGAAATAGATAATAAAATTGTGAAAATTGGTGGCATGGCAAAGGGCTCTGGAATGATCCATCCTAATATGGCTACCATGTTAGGATTTCTAACTACGGACGCTTTAGTTAGCAAAGAAGCTTTAAAAGATATATTCAAAGATGTAATAGATGATACTTTTAATATGATTTCAGTAGATGGAGATACTAGTACAAATGATATGGTTTGTATCCTGGCAAATGGGGAGGCAGGAAATAAGATTATTGAGAAGGATACAGAGGATTATTGTAAATTTAAAGAAGTAGTTAGAAAAATATGTGAGGAGATGTCCATTTCCATTGTTAAAGATGGAGAGGGGGCCACTAAACTTTTAAAGATTAATGTTATTAACGCTTTAACTAAGAAGGATGCAAGGATAGCAGCAAGAAGTATTTCCACATCGAATTTGGTAAAAACTGCTTTTTTTGGTGAGGATGCTAACTGGGGAAGAATAATTACAGCTCTTGGCTATTCAGGTGCAGAAATAGATCCTTCCAAGTGTGACATTTTAATAGGAGATTTATTAATGGCCAAACAGGGTAAAGCTATGGTTTTTGATGAAGCACAAGCCCTTAAAATTCTTAAGGAGAGAGAAATAGAAATAACCTGTGACCTTAATCTTGGTTTGGAAAAAGCTACAGCCTGGACTTGTGACTTATCTTATGAATATATAAAAATAAATGCGGAATATCGTAGTTAGGAGGAAATAAATGAATATGACTAATCTTACTCCTGGTGATAAGGCCAAGATTTTAATTGAATCCCTACCCTATATTAAAAAGTTCTCTGGCAAAACCTTTGTTATAAAATATGGAGGAAATGCCATGATTGATGAAGAACTAAAAAATCAGGTAATCAATGATATTATCTTAATGAAATATGTTGGAATCAATCCAGTTATCGTTCATGGTGGGGGGCCTGATATTAATATCTGGCTAAGCAAAAGTGGAATAGAAAGTGAGTTTATTCAGGGTTTAAGGGTAACGGATGAAAAGATTATGGAAATTGTTCAAATGGTTCTCATCGGTAAGGTTAATAAAGAAGTAGTAGCCCTTTTTGAAAAAAATGGCATTAAGGCCTTGGGTTTTAGTGGTATTGATGGGCAAACTCTTCTAGCTAAAAAGAAAATGGCGGAAGTTGATGGTAAATTTTATGATCTAGGTTTTGTTGGAGAAGTAGAGAAAGTTAATCCGGCTCTAATTAATAAGGCTATTTTTGATAAATATATTCCAGTTATTGCTCCAGTAGGGGTGGATAATCAGGGACAAACCTACAATATAAACGGTGACTATTCTGCTGGAAGTATAGCATCAAGTCTTAATGCGGAGAAGCTATTTCTTTTAACAGATATAGATGGAGTTCTTGATAAGGAAGGAAAATTAATTTCTAGAATGGATCAGGCTTCGGCAAAAAAGCTGATTGCTGATGGTACTATAAGTGGAGGAATGATACCTAAAATAGAATGTTGCATGGAGGCTATTAGTAATGGAGTTTCTTCCGCCCATATTGTTAATGGAACCTTGATCCACGCTTTATTACTAGAAATCTTTACAGATAAAGGTGTGGGTACTATGTTTGTGGAAAAGGAGAATCTTTAATGAAAATGGATGAGAAAATTGCTAAGGGTAAAAAATATATAATGAATACCTATGGCCGCCTACCTATTCTTTTAGATGAAGGTAAGGGCTCCTGGGTTTATGATTTAGAGGGGAATAAGTATTTAGACTTTGTGGCAGGGATCGCTGTTAATTCTTTAGGTCACAGTAGTGAGATAATTAAAGATGCTCTCAGGGAACAAAGTGAGAAACTAATTCATTGCTCTAATCTTTATTGGATAGGACCTCAGATAGATTTGGCGGAAATTCTTTGCGAAAAATCTGGTATGGGTAAAGCTTTTTTTGCAAATAGTGGAGCGGAGGCCAATGAAGGAGCAATAAAACTTGCCAGAAAATGGGGTAAGGGGAGATATGAGATAATTTCCGCTCTCCAATCCTTTCATGGAAGAACTATGGGTGCCTTGGCAGCCACAGGACAGGAAAAATATCAAAAATCCTTTATACCTGTTTTAACAGGATTTAAATATGCAGCTTTTAATGACATAGAATCTATTAAAACTCAGATTAATGAGAAAACATGTGCAATTATGCTAGAGCCTATCCAAGGGGAAGGGGGAGTAAATGAACCTTCACCAGAATTTTTTCAAGAAGTCCAAAAGCTTTGTAAGGAACATAATCTTTTACTAATTTTGGATGAAGTCCAAACTGGGATAGGGAGGACGGGAAAAGCCTTTGGTTTTCAAAACTATAACATCCAACCGGATATTATAACATTAGCCAAGGGTCTTGGAGGAGGAGTTCCTATTGGGGCAATTTTAGCCAAGGATGAAATTGCAGAGGTCTTTGAGCCAGGAGATCATGCCTCTACCTTTGGCGGCAATCCCTTAGTAACAAATGTGGCTCTTAAAGTTTGCCAAGAGATTTTTAAAAAAGACTTCTTAAAAGATGTTAGAGAAAAAGGAACTTATATGAGAGAAGGCTTAGAAAAGATTAAAGATAACTTTTCTTTTCTTGGGAAAGTAAAGGGTAAAGGTTTAATGATAGGGATGGATATCTCCTTAGATGGAGGGGATATAGTAAATAAAATGCTAGAGAAAAAGATTTTAATAAATTCTATTGGAGGTAAAACCCTGAGATTTGTTCCTCCTTTAAATGTGGAATATGAGGAAATAGATATAGTTTTAAAAAGTTTAGAGGAAGTATTCCAGAATATTTAGAATAAAAAACCCTCCTTTTATTTAGGAGGATTTTCTTTGATTATTTTTACTAAATTTTCAATTATCTTTGCAGTAAAGCCCCAGATAATTCTATTTTCATATTGGTAAAAGATAACAGAATAGTTACCAACTTTCCAGTTATAGTCCTCGTTTACCCAGTGGGTAGGGAAATGTTTTTCTGGAGATATTTCCGCTTTAATATCTAAAAAATATTCTTCCGGTTCATTCTCCAGAAAGAAGCTTAAAGGAACAGTGAAAACTTCCTTTACTTCCGCCTCGTGAGGTATGATTTTCTCATAATCCAAAATTTCTGCAATAAAGGGGCGGAGAACCATATTATAAGGGGTAATAAGAGTGTCCAAGTGAGCAAGAACATTTATCTTGTCCCGGCTTAAACCAAATTCTTCTTTGGTTTCTCTAATTGCTGTTTCAATAATATTTTTATCCCCTGGCTCTCGACCACCTCCAGGAAAACTAATCTCTCCCGGTTGAGATGCGATTTTATCTGCTCGAACCTGGAAAATTAAATGGTACTCATCCTTAATACAAGTTAAAGGAACCAGAACACCAAACTTTTTGAGGTTTTCGTAGCCATTAATCTTTAATTTTCGCTCTTTAAGGCTTTTAAAAAAATCTCTGTTCATGTTAGGGATCTCCTTCTGCTCACTTCTAATTTACCAGTCTAATTGTTTTTTCTCTTTGAAAGCTTGGTAGCCTTTTCTGCCGTCTTCACAAGCACATAGATTTGCAAAATGTTCAGAAACAAAATTCAAAGCTTTTGAATATTCTAAATCGGCAACTTCATAGAAGGAAGTTTTTCCAATTTGTACTGCTCTAGGACTTTTAGAAGCTATTTTCTTTGCTATTTCCATAGTTTTTTCTTCTAATTGATCTTTAGAAACTACATAATTAACAAGACCTAATCTAAGGGCTTCTTCAGCATCAATCATATCTCCTGTAAGAAGAAGTTCTACAACTTTTTTTCTTCCAATATTTCTAATTAAGGTTACCGCAGGTCCCATACAAGATAAACCAATGTTAACAGCTGTTGTTCCAAATTTAGTATCCTCTGATACCACTGCTATATCTGCTGCTGCTACTAAGGATATACCATTTGCTACAGCAAATTTGTGAGCACAAGCAATTATAGGCTTTCTAATTTTATTCATGGTAAGAGTAATATTATTAATAGGCCTAACCCAGTCTACTAATTCGTAATAATCTTTACCCTCTGTTTCAGAAAGATCGATTCCTGCGCTAAAGGCTCTTCCTTCTCCTTTAATTATAATAACCCTTACTTCTGGATCTGCGTCCATTTCTAGGAAAGCTGCATTTAAATCTGCTGCCATTCCTGCACTGAAAGTATTTAGATCATCCGGCCTGTTCATTGAAATTGTCCCTATGTAGTTTTCCTTTTCAATTATTAGTGTTTTATAATTCATAAAAACACCTCCTTGATATAAGTCTAATCCTTTGTTATTTAAAATTCAAGGAATAGGGGTATAATTGAGGAAAGAAGCTATTGCAAAAATATTCAGATAGAAGTATAATTATACAACACTGGAGGAGGATTTTATGATTAACCTGAAGGGTAGAGACTTTGTTTCTCTTAAAGAATTTTCTAAAGAGGAATTACAGTATATTCTTGAATTAGCTATTGAAATTAAGAAAAAGCAAAAAGCCGGGGTAGAGACACCAGTATTAAAGAATAAGGTACTGGCTATGATCTTTAAAAAGGCCTCTACACGCACCAGAATTGCTTTTGAGGTGGGAATGTACCAACTAGGTGGCACTAGTGTCTTTCTGAGCCCTCAAGAGTCTCAAATTGGACGTGGGGAGCCGATAGAAGATACGGCTAGAGTCTTATCTGGCTTTGTAGATGGAATTTTAATTAGAACTTTTGAACAAAAAGAAGTGGATGAATTAGCTAAATTTGCTAAGGTTCCTGTAATTAATGGATTGACAGACTTATATCATCCAACTCAAGTGATGGCGGATATGATGACTATTATTGAAGAAAAGGGTAAATTAGAAGGTATAAATCTAACCTATATTGGTGATGGTAATAATATGGCTCATTCCCTTTTAATTGGGGGAGCTATCATGGGAATGAATGTAACCATAGCTGCTCCTGAATGCTATCAGGTAAGTACGGAAATTAGAAATTTAGCAGAATCCCTAAAAAAAGATAGTAAGTCAATTTTAAATTATGTTAGTTGCCCATTGGAAGGATCAAAAAATGCAGATGTGATTTATACGGATGTTTGGGCTAGTATGGGGCAGGAAGCCGAAGCAGAGTTGAGAAAAGAAGATTTTGCCGGTTTTCAGATAAATGAAAAAGTGTTAGAATTAGCCAAAGAAGATGCCATTGTAATGCATTGTTTACCTGCTTACAAAGGGCAAGAAATAACAGAGGATATCTTTGAAAAATTTGCTCAGGTAATATTCAGTCAGTCTGAGAACAGGCTCCACGCCCATAAGGGGATTTTAGCTGCAATTATATAATATGAAAAGGGGAAAAGAAAAAATGAAAAAAGTTATTCTAGCATATTCTGGAGGATTAGATACATCAATTATAATACCATGGCTTAAAGAAAATTATGATCTTGAAGTTATCTGTATGGCGGCAGATTTAGGGCAAGGGGAGGAGTTGGATCCTCTTAATGAAAAGGCTATAGCATCAGGGGCAGTTAAGATTTATATTGAAGACTTAAAAGATGAGTTCGTAAAGGATTTCGTATTTCCATTAATTAAATCCGGAGCTCTTTATGAAGGCAAGTATCTTTTAGGCACATCTATTGCCAGACCTTTAATTTCCAAAAAACTTGTGGAGATTGCTGAAAAAGAAGGGGCAGACTATATTGCTCACGGTGCTACGGGGAAAGGTAATGATCAAGTCCGTTTTGAACTTACCATTTTTGCCTTAAACCCAGATATTAAAGTTATTGCACCTTGGAGAGAATGGGATATTAAATCTAGAGAAGATGCAGTGGATTATGCTGAAAAAAGAGGGATTCCCCTTACTGTAACAAAAGAGAAAAACTATAGTATGGATAGAAACTTATTCCATTTAAGCCATGAAGGTTCTGATTTAGAAAATCCTTGGAATGAACCAAAAAAAGATATATATATGATTACCAAGCATCCTGAAAATGCAAAAGATGAAGCGGAATACCTAGAAATAGAGTTTGTTAAAGGAAATCCCGTTGCTGTTAATGGCAAAAAATTAAGCCCTGTGGAACTTCTGGAAGAATTAAACACTATTGGAGCAAGAAATGGTATTGGCATTGTAGATATGGTGGAAAATAGATTAGTGGGAATGAAATCTAGAGGAGTTTATGAAACACCAGGGGGAACACTCCTTTATAAAGCTCACCAAGATTTAGAATCACTAACTTTAGATAGGGCTACCTTAGAGTATAAGCAATTAGTTGCAATTAAATATGCCCAGTTAGTATATGATGGACTTTGGTATACACCCTTAAAAGACGCCCTAGATGCCTTTATTAATTCTACCCAGGAAGATGTTACAGGCTTAGTTAAACTTAGACTATATAAAGGTAATACCATGTCAGCAGGTTCTAAGTCTCCCAATTCATTATATAATGAAGAATTTGTAACCTTTGAAGAAGATGATGTTTATAACCAAAAGGATGCGGAAGGCTTTATAAATCTTTTCGGACTACCTTTAAAAGTAAGAGCAATTATGGAAAAAAATAAAAAGAAATAGAAACATAAAACATAAGCTGACCTTTGTCAGCTTTATTTTTTAATTTGAGGGGAGAGTAAATTATGAAAAAAATGTGGGGAGGAAGATTTTCCAAAACAACAGACTCACTTGTGGAGGACTTTCATTCATCTATTTCCTTTGATAAAAGATTATATAAAGAAGATATAGCAGGAAGTATTGCCCATGCTAGAATGTTAGGTTCTCAAGAAATAATTACTAAAGAAGATAGTGAAAAAATTATAGCTGGCTTGGAAGAAATCTTAAAAGAAATTACTGAGGGAAAAATTGAGTTTGATGTTTATGCTGAGGATATACATATGAACATTGAATCTCTTTTAACTAAGAAAATAGGGGAGACGGGTAAAAAGCTTCATACAGGTAGGAGCAGAAATGACCAGGTAGCTTTGGATATAAGACTTTATCTTCTAAGTGAGATGGAGGAAATAGGTAAACTTCTGATTAATTTAATGGAAGCTATAACAAATGTGGCAGAGGAAAATATTGATGCAGTGCTTCCTGGCTATACCCATCTACAAAGAGCTCAACCTATTAATTTTGCTCATCACTTAATGGCTTATTTTGAGATGTTTTATCGGGATTATCAAAGACTGCAAGATACGGCAAAGAGAACAAGAGTATCACCTTTAGGATCTGGAGCTATGGCTGGGACTACCTTTCCTTTAGCTAGAGAAATGGTGCAAAGGGAGCTAGGCTTGGATCAGGTTACAAATAATAGTTTAGACGGAGTAAGTGATAGAGATTTTGTTATAGAGTTTACATCTTTTTCTTCCATCTTAATGATGCATTTAAGTAGATTGTCCGAGGAGATTATTTTTTGGTCTTCCCAAGAAGCAGCTTTCGTAGAACTGGATGATGCCTATAGCACAGGTTCCAGTATTATGCCCCAGAAAAAAAATCCAGATGTAGCGGAATTGGTTAGAGGTAAAACAGGAAGGGTATATGGTAATTTAATGAGTATTCTTACGATAATGAAGGGATTACCCTTAGCTTATAATAAGGATATGCAGGAAGATAAAGAAGGGCTTTTTGATACCATTGATACTGTTAAGGGCTGTCTTGTAGTTTATGCTCCAATGCTTACTACAATGAAGATTAAAAAAGATAAGATGCTGGATGCGGCTAAAAAAGGTTTTACTAATGCCACAGACCTGGCTGACTATCTTGTTTACAAAGGACTTCCCTTTCGAGATGCCCATGAAGTTTCTGGGAATCTAGTGGCCTATGGTATTAAAGAAGGAAAAGAGTTAGACAACCTATCAATAGATGAATTTAAAAAGTTTTCAGAACTTATAGAGGAAGATATTTATCATTCTATTGATGTAAATACTTGTGTTGAGAGAAGGGATATCAAGGGTGGCACTGGTTTCTCCAGAACGAAGGATGAGATTAAAATGGCCAAGGAAAAATTAGGAAAGTTAATTTAATATGATGTTTAAATTGTCCTCTTTTTAGTCGACAAATAAAACATTAAATATATTAATATATTATTTACAAAAGGACCTTAATAATGATATAATAGCGGAAGTGTTTTAAATTTTATGGAGGTGTTATTGAATTATGAAAAGAGGTTGGCTTATAGTTTTAGCTGGCATTGGTATTAACCTTGCTTTTGGTGTTCTTTATGCTTGGAGTATATTTGCGCAGAATCTTAGAAATATTAACGGGTGGACAGCAGCAGAAGCATCATTACCTTATACAATTGCAATTATAATGTTTGCCGTATTAATGATTCCAGGTGGAAGACTGCAAGATAAGATGGGCCCTAGGTTCGTTGTTATTTTAGCAGGGGTTTTAATTGGTGCAGGTATGGTAGCATCAAGCTTTGTTTCAGATTCTTCAGTTTTATTGGCTCTTACTTTTGGTGTTCTTGGTGGAGCTGGTATTGGTTTAGGATATTCTGCTACAACACCCGTAGCAATAAAATGGTTTGCCCCATCTAAAAAAGGACTTATTTCAGGTCTTGTAGTTGGTGGTTTTGGTCTTGCACCTTTATACATAGCTCCATTGACCAATGCGTTGATAGCTTCTATGGGTATTGCAGGAACATTTAGAACTTTAGGAATCGGATTTTTTACTGTTGTTATAGTTTTAGGTATGACTCTTAAAAATCCTGATACTCCTGTAACAGATGTTAGTTCAGGGGGAGCAGCAAAAGCAGTTGGTAAAGATTATTTATGGAAAGACATGGTAAAAACTACTCAGTTTAAACAATTATGGGTTATGTTCTTTGTTGGTGCAGTAGCTGGTCTTATGATAATTGGTCACCTGGCAACAATTGTTTCTGAGCAATCACAAGGTCTTGTAAACGCAGCTGCAGTAGTTATGATAGCTTCCATAGCAAACGCTTTGGGAAGACCCGCAGCAGGAGTAATTTCTGATAAAATTGGAAGAGCTAAAACTATGATGGTTCTTTATGCAATCCAAGGAACAGCTCTTATATTCTATTCATCTTTTACAAGTTTTATCCCTCTAGTTATAGGAGCATGTGCTATTACTTTTGGTTACGGAGCAATGCTGGCAGTATATCCTTCTGCAGCAGGAGATTTTTATGGTGCTAAGAACCTTGGTATGAACTACGGAGTTCTATTTTCAGCTTGGGGTGTGGGGGGAATAGTTGGACCACAGTTAGCTGGATTTATTCTTGATACTACTGGAACATATCAAACAGCTTTTTATGTTGCAGCAGGATTATGTTTTGTAGGATCCTTTATTGGCTTCATTTTAAAACCAATGAACCAAAATTAAATAATAAAAATAAGTATAAATATGAGGACAAGGTTAACACTAACCTTGTCCTCTTTTTTGTCCTTTGAAGCTAGATAAATACCTTTCTTCATCTTGCCATTTTAGATCATTGAGAGTATAATTATCAATTGAAATTGAAAATGTAAAAATTCTTCAATGATTTTATTATGAAATTGGAAATTTACTGTTTTCAAAAAAAGAGTTTGACTAACTAAAAAAGAAAAAATAGGAGAGATGTCTGTGTCATTAAATGTTGTAAATCCAGAAGCAATAGGTGTTTTTGGTCTTTGTGTTACAGTATGGTTATTAGGTCTTGAACAGATCGGAATCGGTGTAGATGAAAACACTGATCATGTAGGACTGAATAGAAGTCTTGCAAATATCGCATTAATTTTTGGTGGCGGAGGTCAATTATTTACTGCTTTTTGCATGTTCTTTTTTGATATGGGTATTCCACCAGAAGCTAGACTTTTTTCAGGTACAGTTTTTGCTACATATGGTTTATTTTGGGTAGTAGTTGCTATGCATTTCTTTAATCCAGGAGATAAAAAAGTATATGCGCACTTTTTTGTAACTATTTTCTTTATGACTGGAGTACTTGCATATAAGCATATTATGGTTAATGGCAATTTTGGTGCTCTTGGAGTAGTGCTATTATTAATAAATGTTTTAACAGCAATCCTTCCTTTTGCATGGTATAAGCCAAACCCAATGTTAACAAAAATTGCAGGAGCAACAAATATTGCAATTGGACTTGCTGCTTTACCATTAATGTTTGGTGTATTAGGAATATAGTTTAGATTTAAAGGCTTAAAAATTAGTTAGTCAATTAGCCCACTTTTATGTGGGTCTTTTTTTTTCTTTGAAAATGGCTTAGAATAGATATATTACTTGGAAAAGAGGGTGTTTCTTGTGGGACATAGTCATAATAAGAAAAAAAGAACAGATATTCCTGAAGATAAGATCGGGAATGGAATTACTAATAATATTAATAAAGTAATTGGTGTTGCTAGTGGTAAAGGGGGAGTAGGAAAATCCTCCGTAACTGCTTTAACAGCAATAGCTTTAAGTAGAAAAGGTTATAAAGTAGGAATCTTAGATGCAGACCTTACAGGGCCAAGTATTCCTAGATTGTTCGGAGTAGATGCTATTCCAGAGCAAATGGAATTAGGTATTCTTCCTGTAAAAAGCAAAAATAATGTTATAATAATGTCAGTTAATTTACTTTTAGAAAATCAAGGAGACCCAGTTTTATGGAGAGGACCTATTCTTTCTGGGGTAATTAAGCAGTTTTGGGAAGAGGTAATCTGGGCTCATTTAGATTATTTACTAATTGATTTGCCCCCTGGAACTGGGGATATTCCTTTGACTGTAATGCAAATAATACCTGTAGATGAGGTAATTATGGTAACAGGACCTCAGGATGTAACAAATCTTATAGTTAAAAAATCCATAAAAATGATGGAAAAAATGGAAATTCCCGTGCTGGGAGTAGTAGAAAATATGGCCTATATTACCTGCCCAGGCTGTAGTGAAATTATTAAACCCTTTGGAGAGAGCTTTGCTGGAGCCATGGCAGAAGAATGCGGCCTTAAATTAATAACATCTTTAGAGACAGATCCAGACCTAATAGCTTTAGCTAATCAAGGTAAAATTGAGGAATATAATGGAAAAAATATGGAAAGAATAGAGAAATTAGTAGAGAAATTATAATAAAAAGCTAAAAAAAACATTGCGCTATGGCAAATTAGTATATATAATTATAAAGCTATATGATCGTTATAGAGCCAAAAGGCTCTATTTTTTATGGGAGGAATAACTTTGAAAAAGGATTTAATAAGAAACATTGCTATAATCGCTCACGTTGACCATGGTAAAACAACCTTGGTAGATAAAATGTTGATGCAAACTGGTAATTTTCGCAGTAATGAAAAGATAGTAGAGAGAGTTATGGACAATAATGACCTTGAAAAAGAAAAAGGAATTACAATTTTAGCAAAAAACACAGCTGTTGATTATGGCGATTACAGAATTAATATTATAGATACACCAGGTCACGCAGATTTTGGTGGAGAAGTTGAACGTATCATGAAAATGGTAAATGGAGTTCTGCTAGTAATTGATGCCTATGAGGGTTGTATGCCTCAAACAAAATTTGTTTTGAAAAAGGCTCTTGAAGAGAACTTAAAGCCAATTGTTGTAATTAATAAAATGGACAAAGATTTTATCAGACCAACGGAGGTTATTGATGAAGTAATTGATTTATTTATTGAATTAGGTGCAGATGATGAACAATTAGATTTCCCTGTACTTTATGCTTCTGGGATTCGTGGAATAGCTTCTACTACTCCAGATAGCCTAGGAACGGATTTTGTACCTTTATTTGAAGAAATAGTTAGACATATTGCTCCCCCAGCAGGAGATGCTGAGGAAGACCTGCAATTCCAAATTACTCTTTTAGACTACAGTGATTTTCTTGGAAAAATAGGCATAGGTGTAGTAAGAAACGGGCGAATTAAATTAAACATGCCTGTGGAAATTACTAAAGCTGACGGAAAATCTGATAGACAGAAAATAACAAAACTATTTGCTTTTTCTGGATTAAAACGTATCGAAGTAGAAGAAGCAGAAACTGGACAAATTGTTGCTATTGCTGGGATGGGCGAAATTAATGTTGGCGATACTATCTGCGAAGTTGGTAAAGCCAAGGCATTAGAGAGAGTAGTAATAGAAGAGCCTACATTACAAATGAACTTTCTTGTCAATGATTCTCCTTTTGCTGGTAAAGAAGGAGATCCTTATACAGCTAGAAAGCTTGAAGCAAGATTGTTAAAAGAAAAACATACTGATGTTTCTTTAAAAGTAGAAAAAACAGATAAGGCTGAAGTCTTTAATGTTGCCGGAAGAGGAGAATTACACTTAGCTGTAATTATTGAAAAATTTCGTCGTGAAGGAATTGAATTTCAAGTTTCTAGACCTCAGATTATTGTAAAAGAAGTAAATGGTAAAAAAATGGAACCGTATGAACTTCTTTTTGTAGAAACACCAGAAGCTCACTTAGGAGCTGTAATGGATCTTCTTAATAGGAAAAAAGCAGATATGCTTGAAATGGTTAATACTAATGGAATCGTGAAATTAAAATATGAAATTCCTTCCAGAGGAGTAATTGGTCTTAGAACAGATTTCCTCACAGAAACTAGAGGATATGGAATATTAAATCACGCCTTTATTGATTACAGACCAATGAGTGGAGAGATTGGAGATCGTAAAAATGGGGTCCTAGTTTCTTGGGAAGCTGGAACAACAACAGGCTATGCTCTACAAGCTGCAGAAGAAAGAGGAACTCTTTTTGTTGATCCTGGCCTTGAAGTTTATGAAGGTATGATTATAGGAGAAAATAAGAAAGACGATGACCTTACCTTAAATGTATGTAAAATGAAACAACAGACAAATGTTCGTTCATCAGGGAAAGATGATGCTATTAAATTAAAAGGTAAAAAATCTTTAAGTTTGGAGCAAGCTTTGACATATCTTGCGGAAGATGAATATCTTGAAATAACACCTAAATCTTTCCGTTTGAGAAAAATTCTTCTAACAAAAACTCAAAGAGATAAATATATTAAGAATAAAAAAGCTGAACGAGGAGCTTAATAAAATAATAATAAAAAAGGTTTCCTGGAAAAGCTTTACTATTTCCAGGAACTTTTTTCTTTGTTTTAGGGCTAAAATGAAATAAATGCTGTAAGAACAGGAGATTTGTAATGAATAAGGAAAAAGGAACATCAGGTATTTTGAAGGATTGGTATTCTTTTAATTTAAAATTAGTATTACAAGGAATTATTATAGGATTATTAACAGGCTTAGTTATAGTTTTTTATAGAATAGCTATTAGTTTAGGAGATAAATATAGGGGATTTATCTATGCTAGCTTAGGGAGCAAATCCTTTATTACTATTCTTTTTTGGTTTGTCTTCCTAGGATTAATTGGCGTATTCTTGGGTTATATAATTAAACTAGCACCCATGTCTAAAGGAAGTGGAATACCTCAAATAAAAGGCTTCTTAATTCACCAAGTGAAATTAGATTGGTTTAGAGATATTATTGCTAAATTTGTTGGTGGAGTAATTGCCTTAGGTTTCGGTCTATCTCTTGGAAGAGAGGGCCCATCAGTACAAATTGGTGCTGAGACAGGTTTAGGTTTTAGTCGGCTTAATAAAAGACTACCGGTAGAGGAAAAGTTTTTGGTAACAGCTGGTGCTTGTGCTGGCTTGGCTTCTGCCTTTAATGCCCCACTAGCAGGAGTAATGTTTGCTTTAGAAGAACTACATAAATATATATCCCCCGTATTACTAATGTCAGCAATGGCAGCTTCTGTAACTGGAGATTTCGTGTCCCGTTATTTTTTTGGATTAGGTCCAGTTTTCCAATTTGCTGAAATGGAAGCAATACCCCTTTCTAAATATTTTTATGTAATATTACTGGGAATATTAATTGGCTTTCTAGGAAAACTATTTAACTGGGTACTGCTATTTGTACAAAAAAACTATAGTGAGAGTACTTCAATTAAAGAAATCTTTAAACCAGTTTTACCCCTTCTTATCTCCGGAATTTTAGGTTTTCTTTTACCGGAAGTATTAGGGGGAGGACATCATCTTATTGATGATTTAAGCGCAGGACATTTAGCAGTAGGCTTTATATTTTTCCTATTTATAGTAAAATTGTTATTTACTGGGATTTCTTATGGAGCTGGGGTACCTGGTGGGATATTTTTACCTATGCTAGTCTTAGGAGCTTTAGCTGGAAAAGGAATCGGTGAGATTCTTTATAGTTTTGATCTTATTAGTGGAGATTTAGTCCTTAATTTTATGACCTTAGCTATGGCAGCTTTTTTTACTGCTGTGGTAAAGGCACCAATTACTGGAACTATTTTAATTATGGAAATGACAGGAACCTTTAGTCATCTTCTTGCTTTAATAACCATATGTCTTACATCATATATTACTGCAGATGTGATTGGTTCCAAGGCAATCTATGAAACTCTTTTGGAGAGAATGTTGGACAAAGATAAAAATCCCATAGAGAAAAATAAGAAAAAAAGTGAAGGTAAAACCATTATGGAGGTTCCTGTAATGGGGGGCTCAGAAGTTGATGGAAAGAAAGTAAAAGACATAAGATGGCCAGAAAGATTTTTAATTGTCAGTATAAGGCGAGGAGAACGAGAGTTGATTCCTGATGGGAACTTTTTAATAAACTCTGGAGATTGTCTTATTATGCTTGCAGATAATGATGAAGCTCCCCTAGTAAAAGAGGAGCTCCTGAAAATTACATCTAGCTATCAAGATTAAAAGGACACTTCATCTAATTTATCAAGATTATAAGTTTTAATAATATCAATAAGTTTTAGAGGATATTTAGAGTCGGTGGCATAGCCGGCTCTTCTTAATGCCCAAGCCCCTTGAGTACTATTATGCATTACATCTCTGAAAATAGAATATCTTTGAGCCTTTAAAAGTAGGTTTTTATGGTCATCCCAACTTTGATTAATATTATTATAGGCTCTAAAATCTGCGTCAGTCCTAAAAGATACTCCATTATATTCTTCCCAAGTATTGGAAGTAACAGAGCCAGCAGGACCTTTTCCTTTTATTCCGAAAAGGTTGTAAGAGAACTTGCCTGAATATTTATCTACAGGAAGGCTTTGTCCCCAGCCCGTCTCTAAGATGGCCTGAGCGGTTTGTAAGGCTGCAGACATACCGGTTTTAGAAGCAGAATTCAAAGCTAATTCAGAAGAAAAACTTTGGAAATTACTTTTTTCAGTTATAGGTTTTGCTGTATAAATTGTTCCTAAATAAATGCGGAAACTAACTTTTTCACTTGTTAATTTTTGTCCTTGATAAGACCCTTCTGCATAAATAAGCCTGTTTCCACTATCTTCAGAAGTGGGTATCCAGTTAAATTCTTCTCCTGGAATTATATTAGTGGAGATTATTTTACGACTACCCTTAGCAGGGTTTTCTAGGTAAACTTTTAAATCACTTGCTTCTACATTCGTGTCTATTTTAAGTTTTTGACTTCCTGTAAGAACTTGATTAGGTCCAACACCTTCAAGAATAATTTTTGGTGTTCCAACAATAGTTACATAGACAGGCTCACTAGTAATAGAATTGTTTCTAGTGTCTTTTATTCTCACATAAAGTTCCCTATTACCACTATCCTCTGGTCTAGGAAACCACTTGTAGGATCCGTATCCTGAAGTAAATAGGATGGTTTCCACTTGAGTTATAGGATCTCTTTTAAGATATTGAGTTTCACTTACCTGAAAATTTCGATTAGCAGAAAGGATAACTGGTTTCTGGATTGTGGTTCCGCTTTTAACTCCTGCTAAGGCTAATTTTTTTTCTAAGTTTGTCTCTATTTGGATAGGAGAACTCTCATAAGGAGTGCCCTTTTGATCATAAGCAATTGCCTTTAAAGAGATAAGGCCATTATCCTCCGCCATGAAGGACCAAGTATAGGGGCCATAAGGATCAGATTCATCGGTGATAATTTTTTTATCCCTATCCATGTAAGTTAATTCATATTTAATGGATTTTGGAGCAAAATTTAAATCTGCTTGAAATGTTACAGGACTTTGACTTATAAGACCTCCATTTTTAGGTGAAGTTAAGGTAATTTGTGGATTCAAAGCGATATTTACAAAAGTTGAACCTCCGGTTATATAATCACCTTGGTCATTATATAAGGCAGCAAAAATAATTTTTTCCCCTTGTTTGTCCGGCTCCGGGAGCCAGGAATAAGTTCCCTTAATATTACTACCCCGGGCAATAGCCTGGCCCTTTCTTGTTATAGGGTCAAGAAGGAAATACCTAACTTCAGAAGCCCCTGCTGGTATTTCTTTATTTAAAGATAAAGATAAATTTGTTTTTCCAGTGATGTTTTCTGTAGAAGGTGAAAGGACAACATTCAAATCTGAGTAAGGTGAATAAGCTACCGTAACTTTGGAGTCAATCGTGATTGTTTTAGTAGGGTGGTCCCAGAGTATTTCTGCTCCTAGAACGTTACTAATTAATCTTAAGGGTACAAAGGTACGATCTTTGATTATCTTAGCTGGAACATCGGAGGTATCCAGCTTATTACTTCCCTTTCCTACTTCAAAGATTAAGCTGTCAATCTTCAAAACCACGGACTTGCTTCCTTGTTCAATTAGAACAGTACGATTAATTTCATCCCAAGTAACTAGAGCTCCTAGTTTTTCGGAGATGATTCTTATTGGTACTAAGGTTCGCCCATTTTCAATAATAGGACCTGGGTTAGAATTGATAGTTTCTCTATCAATAATTAACCTGGGACTAGTTTGAGCAAAGCTAGGCACAGTTAAGAAAGTAAAGAAACAAATAGTTAAAATTAAAAAAGTAAAAAGATTGGTGTTTATAGAAATTTTATTCTTAAGCATAGTAATAATGCCTCCTTTGCTTTAAATTATAACATAAGGGTGAAATCCTATTTGTTAATTTTAATACGCCTATAGTATAATAATCTTTTAGGAAGGAAGTTGAAAATGCCATCAATAGAAATAAATAAGATCTTAAATCGAGTAGAAAAACCCCTACGTTATTTAGGTGATGAATATAATGTGGTGAAGAAGGACTGGGATAAGATTAGTTTAAAAACAGCTTTTGCTTTTCCCGATTTATATGAGGTAGGAATGAGTCATCTTGGCTTAAAAATTATCTATAATATAGTAAATCAACATCCGGATATGTTAATGGAAAGAGTCTTTAGTCCTTGGGTAGATATGGAAGAAGAGCTTAGGGCAAGTGACCTTAGTCTTTTTAGTCTAGAAAGCCAGAAACCCATTAATGATTTTGATGTAATTGGTTTTACTCTTCAATATGAAATGACTTTTACCAATATCTTAAATATCCTTGATTTAGGAGGAATTCCTAAATTATCTGCAGATAGAAATAATGATAATCCCCTTGTAATTGCCGGGGGACCTTGTGTTTATAATCCAGAACCCATAGCGGATTTTATTGATGTCTTTATTATTGGTGATGGGGAAGAAATTATCTTAGAACTTTTAGAGGAAGTGAAAATCAACAAAGAAAATAACAAGGGGAAATTAGATAAAAAAAGTCTTCTATTAGAACTTGTAAAAATATCTGGACTATATATACCTTCATTTTATGAAGTAGATGATAAAGGTATAGCTTATCCTATTATGGAGAAAGCTCCTTTTCCCATAGTGAAAAGAACTGTAGCAGACTTGGATAAGGCTGTTTATCCTCTAAAACCTATTGTTCCTTATATAGAAACCGTCCATGATAGAGCTATGGTAGAGGTTTTAAGAGGTTGCAATAGGGGTTGTCGTTTTTGCCATGCAGGAATTGTTTATCGTCCTGTTAGGGAAAGAAGCAAGGACCTTCTAGTAGAGCAAGTTAAAGAGATTATAAAGAACACAGGTTATGATGATATTGCTTTTACCTCTCTTAGCACTAGTGATTATAGTGGTATTCAATGCCTTATTACAGAAACAGCAAATGAATTTAGCGAAAAGGGAGTTGGAATTTCTCTCCCTTCCTTAAGAGTAGATAATTTTTCAGTAGGGATCGCTAAAGAAGTAAGCAGGGTTAGAAAAACAAGCCTTACCTTCGCTCCGGAAGCAGGAACACAAAGAATGAGGGATATAATTAATAAAGGGGTTACGGAAGAAGAGATGCTAGAGGTGGCTCGAGCAGCTTTTGAAGAAGGTTGGTTGAATATAAAATTATACTTTATGATAGGTTTACCTTGGGAAACGCAGGAAGATGTTCTTGGTATTGTAGATCTTGCTTATAAAGTATTGGCTGAAGGGGATAAAATATATCAGGATAGTCATCAAAAACCAAAGGTAACGATTTCCGTTGCAGCCTTTGTTCCTAAATCCCACACTCCTTTTCAATGGGTGCCTCAAGACTCTTTAGAGACTATCCGAGAAAAACAAAATCTGATTAAAAAAAATATACGGAATAAGCGCATTGTTTTTAACTATCATGATGGAGATTTAGCTCTTATAGAGGGAGTTTTTGCCCGGGGGGATCGGAAGGTTGGCAAGGTGCTTTTAAGAGCTTTTGAAAAGGGTTGCAAACTAGATGGTTGGAGGAAGTTCTTCGATTACAATAAGTGGCTAGAAGCTATGGCTGAAGAAGGATGCACTTTTGAAGATTATAATTTTAGAGAAAGAAACCTGGAGGAAGTTTTTCCTTGGGATATTATTAATACAGGGGTAAGAAAGTCTTATTTACTAAGTGAATATGAAAAAGCTGCAGCCATAGAACTTACAGGAGATTGTCGCTTTACTGGATGTACTGTTTGTGGTGTTTGTCAAGATCTACCTGTAAAAATCGATTACAAGGGGGCTAGGCAAATTGAAATTAAGAGTTAAGTATAGGGTTACTGAAGCAGGTCGTTTCCTTGGACATTTAGACTTAACAAGAACAATAATGAAGAGTTTAAGAAGGACAGGCCTTCCAGTAATGCTTTCTGAAGGCTTTAATCCCCACCCTAGACTTTCCTTTGCCATGCCTCTTTCTGTTGGACATACAGGGGGTGGAGAGTTCTTTGAGGTAGACCTAAGGGATGAAATAGAGGAAGAGGAATTTAAGAGGGTCTTTAATGAATTTGCTCCTCTAGGAATTAGGGTCCTAGAGGTAAAGAAAGTCGTAGAAAAACAAGAATCCATGTCCAGTGTTATTAATAGCGGGAAGTACTTATTAGATTTTAATAATGTAGAATCTAGCTTGTTACAAAAAGCCATAGATGAAATATTAGGGAAAGAAGAAATAATTATTTTAAAAAAAAGTAAGAGAAAAATCAAAGAGACGGATATTAGATCATATATTTATGATATAGTTATGGTTGAAGTTAGAAATGGTAAATGTGTCCTAGAAGCATCTATTGCCCAGGGTGGCACAAAAAACCTAAGAGTTCAGGATTTACTAAATCTTTTTTCAATACAGGGAATACCTATTGAAGAAGTTAGTATTGAGAGAGAGGGACTCTACGTCAAACAGAATGATAAATATTTTGATTTGATAGAAATCTTAACAAATGTGGGGTAGTTATGAGACAAGAATTAATTATTCAAGCAGGAGAAGAAGAAGTACAAATCGGAGTATTAGAGGAAGGTAGACTAACAGAATTATTTTTTGGCGATTCTATTAAAGAAGGATATTCAGGAAATATTTATCTAGGAAGAGTTGAAAATGTTCTCCCTGGAATGCAGTCTGCCTTTGTAGATATTGGTTTAAATAAAAATGCCTTTTTATATGTAGAGGAAGCTGTTTTAGATGATAGTTTTAATGGAAATTGTGAACATTTAATTGCTGAGCATGTAAAAAAAGGTGATAATATTTTGCTTCAAGTAATAAAAGAACCAGTACAGCAAAAGGGTTCTAGGGTTTCAAGGCAAATAACCCTTCCTGGAAGATATCTTGTTTTAATGCCGTTAAATAATCATATAGGAATTTCAAAGAAAATTGAAGATCCAGACAAGATACAACACCTACGGGAAATTATGGAAAGAATCAAACCTGCTGATATAGGAGTTATAGTAAGGACAGTAGCGGAAAATGCTGAAGAGGAAAGTTTAAAAGAAGATTTGGATATGCTTCTCCAATTATGGGAAGACATTATTAATACTTCCAAAAAAACTCACGCTCCAGCCCTGATTCATTCAGAAAAGCCTGTTTTTGAAAAAATAATGCGAGATATATTAAATACAGATGTAAAAAAGGTAATAGTTAATAATAAAGAAAATTATGAAAAACTCCTTCTTTTTAAAAATGGAAAAGAAAATGATTTTGCAATAGAAATTGTTGAGGAAAAAGATCTCTTTTCCTATTATGATATTAAAAGTCAAATTAGAGGTGCTCTTTCACGAAAGGTATGGCTAGATAATGGTGGCTATATTATTTTTGATGAAACGGAGGCTCTAACTTCTATAGATGTGAATACAGGTAAGTATACAGGGAAAAACAATATTTTTGAGGATACTATTTTTGCTACAAACCTAGAAGCAGTAACAGAAATTGTTAAGCAAATTAGGTTAAGGAATATAGGAGGAATCATAATTATCGATTTTATCGATATGCAGGATAAAGAAAAGAAGGATTTACTAGTAGAAGAGCTAAATAAAGAATTAAAAAAAGATAGGGTTAAAAGCCATATCTTTGGAATTACTCACCTAGGTCTAGTAGAGATGACCCGTAAAAAAGTTGGAAGTGCTCTTTCTTCTGCCTTTGAAAGAAAATGTCAGAATTGTGAAGGTAGAGGCAAGGTAACCTCTGAAAGACTTGTGTTCTCCACAATAAAAGAGGATCTTAAAATCCTAGTAAGGGAAAATAATTTCCAAACTCTTAAAGTAATGGTCTCTTCTTTTATGTATCGTTATCTTTTGAACCATAATGCAAAGATTTTAAAAGCCATGGAAGAAAAAATGGGTGTTCTTATAGTGATAGTGGAAGACTTTACTTATAGGGATGATTATTATGAAATTGAAGGCATATCTTAAATGAAATTATGGGCTATTGGAGACCTTCACTTATCTTATGGAGAAGATGGGAAACTCAAAAAACCCATGGATATTTTTGGTCACAACTGGAAAGATCATGATAAAAAGATTCAAAGAAATTGGCTTGAAAATATTTCTTCAGAAGATATCATTCTCCTTCCCGGGGATTTTTCTTGGGCTATGGACTTGGAAGAAATTAAATACGATATAGAATACTTACATAATTTGCCAGGGAAGAAGATACTCCTTAGGGGGAACCATGATTATTGGTGGACTAGTAGTAAGAAAATGAGCGCTTTTTTACCCCAGGATATTGATTTTATACAAAATGATTCTTTCCAAATTAATGAGCTTCTTTATATTTGTGGTACTAGAGGATGGAATGTTCCAGGAGAAAGTAGCTTCTCCCCTGAGGATGAAAAAATATATTTAAGGGAATTGGCTCGACTTAAGCTTTCCCTTGATTCTGTTCCTAAAATTCCTGGTAGAGAGATAATCGTTATGCTTCATTATCCTCCAGTAAACTTAAGACATGATTACAGTGGTTTTATCGAATTAATGAAAGAATATGGTGTAGAAACTTGTCTTTATGGTCATCTACATGATGCTTCGATTAGTCTTAGAATACCTGATTCAAAATGGGACATTAATTTTAAATTAGTAAGCGCTGACGCTATCTCATTTAATCCTTTATTAATCAAGCTTATTTCTTGACTTTATTTTAGGATTGGGTTAGTATATTAGAGTCTATAGTGGTCTCACTGTGTGACGTTAAAACCGCGCGGAAAAGGTTCCTAAACTGTTTTTAAACAGTACCTTAACAGGCGAGTCTTTCGAATTGGAGGTGCAGACATGTACGCTATTATTGAAACAGGTGGTAAACAATACAAAGTTCAAGAAGGAGATAGCATTAACGTAGAGCTTTTAAAAGCTGAAATTGGAGATGTGGTTGATCTTGATAAGGTATTAATGATTTCTGATGGGGACAACATTAAGGTTGGTGCTCCATTCCTTGAAGAAACTAAAGTACAAGCAAAAATACAAAATCATGGCAGAGCAAAAAAGATTATCGTTTATAAGTACAAAGCAAAGAAGAATTATCGTAGAAAGCAAGGTCACCGTCAGCCATTTACAAAAATTCTAATTGAGAAAATTGTAGGCTAAGAAATGATCAAAGCCAAATTCTTATTTAAAGATTCCAATTATGCAGGTCTTGAAGTGTCTGGTCATGCTTTTTTTGATGAACATGGAAAGGATATTGTTTGTGCAGGAGTTTCTGCCCTAGCAACTACTGGATATAATTCTTTAGCCTATCATATAGGTGAAGATAAAGTCAGTCTGACAATTGATGAACCCAAGGGTTATCTTAAATTTGAGATAAACAAAGCTACAGAAGAAGATTACCAAAAAGCACAATATATATTAAAAACTATTGAAATAGGCATAGATTCCATTGCTCAGGCATATGCCGGGCATGTTAAAGTTAAAAAAGGAGGTGGATAGCATGCTAAAAATTAATTTACAGTTGTTCGCATCTAAAAAAGGTGTAGGTTCTTCTAGAAACGGTCGTGATTCAGCTGCACAAAGACTTGGCGTAAAACGTTCAGAGGGTCAAATCGTATTAGCAGGTAATATCCTGGTTCGTCAAAGAGGCACAAAGCTTCATCCAGGAAACAATGTTGGTAAGGGTAGTGATGATACTTTATTTGCAAAAGTATCAGGTATTGTAAAATTTGAAAGACTAGATAAAAGAAGAAAAAAGGTAAGTGTATATCCTGCATAATCTTGACCTGGCTGAAATGCCAGGTTTTTTTTCTTATTATTTAGGTAAAGAAAAGAGGTATTACTGTTGTTTTATGATTATACGAAGATAAATCTAAAAGCTGGTGACGGTGGAAATGGCTGCTCTGCTTTTAGAAGAGAAAAGTTTGTAGCTCTTGGTGGACCTTCTGGGGGTGATGGAGGTAAAGGGGGAGATATTATCCTAAAGGCGGATTCTGGCCTTAGAACCCTGGTGGATTTTCGTTACCAGACTCACTATAAGTCTGAGCGAGGGGCCCATGGTGAAGGATCCTCTATGCATGGTCGTAGCGCCAAGGACTTAATTCTTAGGGTGCCTGTAGGAACTATTGTTAAGGATTCAGAAACAGGTAAAATATTGGCAGATTTAATAACTCCGGGACAGGAATTTATGGCTGCTAAAGGGGGCCGTGGAGGCCGAGGAAATAAAAACTTTAAAAATCCTAAAAATACGGCACCAACCTTTGCTGAAAATGGTGATCTGGGGGAAGAAAAATGGTTGATTCTTGAGCTTAAACTATTAGCCGATGTTGGTTTAGTAGGATTTCCTAATGTAGGTAAATCTACAATTATTTCCCAAGTATCTGCAGCAAAACCAAAAATTGCAGACTATCACTTTACTACCTTAAGTCCTAACTTAGGAATGGTTCAAGTGGAGCAAGGAGAAAGTTTCGTAATGGCAGATATTCCAGGCCTTATTGAGGGAGCTGCAGAGGGTGCTGGGCTAGGACACAGATTCTTAAGACATACGGAGCGAACTAAGGTTTTGATCCATGTAGTAGATATCTCCGGATCGGAAGATAGAAATCCCATTGAAGATTTCCATACTATTAATAAAGAATTAGGTAAATATAGTGAAAGACTTATTAAAAGACCCATGATTATAGCTGCTAATAAAATGGACATAACGGGAGGGGCAGAAAAACTAGAAGAATTTAAAAAAGAAATTACTGGATATGAAATTTTCCCTATTTCAGCAGCCACTGGAGAAGGGCTTAAGGAATTGATTTACCACGTTTATAAAGTCCTTAAGGAAACGCCAGATGAGGTTTATATTGAGGAAACAGAAGAGTTAGTAAAGCTTACTAAGGTAGAAGAGGAAATACTCTTTAAAATCCATAAAGAAGGAGATATCTTCTATGTGGTGGGAGATGAAATTGATAGGATCTATCATAAAACTCAATTTACTAGCGAAGAAGGAATGCTTAGATTTATTAAGATTCTAGAAGATATGGGCGTGGTAGATGAACTTAGAAATAAGGGAGCAGTTGATGGAGATACTATTGTGGTTAAGGATATTGAATTCGACTTCTTAGATTAAGGGAGAAAGATAATGGTTTACAAATCAAACAAATATTTTAAAAGAGAATCCTTAGACATGCTTCAAAATAAATGGCTTGCTGCAATTGCTGTTTGTTTTTTACTTTGGCTTTTAGCTACTAGTGCAGACACATTTACTTCAACTAGTGTTAGAGAAATATATCAAAATGGGCAAATTATTAGAGAAACTGTAGAAAAACAAAGTGGGACCTTGGGTTTTATAAATTTAATTTTTGCAGGACCCATATCCTTTGGAGCTGCAACTTTTTTTCTAAACTTAAGAAGAGGTAAATATGCAGAAGTACAAGACATATTTTCTGGTTTTAATAACTTTTTAAAATATTTTATTACAAATATTGTTAAAACAATCTTTATAATTCTTTGGACTATGTTGCTAGTTATTCCAGGAATTATAGCTTATTATAAATACTCTATGACCTGGTATGTATTTAACGATGACCCTGATTTAACATATATGGAGGCTATAGGAAGAAGCAAAGAACTGATGCAGGGTAATAAGATGGCTTTATTTAGTTTGCAAATATCTTTTATAGGATGGTTTTTCGTAGCTCTATTTACCCTTGGACTGGGTTTCTTTCCTTTAATGGCTTACTATAAAGGTGCAGAGGTTACCTTTTACGAAGAACTTATTGCTAATGAAGGAATAGGTGTAGATTATTAAGATTAGGAATTTATAGAACTTCCCGTGAAGTATAGATGAGAGATCATTTAGAAAAGTGGGGAGTTTTTTATGCTGGAATTTTTTCAAGAGAAAAAGTACTTTATAGCAGTATTGTTAATCTTTATTATTTTCACCGTAATCACTGGACAGAAGAAAGAACAAAACTTAGTATTTGAGGAAGAAAATAGGGGAATAGAAAAAGAAATAGTAGAAGAAAAGAAGAAAGTTTTTATTCACATAGCAGGAAATGTAGGGAAACCAGGACTTTTCCAAATGGAAGAGGGCTCTAGGCTAAACGATCTTATAATTCCTGGGGAAATTAAAGATCTAGAAATTCTTGATAAATATTTTAACAGGGCTGAGTTGCTTTACGATGGACAAAAAATATATATTCCTTTCCCAGAAGAAATTGATGACAACTTAGAGAATAGCCTTATATCCCAGGATTCTAAGGGGTCAGAAAAAATAAATATTAACAAGGCCTCTATGGAGGAACTGATTAAATTACCAGGAATTGGACAGGTTAAAGCAGGAGATATTATAAGTTTTAGAGAAAAGAATGGAAAGTTTAAAAATATTGATGATATAATACTTGTCAAAGGTATCGGACAAGCTACCTTTGATAAAATTAAAGAATTAATAAAAACTTGACTGGAGTGGATTGGATTGATTAGTGATCAAGTAACGAAGGGGGTTGAAAGAGCCCCGCACAGGTCCCTACTATATGCCTCAGGGTTTTCCCAAGATGATTTAAAAAAACCTCTTATAGGGATTGTAAATGCACAAAATGATATTATTCCTGGACATATCCATTTAGATGAAATAGCTCAAGCAGCTAAACTAGGTGTAATTGCTAGAGGTGGAACTCCTATGGAGTTTCCAGCAATAGGAATTTGTGATGGAATTGCTATGAACCATAGTGGTATGAGGTATCCTTTAGCAAGTAGAGAATTAATTGCGGATTCCATTGAAGCCATGACGGTAGCTCATAAATTTGATGCATTAGTTTTAGTTGGAAATTGTGACAAAATTGTACCTGGAATGTTGATGGCAGCTGCTAGATTAAATATTCCTAGTGTTTATATCTCTGGAGGACCAATGCTTCCTGGTAGATATAATGGCCTTGATACAGACTTAATTAAAGGAGCTTTTGAAGCTGTAGGACAATTCGATAAGGGTGAAATAAATAAAGAAACCCTTGAAGATATGGCTTTAAGTGCTTGCCCTACTTGTGGTAGCTGTGCTGGAATGTATACTGCCAATACAATGAATTGCCTGGCAGAAGGCTTAGGAATGGCTTTACCAGGAAATGGAACAATTCCTGCTGTATATGGACAAAGAAAAGCTCTTGCTAAAAAAGCTGGAGAGTCTGTTATGTATTTATTGGAAAAAGATATTAAACCAAGAGATATTATGACCAGAGAGGCTTTTATCAATGCAATTGCCTTAGATATGGCAATAGGCGGCTCCAGTAATACTGTTCTCCATTTAATGGCTATAGCTAACCAGGCAGAAGTAGATATTAATCTTGAGGATTTTGATAAAGTAAGTGATAGGGTGCCAAATATTTGTAAACTGAATCCTTCAGGAGAGCATAGAATTTTGGACTTATATGAAGCAGGAGGAATTTCTGCAGTAATTAAAAGATTAATTGAAAATAATTTTTTAGATGGGAAAACTAGAACCGTTCTTGGGGTTTCTTTAGAGGAAAGTGTGGCCCAGGCTAAAGTAAGGGATAAGGATGTTATTAGGGAAATAGAAAATGCCTATTCTAAAACAGGTGGCATTGCAATTTTAAAGGGAAATCTTGCTGAAGATGGGGCTGTTGTTAAGCAGATTGGTGTAGCAAAAGAAATGCTTGTGCACCAAGGACCTGCAAAGGTCTATGATTCAGAGGAAGAAGCCTATGCTGCAATCCGAGCTGGAGAAATAGTAAAAGGAGATGTGGTGGTTATTCGCTACGAAGGACCTAAGGGTGGTCCGGGAATGAGAGAAATGCTTAGTCCAACAGCATCAATTATAGGAATGGGGCTTGATAAAGAAGTAGCCCTGATAACTGATGGAAGATTTTCTGGAGGAACTGCAGGGGCTGCTATTGGTCATGTTTCTCCTGAAGCTGCAGAAGGTGGCATAATAGCTTTTATTAAAAATGGAGACCAAATAGCTATTGATATTCCAAAAAGAAAACTGGAAGTACTAGTTTCAGATGAAGAACTTGCAGAAAGAAAAAAATCTTGGGTTAAACCAAAAAGAGATTTAATGAAAAACTCATATCTACGAAGATATGCTGCTCTAGTTACAAGTGCTAGCACAGGGGCAGTAATGAGAGATGATTTATAAAATAAAATAGCATAAAAACATTCCTCCGGATAAGGAATTTCTGTTTATTAAAAGAAGTATATAAACAGGATACTTACCGGAGGTTTTATTATGGAAAAATTTAAGAAAATGACCCTAGATAGATATTTGTTTTTTGCAACTATAGCTTTGATTTTAGGAATATATAGCAGTTGGTATAGAGGAAGCATTGAAAGCTTCTTGTTTGTGGGAATACTATTATATTTTTTCAAGAATAAGAAAGCATATATTATATTAATTATTTTGATTTTCCTTTTTGGCAATTTTTATGCAGGATATTTTCTAAATAAGACTACGGAAGAAAATTTGGAAAATGAAAAGAAAAATATTTTAATAAGGGTCGAAGAAAGCAAAGGGAAAAGTTATATTGGCAAAGTTTTAGAGTCAGATAGTGACCCTCTATTAAAAAGGAAAATAATCTTTTATTATCCTGATAGTTTGGAAATAGGGGGTATTTACCAAGGATCCTTCATCCTAAATACCTTTGAAATACAAAGAATACCACAAGGCTTTAATGAAAAGATGTACTATTTTAGTAATAATATATTTTATAAGGCTCAAGTTAAAAAAATAGACTATAAAAAAAATAAAAGCAATTTATACTCATATTTTTTAAAATATAGAAATAAAGTAATGGAAAGTTATATTGGTAATTACACCTCTAAAGCTCAGGGTTTGGTGCAAGCAATTGTTTTTGGAGATAAATCTCTTTTTTCCAAAGAAACTAGAGACAGTTTTCAACTCCTGGGAATATCTCATTTATTAGCTGTATCCGGACTTCATGGAGGCATTATTGCAGCAGGTGCATATAAAATATTTTCACCTGGAGGATTTTATTTTAAAAACTTTGGGGCTTGGTTTTTCCTAGCCCTATATGCTTTCCTTGCCGGATTTTCCTCTTCGATTAACAGAGCCGCTTTAATGTTTTTTATTTTTTCTTTAAGTAAAATTTCTTTAAGGCATCCTGATCCTTTAACAATTATTGCAGCTAGTGCAATTCCGCAAATTCTATTTAATCCTTTTGTAGTGTTTTCCGCAGGATTTCAGCTTTCTTACATTACTGTTTTAGGGATAGTGTTTTTCCATAAAAATAAAAAAAGCAATCTTTCTCTATCTTTAACAGCAGTAGCAGGTACAGTTCCAATACTTCTTTTATACTTTAATAAGATTTCACTTATAGGAGTTGTTATTAATCTATTTTATGTTCCTCTTTTTGCCATAATCACTCTTCTTGCTATGCTAGGATTATTCTTATCTTTTATTCCTCTCCTTCAATATTTTGATTTCTTTTTGAATTTAATAATTGAAGGGACAGAAAGAATTGCTTTCTATTTTCAATTTTTAGATATTTGTATATCTACCCCAGCCTTATGGGAAATGGTTTTATATTATCTCTTAATTATTCTTATTTATAAGAATAAAAAAGTTAATAGAAATCTTTTGATATCATTATTAATATTCCTTTTAACTTTTAGTTTCTATCCTAAAAAATGGGAAATTATTTTTCTTGATGTAGGGCAAGGAGATTCTTCATTGATTAATACTTGGAATGAAAAAATAATTCTAATAGATGGAGGTCCTTGGGGAGAAGAAGTAGAGGGTTACTTATCTTCCAAGGGAATAAATAAACCAGAATTATATATTGTATCTCATGGAGATGCGGATCATATTAACGGCATAATCTGGCTCATGGAAAACAAGGCTCCTAAAAACATTTTATTACCTGCTAGTCCTAAAAATAATGAGCTAGTAGAAAAGTTAGTCTTATTAGCTAAAGAGAAGAATGTGAACATTATTTATGGCTATTCAGGGCAAAAGTTCTATATTGATAAAACTAAGTTCGAAATATTATCTCCATCTTTAGAACAAGAATACACAAATTGTAATGATCATTCTCTAGTTATATTAGTAAATTATGGAGATAAAAATGTTCTCCTAACTGGAGATATTGAAAAAAAAATCTTAGATAAATTAACAGTGGATAAGAATATAGATGTGCTGAAAGTGCCCCACCATGGGAGTAATACAGGGAATTCCAAAGTATTCTATGATGAACAAAATATAAATATAGGTATTATTTCTTGTGGTAAAAACAACAGATATGGTCATCCGGGAAAAGACCTTCTTGATCTTTTAAAGGAGAGAGATATTAAGGTAATTCGAACGGATTTAAAAGGATCTATTTCCTTTATATATAAAGGGGAAAAAGAATTTTACTTTAATAGCATTTTAGACTAAAAAAAAATTCATTAAAATGATATAATCATTTAGAGGTGATGAGTTTGCAGAAAAAAATAGTAGTTTTATTATTGTTTACCTATATGTTTTCTTTAACAGCCTGGGGGATGCCGGTTATAGCTGAAGGAGATCTAGATAGTTTTGTTCTTATAGACAGAAGTTCCGGTCATGTGCTTTTAGAAAAAGACAAAGAGAAAGTTGTTAATATTGAAGGGGCAACTAATATTCTAACCTCATTAATTGCTGTAGAGACAGGAGGTCTTGATAAAAAGGTAAGCATTGGAGAAAATCCAGTAAAAGTTATGGGTACCAAGGTTTATCTTCAGGAAAAAGAAAAAATAATTCTATCAGATTTGGTAAAGGCTGCTTTAGTTTATTCTGCAAATGATGCTGCTCTTGCTATTGCTGAGCATATTTCAGGAACTGACCTTAAATTTGTTGAGCAATTAAATCTAAAGGCTAAAGAGATAGGATGTATGGATACAGTTTTTACAAATTCCTATGGACAAAAGGATTCCCGTCATGTTACAACAGCCCAAGATCTTGCTTTAATGGCCAAATATGCGATGAATAATGAGACTATAAGGGAATATGGGAAAATTAAAAGTTTTAATTGGAAGGGTGCAAGTTGGCAGGCTCTTTTAACTAGTAGGAATATTCTTCTAGAAGATTATCCAGGAATTACAGGCCTTATGGCTGCTACTAGGGGAGACCAAGAAAGACTTGATTTAATTTTTACCTATCAATTAGAAGATAAAGATTATATATTAGTTATGACTAATGCTAGGGCTGTTAAAGCTTTTGACTATGCTTCTCAACTTATTCAACATGCTTCAGAAAATTTCCAAGTTGTTAGGCTAATTGATGAAAAAGAACCTATCATAACATTAAACTCCTTAGATGAGGGAGTTATTCATGGTTTAAGTGAAAAAGCTTTGAGTATTCCCATTAGAGTAGGGGTAAAAGTTGATGCTTCTAAAGAATTTTATATGAATGAAATTAAGCGACCTTTAAAAGAAGGAGATAAAATTGGTGAAGTAGTATACTTCGTTGGGGGTAAAGAACTTGAAAGGATGAATGTTTTATCTGATCAAAAACTTCCTAGAAAAATAAGCTATATAAATATGGGTATATATGCCTTTGCCCTTCTATATTTAGTGCAAATAATTTATAGGATGATAAAAATAAAGAGGAAGCCAAGAAGAAGATAATGAAAAACTTTGCAAAAGACATTAAAGAAAATAAAATAAGAAATATTTACTATTTTTATGGTGATGAAAGATACCTAATTGATAGTTACATTAAAAAAGCGGAAAAAGCCCTTCTACCTGACAAATTAGAGGGCGTAAATTATGATATACTTAACTATCAAGAAGCGGGAATATCAAGGATTATAAATAACGCCAATACGATTCCCTTCTTAGGGGAATTGAAAGTCCTGGTTATCAAAAATTCAGACCTTTTAAGTAAAGAAAAGCAACTTACTTCTTATGAGAAAAAGACTATAGAAGGATATTTTTCTAATCCAAATCCTTCTTGTATTCTGATTTTTCTTGGGGAAGAAGATTTAAAAAATATTAGTAGAAACAAGTTGGCTCTTCTTATAAAAAACTCTTCTCAGGGAAGATTAATTGAAAGTAGAAAACTTAAAGGAATGGAATTAAAAGGATGGATCCAGACATTTCTTGATAATAATAAGGTAAAAATCTCTCCAGAAGTAATGGAAATGCTAATGATGATTGGAGAGAAAGGTCTCTATAATCTTCATGGTGAACTAGAAAAGTTAATCTTATCTTGGAATGGAAAAATTATTGAGAAAGACCAGGCCCAAGACCTTCTAACTTTAACTCCAGAAGGGAAAATTTTTGATTTAACGGATGCAGTTATAAATAAGCAAGGTCATAAGGCACTTAAGCTTCTTGATGAATATTTTGCCGCAAGGGAACAACCAATAGTATTAAGAGCCATGTTAATTAGTAGTTTTAGAAGGATGATTCTTGTTAAAAATGCTTTAGAGGAGGGTTATGTAAAACCTGTTTTTAAAGAATATTTAGATACAAAATCCGACTTTCTAATAGATAAAACAATTCGGCAAGTTAAAAACATTTCTAGTCAGGAACTTACTGAAATATATGATGACTTGTATAATTTAGAATTTGATTCGAGAAATAGTAAACAGGAACAAAGTGTCCTGCTTAAAGATTTCCTAATTAAGACAGTTTTTTAAAATAATTAAAAATAAATTAAAATAGAAAAAGTGACCAGACACAACAAACAGTTTATGTTTGGGTGCGTCTGGTCACTCTTTTTAAATAACTTATATTATGCTTTATGTGCATTAAGCATTTTAGTGAATCTTGATTTTTTATTATCAGCGTTCTTCTTGTGAAGAAGACCCTTAGCTGCAGCTTTATCAATCTTTTTAATTAAAGTTGGTAAGAAGTTTTTAGCATCTTCAACCTTTTCGGAAGCTAAAAAACCTTCAAAAGTTTTAATTGTTGATTTCAGGTTTGTTTTTTGCATTTTATTAACGATATTGTTTTTCTTAGCTTTTCTTGCTCTTTTGATAGATGATTTAATGTTTGCCATTTTGCAGACACCTCCTTTTACAGTCACGAATAGAAATATATTCTTTTACAATACACTTTAGTTTAACAGAGCTAAAAGAATAATTCAATAATTCTTTAAAAGAAATAATGCTAATAATTCATTAATATTGTAGAATATAAACTAATTATACGTATTGGAGAGAGATATGCAACAATCAGACAAAGAATCAGGTAATCAAATATTAAAAGCCACAGGCATAATAATGATAGCAATGATGCTCTCTAGAGTCTTAGGCTACCTTCGCGATGTTATTATATCCGGTAGATTTGGCCAGAACTATTATACAGATGCTTATAACGCCGCCTTTTCCATTCCGGATTTAATTTACTTTTTACTGGTAGGGGGAGCTTTAAGTTCTGCTTTTATTCCAGTAATTTCTGGATATATAGCTAAAAATGAAAAAGAGGAAGCTTGGAAAGTTGTTAGTACAGTTTTTAATGTTATTATGGTTTTTTTAGTAATAGGGATAACGGTGGGAATGATCTTTACTGAAAATCTAATTTTTCTTTTAGTTCCTGGCTTTAATCAGGAAAGTATCGACTTAACTGTGAAACTTACTAGAATAATGTTTGCCCAAAGCTTTTTCATGACCTTAAATGGTATAATACAAGGGGTTCTTCACTCAAATAAACACTTTTTATCTCCTGCAATAGGGTCAGTCTTATATAATATAGGTATTATAGTAATAGGTCTTCTTTTATCCAAACCCTTTGGGATTGCAGGTTTTTCCATAGGAGTGGTAGGGGGAGCTATAATGAACTTTTTGGTCCTTCTCCCAGCTTTAAAAAAAACTGGAATACGATATTATCCCGGAATTAACCTAAAACATCCTGGGGTAGTAAAATTATTCCGACTGATTATTCCTGTATTTATTGGGCTGTCAGTTACCCATTTAAACTTGTTTGTTACTCAGAACCTAGCCTCATCCCTTCCTGAAGAGGGGATGATATCAGCTTTAAGGATTGCTTATAGGATTAGTATGCTTCCAGTAGGAATTTTTGGCTTAGCCATAGGTGTATCTTTTTTCCCTTCATTAACAGGCCATGCTGCTAGAAATGAAAAGAAGGAATATATAAAATTATTTAGTTTAGGATTAAGAACTATTGTTTATATAACACTACCAGCTACTATTGGTATTATTGCTTTAAAAACTCCTATAATAAGAACAATGTTTCAACACGGGCAATTTACAGCAGCAAATACAGGAGCTACCGCCCATGCCTTATTATATTATTCTTTCGGAATTGTAGCTTATTCAGCTCAAGCACTTTTATATAGGTCTTTTTATGCTAATGAGGACACTAGAACTCCTGTAATAGTTGGAGTAACTACTATGTCTTTAAATATAGTCTTAAGCATATTTTTAGTAAAGTATATGAACCATGGGGGATTAGCCCTGGCTCATTCAGTAGCGGGAATTTTCAATATGATTATTCTACTAGGGGTAATTAAAATCAAGTTTGGACAAATAGATGGTAAAAATATGCTAATATCCTTTACAAAAACAGGAATATCCTCAATAATAATGGGAATCTCTGTTTATGGGGTCGCTATACTTTTTGAAAAATACTTTGGAATAGCTAGTAAAAATCTTCAAATATTACAAGTAATATTAGCTACTGGAGTAGGAGTTATGGTATATTTTACTTCCACAACATTAGGTAAGATGGAAGAATCTAAAATAGTTAAAAATATAGTAATGAAGAAATTAAAACGTAATTAAATGGAGGTATTTTTTTGAAACAAGCTAATATTAGAAATTTTTCGATTATTGCCCATATTGATCATGGCAAGTCTACTTTGGCAGACCGTCTTTTAGAATATACAGGGGCTTTATCTAAAAGAGAGATGCAAGATCAAGTTCTAGATAATATGGACCTAGAGAAAGAAAGAGGAATTACCATAAAACTTCAAACGGTACGTTTGAACTATAAAGCGGAAAATGGGGAAGAATATATTCTAAACCTTATTGATACCCCAGGACACGTAGATTTTACTTATGAGGTATCTAGAAGTCTCGCAGCCTGTGAGGGAGCCTTGTTAATTGTTGATGCGGCCCAAGGTATAGAAGCCCAGACTTTAGCTAATGTTTATCTAGCCTTAGAACATGATTTAGAAATTATACCAATTATCAATAAAATAGATTTACCCAACGCAGATCCAGAAAAAATAAAAAGAGAAATAGAAGATGTAATTGGTCTTCCGGGAGAGGATGCTATTCTTGCCTCTGCTAAAGATGGAAAAGGAATAAAAGAAATTCTTGAGGCTATAGTAGCCAAGGTTCCTGCACCCAAGGGAGATGTAAATAAACCTCTTAAGGCTTTAATTTTTGATTCAGTTTATGACCCTTATAGAGGCGCAATTTCTTATATCAGAGTTATGGATGGAGTTTTGAAAAAGGACATGGATATTCAAATGATGTCTACAAAAAACAATTTTTCTGTAACAGACTTAGGCATTCTTATTCCTGGAATTAAGGCAGTAGATGCCCTCTACCCAGGGGAAGTAGGTTTTGTAGGAGCTAGTATTAAAAATGTTAAAGAAACAAGAGTAGGGGATACAATTACAGATAAAGAAAATCCTACTAATACTCCGCTGGAAGGTTATAAAAGGGCTAATCCTATGGTTTATTGTGGTCTTTACCCAATAGATAATACTGAGTACCCTGAATTAAGAGATGCTTTAGAAAAACTGCAACTTAATGATGCCTCTCTTCAATTTGAACCAGAATCTTCAAATGCCTTAGGCTTCGGATACCGCTGTGGTTTTCTAGGCCTGCTTCATATGGAGATTATTAAAGAAAGAATTGAAAGAGAATTTAACATAGACATTTTAACTACAGCTCCTAGTGTGGTTTACCATGTTTACAAAACGGATGGGGAACTATTAAGAATTGATAATCCGGATAATCTTCCTGATATGCAAAAAATTGAAAAAATTGAAGAACCTTATGTGGCGGCAACCATATTAGTTCCAAAAGAATATGTAGGTACAATAATGGAATTAGCCCAAGACAGAAGAGGTATCTTCCTGGATATGGAATATGTAGCTGAAACAAGAGTTAAGCTACAATATGAAATTCCTTTAAACGAAGTTATCTTTGATTTCTTTGACCAATTAAAAACTAGAACTAAAGGTTATGCATCTTTAGATTATGAGATGAAGGACTATAAACATTCTAAATTGGTTAAACTAGATATATTAGTAAATGGAGAAGCTATAGATGCTTTAAGCTCCATTGTTCATAGAGATAAAAGCTATCATAGAGGAAAAGCTTTAGTGGCTAAACTTAGAAAATTGATTCCTCGTCAAATGTTTGATGTTCCTATACAAGCTGCAGTAGGGGCTAAAGTAATTTCCAGGGAAACTGTAAAAGCTTATAGAAAAGACGTATTAGATAAATGCTATGGCGGAGATATTAGTAGAAAGAGAAAACTCCTAGAGAAACAGAAGGCTGGTAAAAAAAGAATGAAAAATGTAGGTAATGTAGAAATACCTCAAGAGGCTTTCATGGCAGTTCTGAGCTTGGATGATGATTAAATCACTATATATTCATATTCCTTTTTGTTGCCAAAAATGTAATTATTGTGATTTCACCAGCTTTTCCTCTGGAGAAAAAGACTATGATAAATATGTGGATGTTTTAATAAAGGAACTAGAGTTTAAAAAAACAAAGTATAGTTTAAATCATTTAGAGACATTATATATTGGAGGAGGAACACCCAGTGTTCTTTCTCTATCTTCTTTGGAAAAGCTCCTATCATATATAAAGGAAAATTTTTCTTTTATCCCTTCTTATGAATTTACTATGGAAGGCAATCCGGAAAGTATTATTAAAGATAAATTGATCCTTATGCATAAATATGGAGTAAATCGTCTTTCCATGGGGGTTCAGAGTTTTAATAATGATATTTTGAAATTCTTAGGCAGAAGTCATAATAGGACACAGGTTTTTCAGGCTTTCCAAAAAGCTCGAGAAGCAGGCTTTAAGAATATTAATATTGATTTAATATATGGGATTCCTAATGAAACTATAGGATCCTGGCAAGAAAGTTTAAGAACTGCTATAAAACTATCTCCAGAACATATCTCCCTTTACCAGCTAAAGATAGAGGAAGGAACTCCTCTTTACCAAAGACTTTTGAAAAATGAGATTGAGCTTTTTCCAGATAATGTAGGGGAGGAGATCTACTTGTGGAATAGAGAGATTCTCAAAAAAGAAAACTATATTAACTACGAGATATCCAATTATGCTAAAGAGGGATGTTTCTCAAAACATAATTTAAAATATTGGAATTATCTTCCTTATACAGGAGCAGGTTTTGCTGCCATAGGATTTTATGGGGATTATAGAAGCGAGTTTAAAGGGAATTATAAGGAATATATTAATAATGAAATTTTTACAGAAGATTCTTTTTTAAAAGAATCTATAACAGAGAAAGAACAAATAAGTGAGTATATAATTATGAATCTTAGAAAAAGTGAAGGTTTTCTACTTCAGGACTTTTATGACAGATTTAATGTATCTTTTTTGAAAATTTACGGTAAACAAGTAGCAAAAATGAAGGAAAATAAGCACCTAATATGTGATGAGCAAAGGGTTTATCTGACTTTAAAGGGTAGATTGATCAGCAACCTTGTTTTAGAAGATTTTGTCTAAAAAGGTTGACAAAAGGTCTAATATATTATATTTTTTTAATAGGCGTTAGCACTCAATCGATTAGAGTGCTAACAAGAGGATGATTAATATGAGTTTAGATGAAAGAAAAAGAAAAATATTAGAAGCAATTGTTTTAGATTATACTTCTACAGCAGAACCTGTAGGATCCAGGACAATTTCCAAAAAATATGGCTTAAGTATTAGTCCAGCTACTGTTCGTAATGAAATGGCTGATTTAGAAGAAATGGGATATATTGAACAGCCTCATACTTCTGCAGGAAGAATGCCTTCTGATCAAGGCTATAGATATTATGTAGATTATATTATGCAAAAGAACAAACTGGATGAAGCTATAGAAAAATTGGTAATTTCTTCTTTTAAAGGGAAGATTAACAGGTTTGATGATGCTATAAAGATATCTATGGAACTAATTGCTAAGATAACCAGATATCCTTCTCTCTTTTTAGTACCTGAAGCGGAGAGCTCAGCTCTGTCCATGATTAGGATGTTAAAGGTGGATGCCAGCAAGGCTCTTTTAATTATTATTACTGAGAATAACTTAGTGGAAAATATTTTTGTTGATCTTCCTGAAGGTTTTGAAGAAAGTGACCTTAATTTAATAACTAATGTTATAAATTCAAAATTATCAGGTACAAAAATTTCTGAATGGAGTAAAACTTTAATTAGGGAGCTCTATAGGGAATTATTAAAACAAAAAGATGTTCTTACAGCTGTTCTTGACTCTATTGAAGATAGTCTTAATCAGAAGAAAGATCAAAGAGTTTATTCTGCCGGTTTTATACAAATGCTTAATGAACCGGAATTTAGGGATATTGATAAAGTGAAAAGTATCTTATCTTTTTTTGATGATAAGAAGATTATCGAAGATATGTTGCTGAAAAAATCTCAAATTGAAGATTTTCAAGTGCTTATTGGTATGGAAAATGAAGCAGATGAAATTAAAGACTGTAGTCTTATTAAAAGGAAATATAGTTTCCAAGGAGATTTTCAAGGAATTATGGGAATTGTTGGACCAAAGAGAATGGACTATTCAAACTCCATTTCTCTTTTGGAGCTCATATCTGAAGTTTTAGAGAAAAAAAAATAATGGTGGTGAAGAAATGAAGGATGATTTGAATCAAGGAAATCAAGAATTAAATAATGAAGAAACTAATGAAACTATAGCTGATGTGGAAACTGAGGAGCTTTCTTTAGAGGAGGAAAAGAAAGAGCTAGAGAAAGAAAATCTTCGTTTAAGGGCTGACATGGAAAACCTGAGGAAAAGAGCTTATAAGGAAAAGACAGATTACGCCCGTTATGCTAATGAAAATTTATTAGGGGAAATAATTCCTGTCTGCGACAACTTTGAAAGAGCAATCCAAGTAACGACAAAAGATCCAGACATGGAAAATTTTTTAAAGGGCTTTAAAATGATTCAAGACCAGCTAAATTATGTTTTAAAAAATGCTGGTTTAGAAATAATTGAAGCAGAGGGAAAGGCTTTTGATCCTAACTTCCATGAAGCAGCTGAGGTGGTAGAAAGCTTAGATGCTGAAGCAGGTACTGTTATTGAAGTTATGAGGACAGGCTATAAGTTTGGGGATAAAGTAATCAGACCAGCTTTAGTTAAAGTGCAAAAAAGTTAGATCTTTAAGTTAAAACAAAAAAATAAAAATATAAAATTAGGAGGAATATGAATGAGTAAAGTAATAGGTATCGACTTAGGTACAACAAATTCATGTGTAGGATTTTTAGAAGGTGGCAAACCAGTAGTTATTCCAAATGCCGAAGGAAATAGAACAACTCCTTCAATAGTTGCTTTTACTAAAGATGGAAGATTAGTTGGACAAGTTGCTAAAAGACAAGCAGTAACTAACCCAGACAAAACAATTAGTTCAATAAAAAGAGAAATGGGTACAGATCATAAAGTAAAAGTAGATGATAAAGAATATTCACCTCAAGAGATTTCTGCAATGATCTTAGGTAAAATTAAAGCAGACGCAGAAAGCTATCTTGGAGAAAAAGTATCTCAAGCAGTTATTACAGTACCAGCTTATTTTTCTGATAGTCAAAGACAAGCTACAAGGGATGCAGGAAAAATTGCAGGCCTTGAAGTTTTGAGAATTATAAATGAGCCTACAGCAGCAGCCCTTGCTTATGGTATTGATAAAGAAGAAGACAAAACTGTTCTAGTATATGACCTAGGCGGTGGTACCTTTGACGTATCCATTCTTGAACTTGGAGATGGAGTATTTGAGGTAAAGGCAACCAGTGGTAATAACCGTCTTGGTGGGGATGATTTTGATGAAAAAGTAATGGACTGGATGGTTGCTGAGTTTAAAAAGCAATCAGGAGTTGACCTATCAAAAGATAAAATGGCTATTCAAAGATTAAAAGAAGCAGCTGAAAAAGCTAAAATGGAATTGTCTTCAGTATTGACTACAAATATTAACCTTCCATTTATTACAGCTACAGCAGAAGGTCCTCAGCATTTAGACTTAACATTAAGTAGAGCTAAATTTGAAGAATTAGCTTCAGACTTATTTGAAAAAACAAAAAGCCCTGTAAAACAAGCAATAAAAGACGCAGGTATATCACCATCAGATATTGATAAAGTTCTTCTAGTTGGTGGGTCTACAAGAATTCCTAAGGTTCAGGAAATTATTAAAGAAATCGTAGGAAAAGAGCCAAGTAAAGATATAAACCCAGATGAATGTGTGGCTTTAGGTGCTGCAATTCAAGGGGGAGTATTAGCAGGAGAAGTTAAAGACGTTCTTCTTCTTGACGTTACTCCATTATCCTTAGGAATTGAAACTTTAGGCGGAGTTACAACAAAATTAATAGAGAGAAATACAACCATCCCTACTTCAAAGAGCCAAGTATTCTCAACAGCGGGAGACAGTCAAACTTCTGTAGAGATTCATGTTCTTCAAGGTGAGAGAGAGTTTGCAAAAGATAATAAAACTCTAGGTCGTTTCCACTTAAATGATATTCCACCAGCTCCAAGGGGAGTTCCTCAAATTGAAGTAACTTTTGACATTGATGCTAATGGTATTGTAAATGTTAAGGCTAAGGATAAGGGAACAAATAAAGAACAAAGTATTACTATCACATCAAGCAGTGGGTTAAATGAAGATGAAATTGACAAAATGGTAAAAGATGCAGAAGCACATGCTGAAGAAGATAAGAAGAAAAAAGAAGAAATTGAATTAATTAATCAGGCTGACGCATTAGTTTATCAGACAGAAAAAACTGTTCAAGAACACGGTGATAAGCTAGATGAAACAGAGAAGAAAGATATAGAAGATGCTAAAGAAGAATTGAAAAAAGCCATAGAAGCTAAGGATATAGAAGCAATTGGTGCTAACTCAGAAAAGTTATCAACTCTTGTTTATAAGTTAACAGAAAAAATTTATAAAGATGCTGCTGCTGAAGAAAACCCTGAAGCACCAGGAGAAGAACCATCTGCAGCTTCAGCAGATGAGGATGTCGTGGATGCTGAATTCAAGGAAGTAGAAGAAGATAAATAATTAATAAAAATAAACAGGAGCAATGCTCCTGTTTATTTTTTCTTTAACTATTACAAAAAAGATACTATAATATTGTGATATACAAATTATAGCTAGGAGGATGTTTGTGGCTAAGAGAGACTATTATGAGGTTCTGGGTGTTGGAAAAAATGCTACTGATGTTGAATTAAAAAAGGCATACAGAAATCTTGCAAGAAAATACCACCCGGATGTAAACCCAGATGATCATGATGCAGAAAAAAACTTCAAAGAAGTAAACGAAGCCTATGAAGTTTTATCAGATAAAGAAAAAAGACAAACTTATGACACTTATGGGCATGATGGCCTAGATCCCAACAGTTTTGCCAGTCATGGGGCAGGCTTTGGTGGTTTTGAAGATATTTTTGATATGTTTTTTGGTGGAGGATTCTCTCAGGCTAGGAGCAACGGCCCTAGAAGAGGTTCTGATTTAAGATACGATTTAGAAATTGAATTTACAGAAGCAGCCTTTGGCGTTACAAAAACTATAGAGATACCTTTTTGGGATGAATGTTTAGAATGTCATGGTTCTGGAGCTAAAAAAGGAACATCACCTGAGACCTGCTCCACATGTCATGGTTCTGGACAAGTAGCCATGAGTCAAAAAACAGCCTTCGGTAATTTCCAAACAGTACGCACCTGCCCTACTTGTAGTGGGCAAGGAAAGATAATTAAAGAAGAATGTCCCATCTGTAATGGAGAAGGCAGAAAAAGGGCAGTTAAGAAAAAGAAAATTGATGTTCCCGCAGGAGTAGATACAGGAACTCGCATTAGAATTTCTGGCGAGGGAGAACCTGGGGAAAGAGGGGGACCTCAGGGAGACCTATATATATTTATAGAAGTTAACCCTCATGAGTATTTCCAAAGAAATGAAAATGATATTTATCTAGAAAAAAATATAAGTATAATTCAAGCAACTTTAGGAGCTAATGTGGAAGTCCCAACTCTTCATGGGAAAGTAGAACTTACAATTCCTGAGGGAACTCAAACGGGTTCGACTTTTAGATTAAAAGGAAAGGGAATTAAAAATCCTAGGTCCTTTGCTAATGGGGATCAGTATGTGAAAGTAAATGTAGTAACTCCCAGAAATTTATCAGATAGTCAGAAAGAACTTCTAAAAGATTTTGGCAAAACTTGTAGCGAAGAACAACATACTGTTTCTAGGGATGAGAATAAATCTTTTTTTAGTAAAGTGAAGGATATTTTTTCCTAAAAATTAAGATAAAGATTTGAGGATGAACATATGGAATGGTTGGCTGTAAAAGTTTTACTAAATAAAGAACATTTAGATGATGTTGCTCAGCTTTTTAATGAAATAGGATCCGGGGGAGCAGTTATTGAAGACCCGGATCTTATAGAAAGCTATGCTTTAAGCGGAAAATGGGATGCCTGGGAGTTTTCTGAACTAGAAGAAGGGAAAAAATATAGTGTAACCGGATATTTCCCTGTTAACCATGAACTACAAGGACGATTAGACAAGCTTAATTTAACCTTAGAGGAATTTAAAACATCTAAGGTTAACTTTGTGTATGCAATAGATCAGAAGCCAGTAGATGAAGAGGATTGGGCTAATTCTTGGAAGGTTCATTTTAAGGTACTGAAAATTGGTCAAAGAACAGTAGTCCGTCCAAGTTGGGAAAAATATGATAAGAAACCAGGAGAAATAGTTATTGATTTGGACCCAGGAATGGCCTTTGGCACCGGAAGTCATGCAACAACAAGTTTAGCCATGGAACTTACTGAAAAATATCTTAGAAAAAATGATAAAGTAATAGATGTAGGAACGGGTAGTGGGATTATTAGTATCCAGGCAGGAAAGCTAGGGGCTTCCTTTGTTAACGCTTATGATTTTGATGCTGTAGCTGTTAAATCTGCGGAGAAGAATGTTCTAGACAATAACTTAGGAGAGATAATTAGGGTAAAACAAAATGATCTTTTAAATGGTATTCAAGAAAAAGCAAATTTAATAATTGCTAATATAGTAGCAGATGTAATTATTTCACTGATACCCCAATTAGATAATCATTTAATGAGGGAAGGAACTATTATTATATCTGGAATAATTGAAAAACGTTTTGCTGAGATTAAAAACATCTTGAAAGAATATAATTTTAAAATTATAGAATATAGAGAAGAAGATGGCTGGTATGCATTAGCTGTAAAGAGGACGGAAGAATGAAGAAAATATTTTTAACTTCTAATAAACTTGAGGGTGAGAAAATATTTGTAAATTCTGAAGAATCTAATCATATTATGAATTCTTTGAGACATAAAATCGGAGATAAAATTCTTGTTTCAAATGAAATAGACAAAGAGTATTTAACGAAAATAATTGACTTTGAAAAGGGACAAGTGGTTCTAAAAATAGAGGATATATCTCCTTTACAGAAAAGTCATAAAGAAATAGTTCTGGTTCAAGGCCTATGTAAAGGGGAAAAAATGGACTTTATTATTCAAAAGGCTACAGAATTAGGTGTAAAAAAAATAATTCCCCTGGAGACAAGGCGTACAATTGTAAAGTACGACAAGATAAAAGGGGAAAAAAGAGTGGAAAGATGGCAAAAAATAGCAGCAGAGGCTGCAAAACAAAGTAATGCATCTTTAATTCCTCAGGTATCCCAAATAGAAAAACTAAAAGATTTTGGAAATAATCTTGAAGAAAACACCAAGTATATTTTATTTTGGGAGGATGAGGATGAACTTTATTTAAAAGATGTATTATCAGAAACTAAGGAAGATAAATTAACTCTTATAATTGGTCCTGAAGGTGGCTTCGACGAACAAGAAGTAAGGAACTTAGAAGGAAAAGGAGTTATAACAGTTTCCTTGGGAAATAAAATACTTAGAACAGAAACGGCAGCCTTAGCTGCTACAACATGTGTAATGTACCATTTTGGAGAGTTGGGGTAGAAATGCTTAGACGAGGAGCCACATATACTTTAGGATGCAAAGTAAATCAGACGGACACTGAGACTGTTGAAGGAATGCTTCAAGACAATGGCTATGAAATTGTTGATTTTGAGGAAATTGCTGATGTTTATATTATTAATACTTGTACCGTAACATCTTCCGCGGATAAAAAATCTAGACAAATTATTAGAAGAGTTAGGGACCTTGGAGAGAGTAGAGATAGCATTGTAATTGTAATGGGCTGTTATGCTCAATCCTCCTCAGAAGATATTCTAAAAAAATTAGGGGTAGACCTAGTTATAGGCAATAGTCAAAGAGCTTTTTTAATGGATCATTTAAATAAATTTATTGAAGATAGAGTCCCAAGAGTATATGTTGATGATATAATGGAAGAAAGAAACTTCGAACAAATCCAAATAAAAAGAAATATAACTAGGACAAGAGCTTTTCTGAAAATTCAAGAAGGCTGTCAGCAGTTCTGTAGTTATTGTATTATTCCTTATACCAGGGGACCAATTCGCAGTAAAAATCCAGAAGATGTAATAAGAGAATTGCAGGATCTGGAAGAAAAAGGATTTCATGAAGTAGTACTTACAGGAATTCACATAGGTTCATATGGTAAAGACTTTCTATATGAATATGATTTTGAAAAGATTTTAAAAGAGATTATTAAAAATACAAAAAAAATGAGAATTAGGATCAGCTCTATAGAGCCTACAGAGGTTACAGAAGAAATTGCCATATTAATCTCAGAAGAAGATAGGATCTGTAATCATCTACATATTCCTCTTCAAAGTGGGGATGACTTTATTCTAAAAAAAATGAATAGGCCCTATGATACAGAATATTTTAGAAAAAAGCTTGAGATGATTAGAAGCTATAATCCAGAAATAGGTATAACAACGGATATTATGGTAGGTTTCCCTTATGAGAAAGAGATTAATGGGCATAATACATTAAAATTTGCTGAGGAAATGCAATTTTCTGATATTCATGTATTTAAATATTCACCAAGACAAAACACTCCCGCAAGTAAATTCCCAGAACAGGTTATTCTTAAAGACAAAAATATAAGAAGTAGATCTTTAATTACCTTAACTAAGAAAATGAAAAAAAGATTCTTAGAAAAATTTGTTAATACAGAAATGGAAGTTCTTTTAGAACAAAAACATGGAGAATTCTGGGAAGGTCATACTTCAAATTACTTGAAAGTCCGTGTAAAAGGTCAGGGAGAAAAGAACCAATTTTGTCAAGTTTATATTGAAAAAGCAGAAGATGAACTCCTAATTGGTAAGAAAATATAAGGAGGTGAATTTATGGATTGCTTATTCTGTAGTATTGCAGAGAAAAAGATTCCAAGTACTATTCTTTTTGAAGATAAGGACTTTCTTGCCTTTAAAGATATTAATCCGGAGGCTCCTGTCCATATTTTATTAATTCCCAAAAAGCATATCTCTAGTTTAGATGAAGTTAAAGAGGAAGATCTTGATATTTTATCAGGTATATATTCAATTATACAAAAGATAGCAATGGAGCAAGGCATATCAAAAAAGGGTTATAGGGTAATTACAAATGTAGGTGAAGAGGGCGGACAGACAGTAAATCATCTTCATTTTCATATTCTAGGGGGAAGAAGTTTACAATGGCCTCCAGGTTAGAAAACAAATTTTACTACACTTGTAAGAATTGAAAATCTTTTGTATAATAAGAGATGCTTTAAGTACCTTTAGCACTAGAGGGGAGGGAAAGTTATGTCTGAAGTTGTAGTTGGAAAAAATGAAACTCTTGACAGTGCTTTAAAAAGATTCAAAAGAAACTGCCAAAAATCTGGAGTATTATCAGAGTGGCGTAAGAGAGAGCATTATGTCAAACCTAGTGTGAAGCGCAAAGAAAAAGAGGCGGCTAGGAAAAAGAAGAAGAGATAAGGTGATTTAGATGTCTCTACAGGAAAGACTCATGGAAGATATGAAGCAAGCAATGAGGGACAGAGAAGAAGGTAAGTTTAGACTTTCTGTTATAAGAATGACTCTTGCTGCTGTCAAAAATGAAGAGATTGAAAAAAAAGGCCTTCTCACTGACGAGCAGGTTGAAGATATTATTATTAAAGAACTAAAAAAAAGAAGAGACGCCTTAAGTGAGTATGAAAAAGCAGATAGACCAGAAGAAGTTGAAAAACTAAAATTAGAAATAGACATTCTCATGGAATATCTACCCAAACAGCTTTCTAAGGAGGAACTGAATTTAATTATTGCTGATGTAATAAAAGAAGTAAACCCCTCTTCCTACAAAGACCAGGGAAAAGTAATGGCTAAATTGATGCCTCTTATAAAGGGAAAAGCAGATGGGAAAATTGTTGGTAATTTAGTGAAAGAACTTATAGAAAAAAAGGTAGCTGAATAAGCTATCTTTTTTTTGTTACATAAATTTAACAAAAGATATTTTTTGAATCGATGTTTACAGGGTAAAATATATAGATAAGGAAAAAAAGAAAGGAAGATGAAATGAAAAAGATAAGTAAATTACTGGTATTATTATTCATATTTTCTGCTTTTACCAGCTTTGGCTTTTCTGCTGAAAAGCTGCTAGAAATTAATGTGGATAAGACTATTGAACCCGGTCTTGCAGCCTATATAAGTAGAAGTTATGAATTAGCTGAAAAAGAGGAATACACTGGGATTCTTATTGTTATGGATACTCCTGGTGGTCGTGTAGATTCCAGTATTAATATTAAAAATGCGATACTTAGAAGTCAATTGCCCACCTACACCTATATAGATGGTCAAGCTATTTCTGCAGGTAGTCTTATTGCCCTTTCCACAGAGAAAATAGGTATGAGAGTAGGCTCAACAATGGGGGCAGCTGAACCTAGGATAGGAAATGAAATAGCTGATGAGAAAACTATGTCGGTATGGAAAGAAGAATTAGCTTCAGCTGCAGAAACTCATGGAAGAAATACAGAAATTGCTAGAGCTTTTGCCGATAGAGAAATGGAAATTCTTGGTGTTAAAGAAAAAGGGAAGGTATTATCTCTTTCAAGTGAAGAAGCACTGAACTTAGGAATGACAGATTTTGTAGTACAATCTAAAAGTGCATTTCTTTCTGAATTAGGCTTGGGGGATGCTCAAGTAATAGAAAGTAACTTAACAATAGGAGAAAGAGCAGCTAGATTGTTAACTAATCCTTTTATAGCCCCTATTCTTCTAACCATAGGAATATCAGGTTTAATATTAGAGGTTTTTACAGCAGGTTTCGGTTTTTTTGGCATACTTGGTGGGATTGCTTTAGGTTTGTTTTTCCTTGGTAACATTGTTGCAGGTTTTTCAAACTGGATTGTTATTCTTGTTTTTTTAGCGGGCTTGATTCTAATGACAATAGAAGCATTTGTTCCAGGTTTTGGAATATTTGGTATTTCAGGGATGGCCTTATTTATACTTTCCATAATTCTTGTATCACCTAGTGTGGAGATAGCATTAACCTCCTTGACTATAGCTATAGTCCTGTCAATTATAGTGGTAATGATAGCATTTAAATTTTTAAAAAGAAGTACAGTATGGAACAAATTAGTTTTACCTAGATATGGACTGGGAGAAGAAATCGAACAAGAAAAAATTATTTCAGAATCCTATATTGGACAGGAAGGTATTACAGTATCAACCCTTAGGCCTGCAGGAACAGTCTTACTAGATAATGGTTTACAAGTTTCTGTTGTAACAGATGGATCTTTTATAGATAGAAATGAACGAGTAGTAATAACTTTTAAAGAAGGCTATCGAATAGTCGTAAGGAAAATTTAGAAAAAAACAGGAGGAAATTAGATGATTGAAGTTTTAGCACCCTTTATTTTTTTAGTAATTTTAATATTTTTTGTTGTCGTATTATTTACCTTTGTACCTGTAGGCTTATGGGTATCTGCTCTTGCTGCAGGGGTAAAGGTTGGTTTATTTAATCTTATTGGTATGCGTCTTAGAAGAGTTGCTCCAAATAGGATAGTTCTTCCTTTGATTAAAGCTGAAAAAGCTGAAATAGAAGTAGAAATTGGTAAATTAGAGGCTCATTATCTTGCAGGAGGTAATGTGGATAAAGTAGTAGATGCTTTAATTATGGCTCAAAGAGCTGGTATTAATTTAAATTTCTCTAAAGCTGCAGCAATTGATCTTGCAGGAAGAGATGTAAAAGAAGCGGTAACGTTAAGTGTTACTCCTAAGGTAATCGAAACTCCAGTAGTAGCGGCTATGGCTAAAAATGGTATTCAAGTAAAGGCTACGGCTAGAGTTACAGTAAGAGCTAATATTGACCGTCTTGTTGGTGGAGCTGGCGAAGAAACAATCATTGCAAGAGTTGGAGAAGGTATTGTTTCAACAATTGGTAGTGCAGAATCTCATAAAAATGTATTAGAAAATCCAGACAGTATTTCCAAGACAGTACTTGCTAAGGGCTTAGATTCTGGAACAGCATTTGAAATTTTATCTATTGATATTGCGGATGTGGATGTAGGTAAAAACATTGGTGCAGAATTGCAAATTGATCAAGCAGAAGCAGATAAAAATATTGCCCAAGCTAAAGCTGAGGAAAGAAGAGCTATGGCTGTTGCCCTAGAGCAAGAAATGAAAGCTAGAGTTCAAGAAATGAGTGCAAAAGTTGTAGAAGCAGAAGCTCAAGTACCTCTAGGTATTGCAGAAGCATTTAAAAATGGAAAAATTGGTGTTATGGATTACTATAATATTAAGAATGTTATGGCAGACACAGCTATGAGAGAAAATATATCTAAAGAGGGTAAATAATGGAAGAATTATTAGGGACGATTTTTAATGTTGCCTTTTATATTTTCATATTCAAAATGATCATAGGAGGAACTTCTAAAAAGAAGCCTCCTAAGAATGTTGAGGGAAGTAAAGAGAAAACTTATGAAAAAAAGAAAAAGAAGTCCTTTTTTGATGAGGCTCTGGAGCAATTAGCAAAATTTGAGCAAGATCCTCAAGAAGAGATTAAACAAAAAACAAAATTAAAAAGAATTCCTAAAGTTCCAGTAACTTCCCCTAAAGCCCAAACAGTAAAATATAAAAGTGAAGAATCAGTTGAGCCAATAAGAGAGATCAAAAAAAATATAGATGAAAATAATGAAAAAATATACTATAATAATGAAGAATCTTTATTTGAACTTAAAAGAAAAGATTTAAAAAAGGCTATCGTTTTTTCTGAAATAATTGGGGAGCCAGTTTCAAGAAAAAATGGGTTGCCCTACAGAAGGTGACTTAATTGTTTATAGTATTAGTAGGTTGGTTAGTTATAATCTCTATAGGAATATTAGTAGGTTTAATATTCAATAAGATGATTACTGAAGAAAAAATACTTAAGTATTTCAACATAGCATTGGGGATTATTCTAACTACAATAACTTTTTATTTTGTAATAACAATGAAAAATCTAATGTAATAACAGTCATAAGTGCCTTTGTCCTATAAAAGGCACTTTTTTTCAGAGGGGGATTAAATTTGCCGCAACAAGAAAAAACTCTAGGCTTAGAGAATAATCAGTTAGCTCAAGTCCTTTATGGAGCTAATGATGAGTACCTAAATGTTCTTCGGAATAACCTTTCCGTAGATATAGTAGCAAAAAGCAATCAGCTTATTATTTCTGGCGAAAAAGAAAAAGTAGAAATAGCTGAAAGAATATTTCAGCATCTAATTAATTTATTAGAAAATAATGGGACAATTTCTTTAACTGATATAGATTATGCGATTTTGATGCAAGAAAAAGAAAAAGAAATTTCAAACCTTTTAAAAGAAGAAATATATATGACTGTTCGTGGGAAAAAAATAATGGCCAAAACCAAGGGGCAATATGATTATGTAGAAATGATTAACAATAAAGATGTGGTTTTTGGTATTGGGCCCGCAGGAACAGGAAAAACTTATCTAGCCGTTGTTATGGCAATTAAATATTTAAGAGAAAAGAAAGTATCAAGAATTGTATTGACTAGGCCGGCAGTAGAAGCTGGGGAAAATCTCGGATTTCTTCCAGGGGATCTCCAAGAAAAAATAGATCCTTACTTAAGACCCTTATATGATAGTCTTTATGATGTTTTAGGCTTTGAGCTGGTTTTAAAGTATATTGAAAAGGGCATTATTGAAATAGCTCCTCTAGCTTACATGAGAGGCCGTACCCTTGAAGATTGCTTTATCATTCTTGATGAAGCTCAAAACACAACTCCGGAACAAATGAAAATGTTTTTAACTAGAATCGGCTTGAATTCTAAAGTTGTGGTTACTGGTGATATCACCCAAGTAGATTTACCAAAAAACTCTGAATCTGGGTTGATTTTAATTCAAAATATTTTGAAGAATATAAATGAGATTGGATTTTCTTATCTGGATAGTAAAGATGTAGTAAGACATAAAATAGTCAGAAAAATCATCGAAGCTTATGACAAGTATTATAAATCTAATTAAAAAGAGTGGTTTTAATGAAGTTTTTAAAAAAGCTAAAAGGAAATAAAGTTTATAAATTGTTTGAAAAGAATAGTAAATATAGAAGAGCTCTTTATGTAACTCTGTTTACCTTTATGGTTGTGGTCTTGATCTCTGGAAGTATGATTCCAAAAGTTCTTGATCTTTCTGAGGGTGACGTTTCCCCAGTTACTGTGGAAGCTGATAGGTATTTGACCTTTATCGACTCGGAAGCGACAGCCATTAAAAGAGCAGAAGTAGCATCTAAGGTACAAACTGTTTATCGTTTGGTACCTAATCATATTGAAGCTTATCAAGAAGACTTGAATAATATTACTGATAAGATTAAACAGATACTCTATGATAAAGAACTTCTTTTAAACCAAAAAGTTAATATTTTATCAGGGTTAGGCTATACTTTTACCCTAGCAGATGTAGAAACTTTAAGCGCAGTTCCCGAATCTCAAATTGATGCTATTAAGGGAAGGCTTGAAGTTATTGTTAAAGACAATTTTGCCAGGGGAGTAAATAGTGAAGACCTTATTTTTACCATTGAGAAAATAAGGTCTGATATAGAACTACTTGAAATAAATCCTGTCTATAAAAAATTTATTGCAAATCTTGCTAATAATATTAAGCTTGTTCCTAATCTTGTTCCTGATGAGGAAGCTACTAGTCTAGAGGTGGAAAAGGCCCTAGAAAAAGTTGACCCAGTAAGAATAGTAGTTCAAAAAGATGAAAGAGTAGTGAGTAAGGGAGAAGTCCTTAATTCTAGACAAATTGAAGTCTTAAGCTGGCTAGGTTATTCGGATAAAGGGAATGCTCCAGGAATCATTACGGGAATAATATTATATACATTACTATTTGTATTATTAGTTTCTCTATTTCTTAAAAATCATAAGCCAGAGATTTATAAAAAAGATAAAGATATCCTTCTTCTCATGGTTTTATTTTATCTTGCTCTAATTTTGGCTAAGATTTTTATAGTAGTACAAAATTATTCCGTAAGTACATTTGCCCCTTTGGTAGGTTTTTTAATTCCCACAGCAGCTGTAGCCATGTTAATTGCGATACTGTTAGATGACAAACTTGCTTATGTTTGTGCCGCTATAATAAGTATTTATCTTGGTTTAATTACAGAGAATATGGCCTATGTCTACACTTCTTTTATTGGTAGTTATATGGGTATATACCTTGTAGCAAAGATTAATCAAAGAGGAGACTTAATTAAAGCTGGAGTCTATATTTCCGTTGCTAACTGTTTAGGCATTACTGCAGGCTTAATGTCTGTAAATGAAGACTATTCCTATTACTTAACTGCTTTAGCTTTTGGAGCATTAAATGGTCTTCTTTCTACAATACTAACTATTGGAATTCTTCCCTATCTAGAAGATTTCTTTAATAAAACAACAATTATAAAGCTTCTAGAATTGTTTAACCCTAATCATCCACTGCTTAAGAAAATGATTAATGAGGCCCCGGGTACTTACCACCATTCTATTATTATGGGTAATTTAGCAGAAGGGGCAGCAGAGGCTATCGGAGCAAACTCTGTTCTTGTAAGAGTTGGTGCTGCTTATCATGATGTGGGTAAACTAAAAAGGCCATTCTTTTATGTGGAAAATCAGGTAGGAGAAAATCCCCATGAAAAACTTAACCCAAGTTTAAGTGTAATAGTACTCCAAGCTCACGTTAAGGAAGGAATAGAATTAGGTAGGAAATATAAATTACCCCAAGCTATTTTAGATTTTATACCGATGCATCACGGTACTAGCTTAATGAACTATTTTTATCATAAAGCTAAAGAAATTAATCCTGATGTTTATGCGGATGATTTTAGATATGAAGGGCCAAAACCAAATACTAAGGAAACAGCTATTTTAATGTTAGCAGATAGCGTAGAGGCTGCGGTAAAATCTATTAAAGATATAAATCCAATAAAAATTGATAACATGGTAAGAAATATTGTAAAAGACAAACTTTATGATGGTCAGTTAGATGAAAGTGAACTTACTATGAAGGAAATTGAAACTATCATTAAATCCTTTGTTAAAATTCTGCAAGGAATTTATCATACTAGAATTGAATATCCAGAAGGTGTCTTAAAGGAATTAAAAAAAGAAAATCAGGATGGTAATAGTAGTGATAAAGATAAATAATGAACAGGAAAAAATAAAAATATCTGAAGAAGAAACTCTTTTTATAGAAAGAATATATTCTCATATGCTAGCCGCAGAAGGAATGCCTGCTTACTCAGAGGTGAGTTTGGTCTTTCTTGATAATGAAGAAATTAAAGTTTTAAATAAAGAATATCGAAATATTGATTCTGCAACAGATGTACTTTCTTTCCCTATGTATGAAAGAGAAGATTTAAATCTATTAAAATCCAAAGAATTTCCTAAGGAAATTCTTCTAGGGGATATTGTAATTTCTCTAGAAAAAGCTCAAGAGCAAAGGGTAGAATTCGGCCATAGTTTTAAAAGAGAGTTAATGTATTTATTTATTCATGGTATGCTTCATCTTTTTGGATACGACCACCTAGAAGAAGATGAGAAAAAAGAAATGCGTTCTAGAGAAGAATTAATTTTAGAAAAATTCTTACTGACAAGGTAGGGCGAAAATGTATAAATCAAAGAATCTACTTGAAAGCTTTAAACATGCTTTTTCAGGAATGGGCTTTGCTTTTAGTAAAGAAAAAAACTTCAAAATACATTTTATGGCTATGGTGGTAGTTATCATAGCTGGATTTGTTTTTAAAATATCCACAGTAAGGTGGATTTTGTTGTTTTTGCAAATAGGCTTGGTAATTTCAGTAGAGGTGATTAATTCAGCCTTTGAAAGAACAGTGGACTTAATTACTCTTGATTATAATATTGAAGCTAAAAGAATTAAGGACATGGCCGCTGGAGCTGTCCTTGTTGTAAGTATAGTTGCTGTGATCAATGGGATATTAATATTCCTAATACCTTAAAGGATGTGATTTTATGACTAATGAAGAATTAATGACTTTAGCCGAAGAAGCAATGGGGAGATCTTATTCCCCCTATTCAAATTTCAAGGTGGGAGCTGCCCTTTTAAGTTGTGATGGTAAAGTTTATACAGGAACAAATATTGAAAATGTAAGCTACGGCTTGTCTGTTTGTGCCGAAAGAAATGCAATGTTTTCCGCAGTGGGGCAAGGAGAGAAGTGTTTTACTAAGTTAGCATTAATTACAGAGGCGGAAACAATAGTTACTCCTTGTGGTGCCTGCCTTCAGGTACTCAAGGAATTTGCAGATGATTTGGAAGTTACTATAAAATGGAAAAATGGGATTAAAAAAGTAACTTTAAAGGAACTTCTTCCTATGGCCTTTGAATACGATTTGAAAGAGGGGAATAAATGAAATCAGGATTTGTAGCACTAATAGGCAGACCTAATGCAGGTAAGTCTACTTTAATGAATGAGATACTAGGAAAAAAAGTAGCAATTATGTCAGACAAACCTCAAACAACTAGAAATAGAATAACAGGTATTTATACTAGGGAAGATGTTCAAATAGTTTATCTTGATACTCCTGGTATTCATAAACCTAAACATAAACTTGGAGAATATATGGTAGAAGTAGCGGATAAAACTATTAGGGATGTAGATTTAATTTATTATCTTGTAGATGCTACGGTGGATTTTAAGGGTGGAGAAAGATATATTGTAGAAAGATTAAAGCATGTGGAGCAGCCAGTAGTTTTGGTTTTAAATAAGATAGATTTAATTCCTAAAGAAGATTTATTAAGGAAAATTGATTTTTGGCAAAATCAGTATGAATTTGCAGAGATATTTCCTGTTTCAGCCTTAAAAAGGGATAATGTAGATCAGCTAATTGAAAAAACTAAAACATATCTTGAAGAAGGCCCCATGTTCTATCCTTCAGGTGAAGTTACAGATCAACCGGAGAAAGTAATAATATCTGAAATTATTAGAGAAAAAATACTAAAAAGAACAAAAGAAGAAATTCCCCATTCCGTTGCTGTGGTTATAGAACAGATAGAGGAAAAAAAGAAAGGGGAAGTAATAAATATACTGGCAACTATTTATGTGGAAAGAGGTTCCCAAAAAAAAATAGTCATCGGCAAGCAAGGACAATTATTGAAGGCTATTGGCCAAGATTCACGACGGGAATTAGAAAACATCTTGGGAGCTAGAATTTTTTTAGATCTTTGGGTTAAAGTTAAAGAAGATTGGCGTAACAAAAATACTACTTTAAGTAATTTTGGTTACAATAATAAAGAATATTAAAAAGGAGACTAGGATAATGGACGTAATACCCCGATGGAAAAAACAACAAAGGAGCTTTCTTCCAAGGGGATAGCTCCAGAAAAGGAGGAGCTATGGTTCAAGCTAGATTACAGGAGCAAAAGAAACTTAAAAATGCAGTAATTTTAAGAAATTTTAATCAAATCGCAGAGATAATCGACAAAACACACCAAGTAGATATTGCTGATGTTTTGAAAAGCCTTAATCGGTTAAAGGATAAAAAAATACTAATCGAGCAATTAGATTCTGAAAGAGTTGCTTTAGTTTTGAATGAACTAGAATCAGAAGAAATTACTCAGTTACTGTCCTTACTTCCAGATCTTAAAATTTCGGAAATCTTTGAATACATGCCTTATGATGATGCGGCAGACTTTTTAGGAGAACTGCCAGATACGGATAAGGAAAGATATTTAGATTTATTCGAAAGCTCTACAGCTGAAGATGTTCAAGAGCTTTTAAATTATAAGGATGATACTGCTGGTGGAATAATGACCACAGAATTTGTTGCAGTTCCTTTTAATATATCTGTTGATAAAGCAATTAGAGCACTAAGAGATAATGCTGTAGAAGCAGAAACGGTTTATTATCTATATGTTGTGAATTTAAAAAATCAATTAATGGGAGTTATATCTTTAAGAGAGTTGATTATCGCCAACCAAGATCTTATGGTCTCTGAAATAATGAAAAAGAATGTTATTTCTGTTAATGTGCATGATGACCAAGAAGAAGTAGCTAAAATAGTTTCACGATATGATTTTATAGCAGTGCCTGTTGTTGATGATAAAAATCATTTACTTGGGATCATTACAGTAGACGATATTATTGACGTTATTCATGAGGAAGCAGAGGAAGATTTATATAAAATGGCCGGGGTTTTCGGCTTAGAGGATGATATGAACGCAAAGTTAATTACAACTTTAAGTTCCAGGTTGCCTTGGTTATTAGTTACTCTATTAGGAGGTTTTCTTTCCGGGAATGTTCTTTCAGCCTTTTCAGAACAGCTAGATAAAATGGTTGTTCTTACTTTTTTTATTCCCTTATTAGCTGGGATGGGAGGAAATGTTGGAACTCAATGTTCTACAGTTACAGTGCGAGGTATTGCTACAGGATTTATAAATAAAGAAACGGTTAAGAAAACAATTTTTCGAGAACTTAGAATTGGAGTTCTCATCGGCCTAATCATGGGCTCTATGGTTGCCATTATTGCTTATTTTTGGCAGTATAATATGAAATTAGGCTTTGTAGTTGGCTTATCTATGATGGCCAATATTCTTACAGCAGCTACCATGGGTACTTTAGTACCAATATTCTTTAAAAAAGTTGGCATTGATCCTGCTGTCGCTTCAGCGCCTTTTATAACCACATCTATTGATGTTCTTGGTTTAGTAATTTACTCAACTCTTGCTTCAATCTTATTATTTGTAATATAGGAGGAAAAAAAATGGAATTTGAAAAGTATATAGATTATACCTTACTTAAAGCAGATGCTACGGAGCTCCAAATTACTACTCTATGCCATGAGGCTGTAAAATGGAATCTTAAGGCAGTATGTGTAAATCCTTTTAATTTAGAAAAATGTAAGGATATTTTAGCCGGTAGTGAAACTTCTCTTTGTACAGTGATTGGATTCCCACTAGGAGCAACTTTGCCTGAGGTAAAGTTAGCAGAAGCTGAAAGAGCTTTAGCTTTAGGGGCCGATGAACTAGATATGGTTATTAATATAGGGGCTTTGAAGGATAAGAAGGATGACTTGGTTTTCAAAGACATTAATCAAATTGCTAATCTTACCCGTAAAAAAGGCAAGATATTGAAGGTAATAATTGAAACCGCTGTTTTAACTGAAGAGGAAAAAGAAAGAGTCTGTATGATTATAATGAAGACGGATGCTGATTTTGTAAAAACTTCAACAGGATTTTCCAGTGGAGGAGCCACCCTTGAAGATATTATTCTGATAAGAAAAATTGTGGGAGACTCAAAGAAGATCAAAGCCTCCGGAGGAATTAAAACTAGAGAATTTGCTGCAGCTTTAATTGAAGCAGGTGCAGATAGGCTGGGAGCAAGTTCAGCTAAAGAGATAATCTTTCCTTAGTATTCTAGATACTGAGGATTTATTTAGATTTTATAGTTAGGGTGAGTTAACATGAATTTAGGAGATGCAGAAGTAGGTCAGGTGCTAGAAATAATTTCTTTTCCTGAAGGGGATGTTAAGTCTCAAGGGATTCGATTTGGAATTGATTCAGGAGAATTTGTTATTATTTCTCAAGTCTATAAAAAGGGTCCTGTAGTTATAAAAAAAGGTAATCAGGAAATAGCTATTGGTAGAAAGTTAGCAGAAAAGATAGTTGTTAGAAAAGGAAGGTAATTAATTTGGATAAAGAAAAGAAAAATATCCACTCTCATTTTGGTGAGATAAAAATTAATCTTCCTCCTCATGAAAGGAAGGTAGTTCTTGCTGGTAACCCAAATGTAGGGAAATCTGTTTTTTTCAATGCATTAACAGGTCTTTATGTAGATGTGTCTAATTACCCTGGTACAACCATAGATATTTCCTATGGAAAATATAATGAAGATTTAATTCTTGATACCCCAGGGGTATATGGAATATCTTCCTTTAATGATGAAGAAAAAATTGCCCGAGATGTAATTCTTGAGGCGGATATTGTAATTAATATAGTGGATGCTGTACATCTGGAGCGAGATCTTTTTCTTACCCAGCAAATAATTGATACAGGGGTTCCTACAATAGTAGTTTTAAATATGTTAGATGAGGCCTCAGCCAAAGGTATTTATATTGACATAGATCTCTTAGGGGATCTTCTTGATGTACCAATTATTAAAGCTGTGGCTGTAAAGGGTAAAGGGATAGAAAAATTAAAAACAAATTATAGCCAAGCTCGCAAAGGAAAAATATCCAGCTTGGAATTAGAAAAAGAAATTATTGAAATGCAAAAAAAAGTAGCGGGAAAGGGTGAAGCTCTTTTAATCCTTGAAGGGGATAGATATATAGCAGAAAAACATGCCCTCCAAATAGGAAATAAAAGGGATGAAATTTATTTAAGTAGAAGAAGAAAAATAAACGATATCATAAGTCATATTATTACCCATTCAGAAAATAAAGAAGTTTTTAGGGATAAGCTAAGTAGCTGGATGCTTAAGGAAAGTACAGGCTTTCCTATCCTATTTGCTGTTTTATATCTTATGTATAAGTTTATTGGAGATTTTATAGCTCAGGATGTTGTTGGCTTTACAGAAGAGACGATAATGGAAGGGCTTTATCAACCCTTTGTGGTAGATCTGATTTCCAAAATAATTGATCCTGAGTCCTTGGCAGGGTTTTTCCTGATAGGGGAATATGGGATATTAACCATGGCTATGACCTATGTTTTTGGCTTATTACTACCCCTAGTTTTAGGATTTTATCTTTTTCTTTCTTTCTTTGAAGATTCTGGATACCTACCAAGGCTGGCAGTTTTAACTGATCGGGTACTTGCTAAAATGGGTCTTAATGGAAGAGCTGTAATTCCATTTATTCTTGGACTAGGCTGCGTTACCCTAGCCACTATAGTAACTAGGATCCTAGGTTCAGCCAGGGAGAGAAAAATAGCAATCTTTTTGCTAGTATTAACCGTTCCCTGTTCAGCTCAGTTAGGAGTAATAATTGGAATGCTCTCAGGCCTAGGAGCCCAATATATATTGCTTTATGTAGTTACAATATTTTCTCTTTTAGCAATAGCAGGGACAGTATTAAATAGAATTATTCCTGGGGAATCAACAGATTTATTAATTGATATTCCCCCTTTAAGAATGCCAGGGGTTGTAAATATCTTAAAAAAAACCTTTAACAAAAGTTTGGCATTTATCAAAGAGGCCTTTCCTATTTTTATTTTTGGAGCAGTATTAATTAGCATAATGGATGTAACAAATTTTCTAACAGCAGTTCAGGATATATTTGCACCTATTACCACGGGTTTATTAAATCTTCCTAAAGAAGCAGCAACAGCCTTTGTAATGGGAATTATAAGAAGAGATTTTGGTGCTGCAGGATTAACAGAATTAAATCTTGATCCTATGTCGACCCTAGTTTCCCTAATTACAATTACTCTTTTTGTTCCATGTATTGCCACAGTACTTGTAATGTTCAAAGAACTATCAAAAAAAGAGGGAGCCTTAATTTGGATAACTACTTTTATTGTAGCTTTTCTTGCTGGAGGTTTTGTTAATAAACTCACTGCTATATTCTCTAATGAATCTACAGGTATTTGGTTTACTATCGGATTATTAATTGTAGCTGTTTTTTTAACTGGAAAAGTAATGGAAAGAAAAAGGGCGAGTTAACTTTGAAAAACATAAAAACTCAAGGAATAATTATAAGAGCAATGAACTATGCTGATTATGATCAGATTCTCACTGTTTTAACCCGGGAGTATGGCAAGATAAAGGTATTTGCTCGGGGTGTCAGAAGGAGTAAAAGTAAAATTCGAGGAGGATCCCAGGTCTTTTCCTTTGTACAACTTGAATTATACAAAGGGAAAAATTTTTACAGGATGATTCAGACAAATAGTGTTAAATCATTTTTAGAGATAAGAGAAAGTTACGATAAAATGTTGGCAGCATCAGAATGGGCTGAGGTTTTAGACAAACTTATTCAAGAAGAAGAATTTGACGAAGACTTGTTTAAATTAGCCCTTTCAGGCTTTACCTATATTGCTCATCAAGACACAGAAAAAATACTAAGGGTTTTTGAAGCTAAACTTCTTAACCATATGGGAGTATTAGCCAAGGAGACTACTTGCAATATTTGTGGTTCTGATGACCACATTCATTTTAGTCCAACTGGAGAACTTTTATGTAATGATTGCGTAAAAGTTAAAAGTGATGACTTCCTGGATAAGGGAGCTTTAAAAATCCTGTGCTTTTTTATCAGAGAGAATCCAGAGGAAATTGAAAGGCTAAAAGTATCCCCGAAGATCTTGGAATCAATAGGTAAATTCTTGCAAAATCGAATAAATCACAGCTTGGGTAGGGAACTTAAAATTTTCTCTTATCCCCAGGTGTCTATTGACATAAAAAAGTAATTTTGTTAAATTATTGTAGATCTATTTTATTAAATGAATATGGAAGAGGCTGTGACGGAATTAAGTACTCTCTTTAAAAAGAAGCGATTCGGAGAAGGTGAAAGTCCGAAATGAAGAAGAGGAAGGCACTCCTGAGCCATATATTACTAAAGTGGGCAGCATTTATGCTGTCAATTAGGGTGGAACCGCGGGTATACCTCGTCCCTGTCAAGTATTGGCAGGAACGGGGTTTTTTGTTTTTTATTAATCAGAAAATAAGGAGGAAAAAAATGAATTTTCAAGAGATAATTTTGGCTTTAAATAAATTTTGGGGTGATGAGGGCTGTATTATTTTACAACCTTATGATATTGAAAAAGGTGCTGGAACTATGAACCCTGCTACATTCTTAAAAGCTTTAGGACCTGAGCCTTGGAAGACAGCTTATGTAGAACCTTCAAGAAGACCAGCTGATGGTCGTTACGGTGAAAATCCTAATAGATTGCAACACTATTTTCAGTATCAAGTTATTTTAAAACCTACTCCTGATAATTTCCAGGAGCTATATTTAAAAAGCTTAGAAGCTATAGGCATAGATCCCCTTAAGCATGATATTCGTTTTGTAGAAGATAACTGGGAATCACCTACTCTTGGAGCATGGGGTTTAGGTTGGGAAGTTTGGCTTGATGGCATGGAGATAACTCAATTTACCTATTTTCAACAATGTGGAGGCATTGACTGTAAGCCAGTTGCAGGAGAAATAACTTATGGTATAGAAAGAATTGCTATGTTTATCCAAAAAATTAATAGTGTTTACGATATTGAATGGGTTAAGGGCATCACTTACGGTGATGTTTATAAACAGAACGAGATAGATTTTTCCCATTATAATTTTGAAGTAGCAGATACAGATCTACTTTTTAATCTTTTTGATAGTTATGAAAAAGAAGCAATGCGAATTTTAGAAAAAAAATTAGTGGTTCCTGCTTATGATTATGTTTTAAAGTGTTCTCATACTTTTAACTTACTAGAAGCTCGTGGTGCAATTTCAGTAACAGAGAGAACAGGATTTATTGGTCGGGTAAGAAATATGGCTAGAGTTTGTGCTAAGGCCTATGTAAAACAAAGAGAAGATTTAGGTTTTCCTATGTTGAAGGAGGCAGAATAATGAGAGACTTATTATTTGAAATAGGAACTGAAGAAATACCTGCAGGATTTATGCCTTCTGCTATTCAAGAACTAAAAGACAATTCAGAAAAATATCTTCAGGATAAAAGAATTTCTTTTAAGAATATAAAGACCATGGGAACTCCTAGAAGATTGATTCTTCTAGTGGAAGGCCTAGCAGAAAAACAAAGTGACATTGAAGAGCTTGTTAAAGGTCCAGCAACAAAAATTGCCTTTGATGAGGCTGGGACACCTAGTAAGGCAGGAGCAGGATTTGCTAGAGGTCAAGGAGTAGATCCTAAAGATCTTATAATAAAAAAAATAGATGGAGTAGATTATGTCTATGCCTTGAAACAACTAAAAGGGCAAGAAGTTGAAAGCTTGTTTCCAGAGATGTTTGAAAACTTAATTCATAGTTTTCATTTTGCTAAACCTATGCGTTGGGGAAGTTCTGACTTTAAATTTGTTAGACCAATTCGTTGGTTTATAGGTATCTATGGAGAGAAAATACTAGATTTTGAAATTGAAAGTATTAAAAGTAGTAATAAAACAAGGGGACACCGCTTTCTTGGCAAGTCAGAAATTGAAGTTGCTACTATTAATGAATATTTTGAAAAACTAGCAGAGAACTTTGTAATCGTAGATCAAGAAAAGAGAAAAATTTTAATTCTAGAGCAAATGAAGGCTTTAGAGAGTAAGCATGATTTTGTTATTGGAGAAGATGAAGATCTTCTTAAAGAAGTGGTTCACTTAGTAGAATATCCTACTGCTTTAGTTGGTGATTTCAAAGAACAATTCTTACAGATTCCTTCAGAGGCTGTAATTACACCAATGAAAGAACATCAAAGATATTTCCCTGTATTTGACCAAGAAGGCAATCTTGTTAATCATTTTGTAACAGTTAGAAATGGAAATGATCAGCATCTTGAAACAGTTAAAGAAGGAAATGAAAAGGTTCTTACAGCTAGATTAAAAGATGCGGAATTCTTTTATGAGGAAGATAAAAAGAATCCTCTTGAAAGCTACAATGATAAATTAAAATCAGTAGTATACCAGGAAGAGCTAGGAACTACTTATGAGAAGGTAGAAAGAATAATTGCTAATACGAGGAAAATAGCTGATCTTCTTGCTGTAGAAAAAGAAATAAAAGAAAATGCAGAAAGAGGAGCTATTCTTGTTAAGGCAGATTTAGTAACAAATATGGTTAATGAGTTTCCTGAACTTCAAGGAATTATGGGACAGAAATATGCTCTTCTATCAGGAGAAAAGGATATTGTAGCTCAAGCTATCTTTGAACATTATTTACCAAGAAATGCAGAGGATATGCTTCCTGAAACTATGGAAGGTAAAATTCTTAGTATAGCTGATAAAATTGATAGTATTACTGGATCCTTTGCTATTGGAGTAGAGCCTACTGGATCTCAAGATCCTTATGCCTTAAGAAGGCAAGCTCAAGGGATATGTAAGATCATTATTGATGGAGAGTTAAAAATATCTTTAAAAGAATTGATTGATATTGCAGTAAGTAGTTTTAAAGATAAAATAGAAATTAATGAAGATATAAAGAAAAAAATATATTCCTTCTTCGGCTTAAGATTGAAGAATATTTTAATAGAGGAAGGTTATTCCTATGACGTAATTGATGCCGTACTAGCTAAAGATTATTCAGCCTTAGCAAAGGTAATTAAGAAAGCTGATTCCCTGGCAAAAATTAAGACCTCAGAAGAGTTTGGAGCTCTTCTTGCAGGCTTTATAAGAGCTAATAATATTACAAAAGAATATGAGGCCTCAGAAATTCAAGAAGATTTATTTGAGAGTGAATATGAAAGAAACCTTTACAAGGCTTATGTGGAAGTTCAAGTGAATGTTATGAATCTTCTTAAAGAAGATAGATACTATGAAGTATTAGTAGAGGTAGCATCCTTAGAAAAAGAAATAAATGATTTTTTTGATAACGTCATGGTTATGGTGGAAGATGAGAAAGTTAAAAACAATAGACTAGCACTAGTAAATTCCATAAGTCTTCTTCCAGAAGATATTGGAGATATAACAAAAATTGTAGTTTAAAAATAAACAAAAAAGCATACTAGGAGTCTAGTTAATTGACATCAAAAAGCTTTTGTAATACTATGTACTACAAAAGGAGGTATTGCTATGAGTATAATAAGTTTGAGGTTAAACGATGAAGAAAAAGAAACACTTGAAAAGGCTTCTAAGGTTTATGGAATAGGAGTATCTTCAATGATTAAGAAGCTTGTTTTTGAAGCTTTGGAAGATGAATATGATCTACAAATGATAGTGGATTATGAAAAACAAAAAGAAGCTGGGACATTAAGTGTTCGGCCTATTGAAGAACTTTGGAAAGAAACAGGCCAAGAATGAAATTTAGAGTAAAAACTACCAAAAAATTCGATTCTCAATTTAAAAAGCTAGACCAATCAGCTCAAAAGATAATTTCTGTGTGGATAAATAATCGTCTGATTGATACAGAGAACCCAAGAGCTTATGGCAAACCACTTAAAGCAAATCTCAAAGGATACTGGAGATATCGTATCGGTAATTATCGAATGATAACAGAGATTATGGATGAAGAATTGGTAATTGTAGCAATTAGCATAGCCCATAGAAAAGAAGTCTATTAGCAGTAAACATGGGTAATAAATCTCATGATTAATAAATACAATAACTATAAATGAAGCTAAGGACAATTCGGAAATAGAAACAAAAAGAGCTACTGATATTCAATCAGTAGCTCTTTTTGTTTCTATTTTCCTTCTTTTCTTCTGTTGGTTACTGTTTCCCCGCCAATTCCCCAGTTGTCCGTTTCTACTTCATCTATAACAACAACAGTGGTAGCTGGATTTTTTTGTAGAACATCTACTAATAATTGAGTAGCTCCTTTAATTAGGGCAGCTTTTTGCTCTGCTGTTGCGCCTTCCTTTGTTATCTTAATATTTACATATGGCATTATGCATTCCTCCTTTCCCCTATAGTTAAGGCCATAAAGCCTATAGCTAATACAATTGATGCAAAAATTATTGATGAGTTATAGTTTCCTGTGCTTTCAGTAAGATATCCTGCTACTATTGGTCCTAAAATTTGTCCTGCAGCATAAAAGAAAGTTAGTTGTCCAATTATTCTGGCACTATTATTAGGATACAAGATTTTTGCTGTAGCAATACTTAAGGTAGTTATACCCATAAAGGTACCTCCAAATAGTAAGGCTCCTAAGAAAGCTCCAATATTATTTGGGAAGAGAAGGGGTAGTGAAATTCCAGCAATCTGTATTAAATAAGCAAGTCTTAACATAGGAATTTTCCCAAATTGATCTGCAAGCCTAATCCAAAGGATACAAGATGGGGCAGCGGCAAGACCTACAAAGGCCCAACTCATGGAAGCTGAATAGGAACTAAAGCCAGGTATATTGCCAATAATTGCAACTAAAAAAGTACCACTAATTATATAACCAATTCCTTCAGCCGTATAAGCTATTATAAACCAAGGAAGAGAAATACGAGGATGGTTTTCCTTCTTAGTTTCTTGAATTTTATTATCCTTGGGATGCTTTTCATCCTTTACCCAACGGGACACGATGTAGGTTAAGAAAAAAGCAAAAGCCCCCACTCCAAACCAAGTACCTTGCCAACCAAGATATAAAGCAAGGTAAGGTACAGATATTCCTCCTAAAAAAATCCCAGTTCCCACACCAGCATAAAAGAAACCAGTAAGATGGGTAAGGTTTTTATCAGTAAGAAAATCCATGGTAATAGAAGAAATTAAGACAAAGACTATACCTGCAGTAAGTCCTGCTGTAAATCTTAAAATATACCATAGGGTATAATTGTCGCTGACACCCATTAGAACTATTGATAAAGCATTGATAAGGAGAAAAACTTTTAAAGGGAAAGTACGATCACCCTTCCAATTCCAATAACCAGCAAAAACCGTCCCTAATAAATAACCTACATAATTTATTGAAGCTAAAAATCCAGCAAATTGATCCGAAAAACCAATTTCTTGCTGCATGATGGGGAAAATGGGAGTAAAAGCAAAACGACTTAATCCCATAATAATTAAAAGAGTAAAAGTTCCCGCTAACAGAGATTTATAGTTTTTATTAATCCTCATGAAAGTTCTCCTTCTTGATTATTTTAATTTATGTATAATGATATACAGAAAGAGTCATTATGTAAATTGATAAAGGTGGGATTGTTTTATGAAAATCATAGATATATCAAAGGGTATTTTTACTACACCAGTTTACCCAGGGGACCCGGAGCCGGAAGTTTCAAAGATTGCAGAGATAAATAAAGGGGATGATTTTAATCTTTCTCTACTAAAAGTTTCTCTTCATACAGGTACCCATATAGATGCCCCAAGTCATTTTTTTGAAACTGGTAAAACTATAGATCAACTTCCCCTAGAAATGTTCATCGGTAAAGCACAGGTAAAAAGGATTGAAAATTTGCAAAATATTGATGAAGCTAAAGATATTAAAATCTTATTAATCAAGGGAAATCAGGAATTAGATTTAGAGTTAGCAAAGGAAATAATAAAGGCGGGTTTTATAACCGTGGGCACTGAGTTAGATACAATTGGAGATTTCCATCTTCATAGGTTTTTACTGGAAAGAAATATTGGGATTATTGAGAATCTTGACTTAGCGAGTGTGGAAGAAGGGGAATATTTCTTATTTGCTCCCCCCATAAAAGCTGAGGGGAGGGAGGCATCCTTTACTAGAGCAGTTCTCCTTCAATATAGCGAGCTTTAATCCAACGATCATCTCCTGAATAAAGAAATTTCTCCAGGCGGTCTGTAAGGGAGTACCTTTCTTTATAAAGCCTGTGGTCATCAATAACTAAAATATCTAGACTATATCCTGCTTTGATTTTACCTACTTTACCAAAAAACTCTCCACCACAAGCTGTTGCCATATAAAATGCTTCTGAAAGAGTAAGGGGGCTAACAGTAGGATCATACAAAGTAAGTATCTTTGATAGTTGAATAGCTTTTACTAATGTTTCCTTCATCTGGATATTATGACCACCTGCAATGTCTGTTCCTAAGGCAACTTTTATTCCTTTTTCCAAATATTTTTTCACAGGGCAAATGCCACTAATAATGTTAATGTTTGAATCAGGACAATGGGCAATCCAAAGATTAGGATTTTTTGAAAGATTAATTTCATTTTCTTCCAAGTAAATCCCATGGGCCATAATGGTAGGAGTACTTCCGTATAAACCAAATTTATCATAAACAGAAGCATAGTCTTTAGCCCAAGGGTACATTTCCTTTACCGCCTGTATTTCTTGGGAATTTTCTCCTATATGAGACTGAACTGGAAGACTATACTTAGTTGCAAGGTCTCCCATGTTCTTTAAAGACTCCTCTGTGCTTGTTACGGCAAAACGAGGGGTGAGGATGGGTCTTACTTTATCTTCATCCTTATATTTATCAATAAGATATTCCATTCCCAAAAGATATTCTTCGTCAGTTTCCTTAATAAAAGCTGGAGCATTTCTGGTCATCTCTACTTTGCCAATATAGCCTCTTAATTTCTTCCTTTTAAAAACCTCAAAAAGTACTTCTGTTCCTTGGGTAGAGGAGGTGGCAAAAACTGCTGATCCTAATGTTCCGTTACGAATTAAGTCATCAGCAAACATTCCATAAACTTCCTCAGCAAAATCTGGGTCCTTAAAATCTTTTTCTAAATCATAGGTATAGTCAGTGAGCCATTCTAGTAGGGGCTTATTCATACCTGTACCTCTTTGCAAGTATTGTCCTCCGTGAAGATGAAGGTCATAAAAGCCTGGGATTATTAAGGAATCCTCGTAATCAGTAACAGGTAGGTGTTTATACTCCTGGGGTAATTCCTTTATAATAGCAATTATTTTCCCCTTTTCTGAAATAATATAACTATTTTCATAGATTTTAAATTCAGAAGATTCTTCCGTATATAAGATATTTCCTTTAATTATCAAAAATGTAGACATTTTTACCTCCTATAATTAAAACTAAAAATCTATAAAGATACTAAAAATTATAAAAGCAAAGAGAATTGCTATATAGAGCCATCCTTTTTTACTGCCAAAGTTAATAGTCCAACCTATTCCAAACCTTTTCTCGATGAATACAGCCGGATCTTGAGGGTTAAAATAAAATTGTCCTAATTTCCAGTATTCATCCTGGTCCCTATCAATTTCATTATTATTCCTACTTGCTTGTGTTTTTATTCTACTTCCTCCCTGACCTAAAGTGATTGCTAGATAGAGGGAAAAGATGACTATCATAAGTGTTATTAACATAGTTGCAGAAAAAATGAGGCTAGGATCGATTATAACAAAGAAACTTATTTGCATAAGGGTGAAAATAAGTACCATTAAAATTCCTGAAATAATAGTAAAGGCAGACCATTTTCTTCTAAAAATTTCATTTTGTAAGGCCGAACCTTCTGGATCTGAGGGATTTAGCTGTTGTTTAGACTTACTAATAATATTATTGATGAATATAAACAATCCTATCATCATAATTTGAAAAAAGGTAGGGAAAAATACTGTTATCAAAGACTTATCTTTAAACTTATTGGGGTTTCCCTGAAAATCATATTGCATTGGTATCCTATCGGGAATAAGATCATAATTTAAATAAGTAATAATCATAGTTCCAATAGTAATGATTAAAGGAATAATAAACCAGAGATTAGAATGTTTTATTTTTCTTTGGCGAAAGGAAAGGTCAGTAAGTGAAACTTGCTTTTTACTCTCTATCCAACCTTCTTTTTTCTTTAATCCTTTAACTAAAAAATGAAATTTTAAATAAACAAAAAATAAGGCAATCAGCATTACAAAAAGTCCTACACTATAAACATAGATATTTATAGGTTCTGGAAATTTCGAAAAATAATAGCTAGTTATTAAAGAAATTAAAATTAAAACTACTAATGCTTTTATAGAATATTGTTTTCTGATCTTTTTCATTCTATCTGAGTGATAAATTTCCTCGGTAATTGCAACCCCGAAACTTTCAGTTTTTCTAGTTAAGTAAGGTGTGAAAGCAGAGAGGATCCCAGGGAGTAAAAAAGATATAAATAATATTAAGTACATTATTTTAGAATTCATTTTTTATCACTCTCCTCTTGATAGTAATCAAATAAATTAGCACACTTCTTAATAAAATCGTCCTTTGTTAAACCTTTAGCAATGGATTCAGCAATTAATGGTTCCAGCTTTTCATGTAATAGAATCATATAAGCATCATCAGCTGGGGGCATACCATCAGGGTTTATTTCTATACCCTTTTGTCTGTGAATTTGGATAAAGCCTTCTTGCTTAAGTAGTGTATAAGCTTTATTTACTGTATGCATATTTATACCTAAGTCTTCCGAGAGCACTCGGACAGAGGGGAGAGGCTCACCTGCTAACAATTTTTTCATAGCTATACCCTTAATTATTTCTTGATATAATTGAAGATAGATAGGTATTTCCGATTGAAAATTAATTTTAATAAACATTGGGACCTCCTTGGTTGGTTCTAGCTGTTATACAAATAGTATAACAGCTAGATTAAAAGATCAATATATTTTTTGCAAGTTGAAAGAAATAATGGATAAGAGTAAAGTTAGGGGAGAATTTTCGAGGAGGATGACAAATGAGAATTGGAATTTTTGATTCAGGTATTGGAGGTCTTACTGTCCTACACCAAGCCTTAAAAGAATTTCCTGAAGCTGATTATATATATTATGCAGATACAAAGAATGTTCCCTATGGAATTAAAAGTAGGGAAGAAGTAGAAGCCTTGCTTCTTAAAGCAGCAGACTTTCTCTATGCTAAGGATATTGATACCTTAGTTGTTGCATGTAATACTGCAACTAGTATTGGAATTGAAAAGTTAAGAGAAAAATATAATATTCCTGTGATTGGGATGGAGCCAGCAGTAAAGCTAGCCATTGAAAAAGATAAGAATAAGAAGATTTTGGTAATGGCTACAGCCTTAACTCTTAAAGAGGATAAGTTCAAAAAGCTTGTTCACTTAAACCAAGGTGACTTTAGAGTATATGGTCTTCCTATGCCAGATTTAGTTACTTATGCAGAAGAAAAGAATTTTTCTGGTCAGGAAGTAATAAAATATATAGAAGAATCTTTAGCTCAATTTAAGTTGGAAGAATTTGGGACTTTAGTTTTAGGATGTACTCATTTTATTTACTTTAAAAAAATCATTAGGAAATTGATCCCGGAGGATATAGAAATAATCGATGGGAACCTAGGAACAGTAAGGAACTTGATGAGTAAGTTAAGAAAAGAGGACTTGGAGAATAAAAAAGGTATAGTAAAATTTTTTTCATCCTCCAAGAATGAGAAGAAATTAGATTTTGCAGAATATCTTACTTATCTAGAAAATAATAATTTTAGTTAAAAGAGGGTAATAAAGTTTAAACAGGATTTAAGTAATTAGTATTTACAATATTTGGAATGTTTTGAATCTCTTTAATAATTTCTTGGGAAATAACATCATCAGTTTCAAGAACCATTATGGCTTCAGAACTTTTCTCTTTTCTAAATACTTTCATAAAGGCAATGTTAATACTATGAGCACTTAAAACTCCAGAAACAAGATGTATTATTCCAGGTATATCTTTATGTTTGGTAAATAAGGTAGGTAGGTCTCCTTTTAAAGATATTTCATAGCCATCAAGTTCAGTAATGGCTATATTACCTCCTCCTACAGATTTACCGATTATTTCGACCTTTTGTCCATTCTTTTTTGTAAGAGAAAGCTTAACCGTATTAGGATGGTGAGTAGGGCCTAGATCAGTAGGGATAAAATTGAACTTTAATCCTTCTTTTTCAGCATAGCTAAAAGCTTCTTTTATGTGGATAGAGTCGGTTTCAAACCCTACGAGGCCGGATATTAATGCTAAATCCGTACCATGGCCCTTGTAAGTTTCCCCGAAAGAACCATGAAGGTATATATCTGCTGAGGCAGGAGTTTGATTATCAGCAATTGCCCTAGCAATCTTACCCAATCTTACAGCTCCAGCAGTGTGAGAGCTGGATGGTCCAACCATTATAGGGCCAATTATGTCAAAAACACTAAAGTTTTTCATCTAAAGAACCTCGCTTTTTTAGTAGTTAATCTTAGTATACTTATTTTTTAAAAAAAGGTTAGGAATATTTTTTTGACCTTATCTGACCTATTGACCTTTCCTGACCTTGTGCTATAATATTAAATATAGAAAACTTATAAATTGGAGGTTTTGCCCTTGCCAGTAAAATATCAAGATTACTATAAAATATTAGGAATAGAGAGAAATGCCACTCAAGAAAAGATAAAAAATGCTTATAAAAAGATGGCTAAGAAATATCATCCAGATGTAAATAAATCTAAGGATGCGGAAGAGAATTTCAAGAAAGTTAATGAAGCTTACGAGGTCTTAAAAGATCCTGAAAAAAGAAAAATGTATGATCAATTTGGAGATAATTGGCAAAGCGGCCAAGACTTTAATCCAGGAGATTTTGGTGGCTTCCAAGGCTCACCTAGATCTAGAACTTACAGCTATTCTACAGGAGATATGGGATCTTCAGGATTCAGTGATTTCTTTGAATCTATTTTTGGAGCAGGTTTTGCAGGCTTCTCTGATGGAGCTAGCCGTGGTAGAAGCTCTTATCAAGGACAAGAGATTTTTAGGGCCAAGGGTGCTGACCGTACTGCAAAGATAACTTTAAGTATAAGGGAAGCTTTTAGCGGTGGGCAGAAAACTATAGCTCTTAATGTTCTTGAACCCTTAGGAAATGGCCGAAGTGCTAATAAGGTAAAAAGATATCAAGTAAATATTCCCCAAGGGGCTACCAGTGGTACTAAATTAAGGATGAAAAACATGGGGGAGCCAGGAATAAATGGAGGACCTCCAGGGGATTTAATTATTGAATTAGTAGTTGCTAATGATAGTATTTATAGATTAGAAGGCCAAGACATTATAAGGACAGTGGAAATACCTTTTTATGATGCAATTCTTGGTACGAAGAAAAATGTAGATGTTTTAGGTAAGAATATTGAAGTCACCATACCCTCTGGTACTCAAAGCAATCAAAAATTAAGAATTAGGGAAATGGGTATGCCAGGAAAAACAAAGGCAGGAGACCTATATTTTGAAATAAAAGTTAAAATACCAAAAGATTTAAACTCAGAACAAGAAGCATATATAAAAGAAGCAAGAAAAATATTTAACTAAGGCGGTGGAAGTATGAATTTAAATAATTATACTCAAAAATCTCAGGAAGCTATTCAAGAGGCTCAAAATATTGCATTATTGAAGGGTCATCAAGAAATTGACTTAGATCATTTGTTGGTTGCCTTATTAACTCAGGAATCGGGTTTAGTTCCTAGGATCCTACAGAAAATTAATATTAATTCAGAAAACTTTCTAAGCGCTGTAGAAACAGAACTAAACAAAAAGCCCTCTGTAAAATTATCAGGGACAGAAGAGGGAAAGATTTATATTTCTGGAAACTTGCAAAGTGTCCTTGCAAAGGCAGAAGAAGAAAAGAAAAAACTAAAAGATGATTATATTTCAGTGGAACATTTATTTTTAGGAATATTATCTGAGAGTAAAAATACTAATTTAAAAGGGCTCTTTGACACTTTTAATTTAAATAAGGATAAAGTTCTTGAAAGCCTAGTAGGTATTAGGGGCAATCAGAGGGTTACTAGTGATAATCCTGAAGCCACATATGAAGCTCTTGAAAAGTATGCTTATAACCTAGTACAAGCAGTTAAAGATAACAAATTAGACCCAGTAATTGGACGAGATAATGAAATTAGACATGTTATTAGAATTCTATCTAGAAAGACGAAAAACAATCCAGTTTTAATCGGTGAGCCAGGAGTTGGTAAAACAGCTGTTGTAGAAGGATTAGCCCATAGAATTGTTAAAGGGGATGTTCCTGAAGGTTTAAAAAATAAAGAGATCTACTCTTTGGATATGGGTGCTCTTATTGCAGGGGCAAAATTTAGGGGAGAGTTTGAAGAAAGATTAAAGGCAGTTCTTAAGGAAGTAAAAGATGCTCAAGGGAGAATAATTCTCTTTATTGATGAGATTCATAATATTGTAGGTGCTGGAAAAACTGAAGGGTCCATGGATGCAGGTAACATGTTAAAGCCTATGCTTGCCCGGGGAGAACTTTACACTATAGGAGCAACTACTTTAGATGAATATCGTCAATATATTGAAAAAGATGCAGCTTTAGAAAGAAGATTCCAACCAGTAATGGTGGATGAGCCTACTGTAGAAGATACAATTTCTATTTTAAGAGGTCTTAAGGAAAGATACGAATTATTCCATGGAGTAAAGATACAAGACTCTGCTTTAGTTAGTGCAGCTGTCTTTTCCCATCGATATATTACAGATCGTTTTCTACCGGATAAAGCTATTGATTTAGTAGATGAAGCTTGTGCTATGATTAGGACAGAGATAGATTCTATGCCAGCGGAATTAGATGACGTTTATAGAAAAATAATGCAGCTGGAGATCGAGGAAGCGGCCTTAAGAAAAGAGAAAGATCCTAAGAGTAAAGAAAGACTTGAAAAAATAAAAATAGAATTAGCAGATTTAAAAGATAAAAATAAAGCTATGAAAATGCAGTGGGAAAATGAGAAGAATGCTATTAATAATTTGCAAAAGTTAAAAGAAGAATTAGATGATTTAAATTATCAAATTCAAAAAGCGGAAAGAAATTATGATTTAAACAAGGCAGCAGAATTAAAATATGGGAAACTTCCTGATCTGGAGAAAAAATTAAAGGAAGAAGAGGAAAAAATAAAATCTTCTAAATCAGAAGATTCCCTATTAAGAGAAGAAGTTAGTGAGGAAGAAATTTTAGAGATTATTTCCCGCTGGACTGGAATTCCCTTGGCTAAACTTGCAGAAAGTGATAGGGAAAAATTATTAAAAATAGAGGATATTTTAAAAGAGAGAGTAATTGGTCAGGATGAAGCGGTGACTTTGGTATCGGATTCTATTATAAGAGCTAGGGCTGGAATAAAAGATCCAAGAAGACCCATAGGATCCTTCCTTTTCCTTGGACCAACGGGGGTAGGTAAAACAGAATTAGCTAAAACTTTAGCTGAGGCTCTTTTTGACTCAGAAGAAAATATAGTAAGAATTGACATGAGTGAGTATATGGAAAAACACTCAGTTTCTAGAATGATAGGAGCTCCTCCTGGATATGTGGGCTATGAAGAAGGGGGCCAATTAACAGAAGCAGTAAGGAGAAAACCTTATTCTGTAATTCTTCTTGATGAGATTGAAAAAGCTCATAATGATGTTTTTAACGTTTTATTACAGGTTCTTGATGATGGTAGAATAACAGATTCTCAAGGAAGAACCGTGGATTTTAAAAATACGGTTATAATAATGACATCAAATCTTGGTTCTCAATTTCTTCTTGAAGGTATACAGGAAGATAGAACCTTTAAAGAAGGAACAGAAGATCAGGTAATGCACCAATTAAGAATGCATTTTAGGCCAGAATTTTTAAATAGAATTGATGATGTAGTTATTTTCAAACCATTAACTCAGGAAGTAATATCAAAAATAGTAACATTGACCATAAAAGATTTAAATGATCGTTTAAGTGAGAGAGACATAAGGATAGAATTTACTGATAAAGCAATAGCAAGAGCGACATCAGAGGGTTATGACCCAATATATGGAGCAAGGCCTTTAAAAAGGTTTATTCAGCATAGTATTGAAACCATGTTGGCTAGAAAGATAATTAAGGGAGAAATTAAAGATGGTCAGAAGGTCCTAGTTGATAGTGATGGGGAAGGTTTTAAAATTTCATAATTTTGGAGTGGCCGGATTATAAATCCGGCTATTCTTTTTTTTGTCATAATATAGTAGTATAAGACTAAAGAACTAAGAAAAACTGTAAAAGGTGGTGCCCTCAATAAACTACTTGATGGCTAGGCAGCCAATATTTGACAAAAAAATGTGTGTTTATGGCTATGAACTTCTTTATCGAGGCTTAATGATAAGGGGAGATAGCTCTTTTGATGGAGATAGAGCTAGTACAGAGGTAATCTTAAACTCCTTTTATAATAATGACATAGATTCCTTTGTGGCAGGGAAAAAGGCCTTTATAAACTTTACAGATAAATTATTAAAAGATGAGATACCTCACTTTATTGATAAAGAAAAATTAATTGTTGAAGTTCTAGAGACTGTCCAAGTAGATGATTCGGTGGTTGCTGCTTGTAAAATCTTAAAAGAAAGTGGATATATTCTTGCTTTAGATGACTTTGTCTTTGAGAATTTAACTATATTTAATAGAATACTCCCTTATGTAGATATAATAAAAGTAGATTTCCAGGAAACTAGTTTCTGTAATGCAAAAAAAATAATTTTGAAAAATTTAGCTAATAAAAATAAAACATTCCTCGCAGAAAAGGTAGAAACCCATGAGGAATATAAATTAGCTTTAGAATTAGGTTTTGAGCTTTTTCAAGGATATTTTTTTCAAAGACCTCATATAATATTAGGAAAAGATATTGAATCCTATAAGATAAGTCACATGCAAATGATAAAGGAAGTAAATGAAACTCATGATTTTGATAAAATGTCGGAGATTGTAAGCCATGATGTGGCCTTGAGTTATAAGCTTCTTAGATTAATAAATTCACCTTTTTATGGAAGAGGAAGCAAAATAAAATCCACTAAACAAGCCTTAGTTATGCTAGGCTTAGATGAAATAAAAAAATGGATTACTTTTTTAATGCTAAGGGAGTCTAGTAAAGATAAACCAGATGAAATCATGAGAGTTTCTCTAATTCGAGGGAAATTTGCTGAGATTTTGGCAGAAAATTTAAACTTAAAGGATAGAAAATCAGAAATATTTCTAATGGGTCTTTTTTCTACACTAGATGCTATTTTAGATAAACCATTAGAAGAGGTTATTAAATACTTACCTTTAGAAAAAGATATAATTAGTGCTTATAATAAGGAGAGTAATTCCATATTTACTAAAATCCTAAAACTCATTCAGCTTTATGAAAGGGGTAGTTGGTCTGAAGGAGACCAGATGGCCAATGAATGTAACCTAGATCTTTTTGCTGTAAACAAGGGTTATTTGGATGCTACTAATTGGGCGGATGATGTTATGGACAATACGAATATGTAAAAAAAAGGATCATTTTCTCCAAGGAAAATGATCCTTTAATAATTTTATTTATATAAATTAATCAATTCATCCCAATAAATTTTAGGATCAGATTTATTTATAGTAGGAGGATTTACTAAAGATGCCTTTTCAAAATATTCAGGTTTTTCTTTCTTAAAGATAATTCCTAAAGGTATTTTCTCATCCCACTCATTTATTTTCTCCCAAGCCTTATTGGAATCGGAATAATCGTAGTCTTCATCTAGTTTATAGGCCTTATCTTTATACCACTTATAAGTATTTACCTTATTAAAAACCACACAGGGTTGGAGAATATCAATATAGGCAAATCCATTATAAGAAAAAGCTTCTAACATTAATTTAGCTAGGTGCTCTGGGTCCCCGGAAAAACCTCGGGCAATAAAACCACAATCCATACTCATAGCAAGTTTTAGTGGGTTAATTGGTTCCATAATAGTACCACTAGGCTGTATTCCTGATTTGGTTCCAATAGCACTAGTTGGTGAGGCTTGTCCCTTTGTTAATCCATAAATTTGGTTATTATGAACAAAGTAATTTAGATTAAGATTTCTTCTTATAGAATGGATAAAGTGATTTCCACCTTCTCCATAACCGTCACCATCACCACCATGGATTATAACAAGTTGTTCTGGGTTAGAAATTTTAACTCCGGAAGCTAAGGGAAGAGCTCTTCCATGTAAGCCGTTAAAACCATTGGTATTAATATAATGAGGAGTTTTACCAGCCTGGCCAATTCCAGAAACAATAGTCACTTGAGAAGGATTTTTTCCTGATTCTTCAAGGGCAATTATTAAAGCTTTATGAATACCAAAGTTACCACAACCTGGACACCAAGCGATTTCAAAATCATTTTTAAATATTGAGCTCATTACAGTACCTCCTTAATTCTTCGGTAAAGTTCCTCAGGAGACATCTGCCTGCCATCATATCCAGTAATCTTGTGGGTAATGGAAATACCAGTCTCTTGTTTAATTAACTTAGCTAGTTGGGCTGTATAATTTCCCTCGATTGCAATAATTTTTGTTGCTCTCCTTGCGAACTTATTAAGATTCTCTTGGGGTAATGGCCAAATATAATTAAAATGTAAAGCGAAAATATTAGTATCTTCATCATTTATTCTCTTAATTGCTTCTTTTATAGGACCGTAAGTTGATCCCCAGGAAAGAATTAGAATTTCCGAATTAGGTATACCAATCATTTCAGGCTCTAGTATGTCTTGTGTAAAAGTTTCTAGTTTACCCATTCTTTTTTCCATCATACTTTTTCCTAGGAGGGCACTTTCTGTATCATGGCCTTTCTCGTCATGTTCATAGCTGTCTTGTAGAACAACCTGCTTAGCATATTGTCCTGGATAGATCCTAGGACTAATTCCATTGCCTGTAAGCTTGTATCTTTGATAGCTATAATCAGGTATGTCTCCTAGTTCAGCAAAATAATTCTGATTAGAATAATCATCGGATCTAAAAGCTCCTATGGTTTTTCGTGCATCTGATAAATATTGATCTGTAAGTATAAAAACTGGTACTTGGTATTTATCAGCAATATCAAAAGCTGCAAAGCTTAGATCAAAACAATCTTCTTGATCCTTAGGAGCAAGAATAACTCTAGGAAACTCCCCTTGGGATGCGGTGAGAACAAAACTTAAATCTCCCTGAGCCGTCCTAGTTGCAAAACCTGTGGCTGGTCCGGGTCTTTGAGAATCTACAATTACCAAGGGAGTCTCACTAATGCCAGCAAGACCTAAACCTTCCACCATTAAAGAGAATCCTCCACCAGAACTTCCTGTCATTGATCTTACTCCAGCAAAAGAAGAACCTATAGCCATATTAATTGCTGCTATTTCATCCTCTGCCTGTTCAACAATAATAGGATATTTCTCTGAGTAGAGAGCAAGTTCGTTCATTACCGAAGTAGATGGAGTCATAGGATAGGCTGAGTAAAATTTACAGCCTGCCATTAAAGCTCCCAGTGCTATGGACTGATTTCCATTTATAAAGATATAGTCCTTTGATGTACCCTTTGATAGTAATTGTTCCTCCACTCTTGCAGTGGCATAACCTAGTTTGTAGGCTGCAATATTAATTTCAGCTAATTTCTCTGAAAATGTATTACGGATTGTCTCTTCAAGGACATCTGGGTCAAGGCCATAGAGTTTCCAAAGATATCCAATTATTACCGTGGTTATAGCCTTTGAATTTCCAGCATCATTAGCAAATTGCTTAAAGTCTTCCCCGAGAATATTTTCATGGTCCTCATCTTTTAAAGAACTATCCATAATGAAAGGAACCCTGGGTAATAAATCTTTATTTATCTTAAAAGCCTCTTTATCTAGAGGGATAATATAGTCAAAAACATCACTATGACTATAAACTTCATCTGAGGAGAACCTAATTTGAATGAAGTTGTTTCCACCTCTAACTCTTGACATATAGTCTTTATTACTAAAGACGTGAAAGCCTGCTTTGAAAAGAGCTTCCTCGAAGATTCCAGCAGCTGTATCAATACCTTGACCGGCAGCTCCAGAAATTAGTATATTTTTCAGAATAGCAATTACCTCCTTTTTAATTCTTAGTGTATTTATAACCATTAAAACGATATAATAAAACATATATTAAAGAAATAAGGGGAATAATGATGAATTATAATTATTTTAAGGAAATAGTTGAAGAAGCAAAAAGAAAAAACTGCAAAATAAGTGAGATTATCAAGGACTGGGAAGTAGAAAGACAGGAAATGACCCTAGAAGAGATATCTAACTTAATGGAAAATCAATGGGATGTTATGAAAAAAGCAGTAAATAAAGGTCTAAAAAATCCTCAAAGCTCTATGGGAGGACTTATAGGGGGAGATGGGAAGAAAATCAATTCCTATATGGAACAAAAAGGAAGTAATGATATTTATCTTAAATCGGCAGCAAGAGCTTTAGCTGTTGCGGAAGTAAATGCCTCTATGGGTAAAATAGTAGCTGCCCCTACTGCAGGTGCTGCAGGTATACTACCGGCTGTTATGATGGCTTGCCAAGAAAGATATAATAAAACAGATGAAGAAATAGCCAATGCCCTATTTACAGCTTCTGGATTAGGTATAATTATTGCCAAAATAGCTTCAATCTCTGGAGCGGAGGGTGGTTGTCAAGCAGAATGTGGGGCAGCTGCTGCTATGGCCGCAGCTGCTGGAGTAGAGTTAATGGGAGGGTCTCCAGAGGCTTCTGCCCATGCAGGAGCCATGGTTTTAAAAAATGTCCTAGGTCTAGTTTGTGATCCTGTTGCTGGCCTAGTAGAGGTTCCCTGTGCAAAAAGAAATGTTCTAGGAACAACTTTAGCCTTGGTTTTCTCAGAAATGGCTTTGGCGGGAGTAGAAAGTGTAATACCTATTGATGAAGTTATTACTGCCATGGATGAGGTAGGAAAAATTTTGCCCGTTTGTTTAAGGGAAACGGGAAAAGGTGGATTGGCAGTTACTCCAACAGGATTAGAAATAGAAAAAAGAATAAAGGGTGAAAAGAAAAGTGTTCAATAAAAAAATAATTTTTATGTGTATTTTAATAATTGGTGTGTTTTTAAGTACTGGCTGTGTTGACGGACAAGTTGATATTAAAGTAAATGGAGATGGATCGGGAGAACTTTCCTATGCCTTAATAATTGACAAAAGAACTTATGATCCAGAAATTTTGGAAGATTATATAGAAAAACTAGAAGAGAATCTTTTTACAGTGGAACAAAGGGATATGGGAGAAATAATAATTATAAATGCTAAAGTATACCTTCCCCGATTTAGAACTATTTTTGATCCTACAGCAATTTTAGGTAATGAAGAGGGAAAAATTAAAGTAGATTTTAAAAAGAGTTGGCTTGCTACCAAATATAATTTCGATTTGGAATATGATATAGAAAAAGCAAAAGATTATATAATGGAATACTACGATCTTCCAGAAGTTAATTTTAATAATATGGCATTTTCTGTGAGATTACCTAATGAAGCACTGGAAGAAAACTCTGATGAATTTAAAAAAACAGATAATATGTATACTTGGAAAATAAATAAAAATGGAACAACAAAGATAAATTTAGAAACAAGAACTTTAAATAAAATTAGCATTATTATATCTATTGGAATTCCAATATTTGCTGCTATTGCTTTGTATAAAGATAGTAAGAAGAAAAAGGAAAAGAAAAAAAATAGAGCTTCATAGATTAAACTTTAATAGGTGATGAAAATTGGACTTAAGTGAGAACTTTACTTTAATTCTTATAAACTTCTTTGGGGGATTAGGATTCTTTATTTATGGCTTAATGGCCATGAGTGAATCCTTGCAAAGAGTTGCCGGAAAGAGAATGAGGGACTATCTGGAACATTCTACTAGGAATGTTTTTAGAGGTATACTTTCTGGTGCGATTTTTACAGCTTTAATTCAATCCTCTAGTGGAACAACTGTATTGGTTATAGGGCTTTTAAATGCAGGGCTAATAAATTTTAAACAGTCCGCAAGTTTAATTATTGGCTCTAATATAGGAACAGTTATAACTGGTTTTATTATAGGTATTAATCTAAGTAATTATTCTCTTCTTTTTGTAGCTCTAGGAATGTTTTTAAGAATGACAGGAAACAGTAAAATAAGAAAAGAGTATGGTAGAGCAATATTTGGTTTTGGAATTTTGTTTTTTGGTATGAATCTGATGGGGGAGAGCATGTATCCTCTTAAAGAAAGTATTTATTTCAATAATCTATTATTGATTATAGAAAACAATAGAATCATCGGTCTTCTAACAGGAATGTCTTTTACAGCCATTGTTCAATCAGCTAATGTAACGGTGGGTATTTTACAAGAGATGTTTAATCAACAAGTAATTACCTTAAACCAATTAATTCCAATTTTATTAGGGACAGCAATTGGAACCACTATAACTGCTGGTCTAGCCAGTTTGAATGGGGGAGTAGAGGCTAAAAAAGCTGCTTTATTTCATTTTTTATTTAACTCTTTAGGTACAATTTTATTTATGGTCTTCTTTGTTACTGGATTCTATCTTCAAAGTATGGAAATTTTCTATGATAAATTTATAGGTAATTGGTTTTTTCTTGAGAGAAAAATGAAGGTAGCCTTTCTAAATGGATATTTTAGAATTGGCTATGCTCTTTTATTTATACCTATTATAGGGATTATTACTAACTTTGTAGACAGTATAGTACAGGTGAAGGAAAGGGAAGAAAAAGAAATTCATACTATAAATCTTGATAAAAGTCTTTTGCAAACTCCTGATCTAGCTTATAAGAATATAAATAAAGAGATTATTCATATGGTTAATCTAGCTAGTCATAGTATTAGCAACGCTTTAGATGTTTTAAACAGTTCACAAAAAAAACTTTCAGCAGCAGTTAGTAATGGGGAGAAAATAGAGGAAGTTATAAATACCTTGAGAGATAGTATTAGGGATTATACGGTAAAAGTACAAGGGGAAGAAAATAAAGAAAAAAACGTATTTAATGACACAATTTTTATTTTTGATACTATAAGAAGTTTAGAAAGGATTGGGGATTACGCTCAAAATATAATAAGAACTATATTATATAAAAAAGAAAATGATATATTTTTACCAGAGTTTTTTTATGAGAAAATTAATATTCTAGGGAAAAAAATCATAGTGAGCGTAGATCTTTGTAAAAGAATTTTAGAAACAGGAGATCAAGAATATATAGATCTACTAGAAGAAAATCGTTTAGAAGTAGAGGAAATTTATAAAGAATTAAGGATTATCAATTTAAAAAAATATACATACTATGAAAATATTAACTATATTAATTATGTAATTAAGAATATTGGAGATAATTTCTTAAAAGTGCAATTGAATGTTAACGACATAGTAAAGGATTATATTTTTTGTAAAGAATCTAGATATGAAGAAAAAGAAACTGCTGAGTAGTGATATTTCATTATTCAGCAGTTAGAATTTAATTTTACCTCTCATTGCTAAGGCAAGGGGAATGAAGATTAATATCCCACCAATTCCTTGAATTATATTAAAAGGAATAGATGCAAAAGCAATTTTAAAACTATCAACAATTAGTCCTCCTAAGAGATAATATCCAATAACCATCCAAATAACCCCAACTATTATTCCTGTATAGGTTCTTAAATTTAATAGGGGATCTGCTCCTTGGTAAGCTATTTTGCCTATTATATAGGCCATAGAAGCCTTAATAAGCAAGGATGGAAATGCCCAAATAGCATATCCACTAAGGATATCAGCGAGCATGGATCCTATTCCTGCGGCAATTCCACCATAAATAGGTCCGAAAAAAACTGCTGCTAAAATAATAATAGCATCTCCCCCGTGAATATAACCTCCTGGGATTGGTATTTGGATTATCATAGTAGAGACTGTAACTATAGAAGATATAAGGGCAGTAATAGTAAGCTTTCTGGTAAGTGTGCTTCTATTATATTGTCTATCCATTTTTTATCCCATCCTTTAATGAAAGAAATCCGGTTACTGGTTTATTCCAACTCTTTATAAGTTAGTCTAAACTTTTACCGGATTCTTTAATAAGTGGCTGTACTGCAAATTCAGTACCTCCTTTTTATTATTAAGTGCTTTTTTTAGAAATCCTCTTCTAATTATTTCTCTTTAAATACCGAAAACTTTTATATACTGAGCATTTAAGTCGCTCCAAACTTAATCTTCTGGATTCATTACCTTTGAACTTGAAGAGCTTTAAAAGAAGATAATTTTTAATTCCGCACTTATTAGGGAGCTTAATACCTTCCCTGTTGACTACAGAATACAATAATAATGAAAAAATGTCAAATTTAACTATATTTAGAAGTGTTGAAAGAGCTGATTTATGTGTTATAATATGTAAAAGTTTTTCGAGTGGGAACATTTGTTTCTCAGAGAAGGAATCGAAAAAATGAATGGGGGCTATTTTCAAAATGGAAAAATTTAAAGTTATAGTTTCAGAGGCCATGTCCGCAGAAGGCTTAGCAGTATTAAAAGAGTCTCTTGAGGTTGTTGATGGTACAAAGATGAGTAGACAAGAGCTCCTTGATATTATTGGAGAATTTGATGCTCTGATTGTTAGAAGTGCTACTCAGGTTAATGAAGAACTTTTATCCAGGGCTACAAAATTAAAAATTGTAGGTAGAGCAGGTAATGGTATAGATAATATTGAATTAGATTCTGCTACTAAATATGGTGTTGTGGTGGCTAATACTCCAGAGAGTAACACAGTTTCTGCTGCCGAACTTGCAGTAGCTCTTCTTCTATCCTCAGCTAGAAACATTCCAGCAGCTGACTCTCAACTAAAATCTGGTAAATGGGATCGTTCTTTATTTAAGGGCACTGAAATATTTGGAAAAACAATAGGTATTATTGGTTTAGGAAAGATTGGATCCTTGGTTGCTACAAGGCTTAAAGCTTTTCAAACTACAGTAATAGCTTATGATCCTTATATAACCGATGATAGGTTTAAACAATTTGGAGCAGAGAAGGTAAAAACATTAGAAGAGTTACTTCAGAGAGCGGACATTATTACAATCCACACCCCAAAAACTGCAGAGACAAATGGAATGATTGATGAGCCTCAGTTTGAATTAATGAAAACAGGAGTACGCTTGGTTAATGATGCTAGGGGAGGAATTATTAAAGAATCTGCCCTTGTTAAGTATCTAGAAAATGGAAAGGTAAGAAGTGCTGCTTTAGATGTTCATGAACAGGAGCCTAGTGGAAATTATAATCTATTAAATAGACCTAATGTTGTTGTAACACCACATATTGGAGCAGATACAGATGAAGCTCAGGAAAATGTTGGGGTAACAATTGCTCATCAGGTAATTGCTGCCCTTAATGGAGAAGTAGTTGCCAATGCGGTGAATCTTCCTACCCTAAATAGAGAAGATATGGCTGCTTTAAAACCTTATATACTTGCCTTGGAAAAATTCGGGAAAGTATATTATCAGCTAAGAAACGAGGCTATTGAATCAATTACCTTGAAATATTATGGCAAATTAGCTTCCCAAGAAACTGAAATGTTAACTTTAGCAGCTATCAAAGGGGTTCTTGAACCTGTAATTCTTGATAAAGTTAATTATGTAAATGCTAAATTAACTGCAGAACAAAGAGGAATTACAATTAGTGAAAGAAAAATTGAAGGTCCTTACGCAGGTTACAATGAGTTTGTTAAGATAAGTATCAAGACTAAGAATGACAAGTTTTCTATTGCTGGAAATGTTGATGCTAAGGGCGAAGCTAAAATCTTGGAAATTGAAGGATATTCAATGGATCTGACTCCAAGTAAATACATGTTGTTTATTAAAAACTTAGACGTTCCTGGAGTTATTGGTAAACTAGGTACAATTCTTGGACAGGAGAATATAAATATAGCAACAATGCAAGTAGGTAGAGATCTGGAAACAAGAAATGCTCTTATGGTTATGGGTATTGACCATGAATGTTCTAAGGAGTCTTTGGATAGAATAGCTAAATTAGAAAATATTACTTTAGTCAAGCTAGTAAAAATGTAAGAGATATAAAATTATAGGGTTTGTTTTCTGTCATCCACAGGAGACAAGCCCTTTTGTTTACCTTTTTTCCCTTTAAAACTAAGAACTTCGTGCTATAATAAATTATAGAAGCTAGAAAGGATTGGTAAAGATGAAACTAGTTACTTTTTTACTAGAAGATAAAGAAAGAATAGGACTGCTGGAAGATGGTATGGTGAGAGAAATCTTGTCTATTGAAGGAAAAAATGTAGAAGAAATGCTGGATATAATAGACATTCTAGGTAAAAGAGAAAATAAAATTGATTTTTCCTTTATTCACAGGGCCCAAATGGGAGAAAACTTCTCTATCGAAAATATTAAAATTTTAGCTCCCATCAGATATCCTCGTAGGAATATTTTTTGTCTAGGTATGAATTATGAAGATCATGTTAAAGAAGTTTCTTTTACGGATAAAGATAAGAAAACAGAAGCACCTAAGTTTCCAGTTTACTTCAGTAAAGTGGCTTATCCTGCTTTAGAGGATCAAGGTGTTATAAAATATAATGATCAATTAACGAAAATGCTAGATTATGAAGTGGAACTTGCAATAATTATTGGTAAAGAGGGTAAGGATATTAAAGAAGAAGAAGCTTTAGAATATATTTTTGGCTATACAATTAGTAATGATATTTCAGCAAGGAATCTTCAGGGTAAACATGGACAGTGGTTTAAAGGAAAATCTGTGGATGATTATGCCCCTATGGGCCCATATATACTAACTGCTGACGAGCTGGAGTATCCTTTAGATCTCCAGTTAAAATGTTATGTGAATGAAGAATTAAGACAAAATGCCAATACCAAGGAATTAGTTTTCTCTATTCCTCATATAATTAGCGATCTATCTAGAGGGTTAACTTTAAGGAGAGGGGATATCATCCTTACAGGAACCCCCTCAGGAGTAGGCTTAGGATTTAAACCCTATAAGTTTTTAAATCCAGGAGATAAGGTAAGATGTGAAATTGAAAAATTGGGTAGCCTAACTACTTACATTAAATAATTATAGGGGGAAAAATGCTAAAAAAAACAGCTATTTTATTAATCATTTTCAGTTTTTTCACAATTTCATATTCTCTCCCCTGGGAAGTACAGGTTGAGGGTAGCCCCATTAGCTTTGAAGTTGAACCAAGAATTATTCAGGGGCAAATGTATATACCTTTATATACATTTTACCAGGAGATAGGTCTGAATATTTCTTTTGATAATGAAAAGAAGACAGTTACAGGAGAGAAAAAAGGTTTAGAAATACAAACCAAGATTGGTTCAGATACTGCGACTATTAACGGCAACCCATATAACATGGGAGGAGTATCAGTAATTATTTCTAATAGAACCATGGTTCCTTTAAACTTTGTAGCTCAAACTTTTGGATACCAAGTAATTTGGTCTAATGATCTTAAAGTTGTTTATTTGAGAAGTTTTCTTATTCCTTACAAAGATAAAGCAGAAGCTAATGCACAAGCAGCAGAATTTAACTCTCTAAATGGCCTACCCAAGGTTTCTTTAAGTCTTCTAGAGATGGAAGGGAAAAAAGAACATTATTTAAATTCAGGATCTTCTTGGAAAGAAAAAATTTTTATTGCAGAAAAAGAGGATTTATCTTTAGAGGAGAAAAAATTCGAACCTAGTCGCTTTTATACTAGTAATAACCATTACGCCTATTTTGTTTTAGAAAATACTAGTCAGGAAGATATTGTAACTCCCTTTAATGTGGAGTTTAGAGTGAAGCAAAAATTGACATCAACAGTAAAAATTCCAGGAATCAAAAAAGGAGAGAAATATGAGGTAAAAAATCTTCCGGTAAGAGGTTTAACTTTAGGTAACAATATTATTGAAGTGGTTATTGACCCTGAGAAGAAGCTTAATAGAGAAAAAGAAGATAAAGATTATTTTTATCGCATAATTTATGCATATAGTACCAGGTAACAAAATTTGTTGACAGTAAAGATGTTTATTGGTAAATTTACATTAATAAAAGAGCATTAATAATGTAATCTTACAACTGGCGGAAGTGGAGTTAACCACAAGGGAGTAGGATTTTTTTTAGCCGACCGCCTGGGCCCCTGTTAGTATTAGCCCAGGTGGATTTTGTTTTTAGGAGGTATATATGAAGATGTTTAAGGAATGGGAAGGTTTTAATGAGGGTAGTTGGAATAGTGGTATTGACGTTAGGGATTTTATTCAAAAAAACTATATTCCTTATGAGGGTGACGAATCCTTTTTAGTAGATGCTACAGACAAAACAAAAAAACTTTGGAAAAAAGCAGAAAAATTATTAAAAGAAGAGTTAGACAAAGAAGTTCTTGATATAGATACGAGAAATATTTCAGGTATCAATAATTTTAAAGCAGGCTATTTAGATAAAGAAAATGAAGTCATCTTTGGTTTCCAAACAGATAAACCATTAAAAAGAATGATGAATCCTTTTGGTGGAGTAAGGATGGTACAAGATTCCCTTAAGGCTTATGGTTATAAGGCTGAGGAAGGTGTTTTAGAGGTTTTTGATACAATCAGAAAAACTCATAATAAAGGAGTTTTTGATGTTTATACGGATGAGATAAGAGATTTAAGAAGTGCCGCTGTTTTAACCGGTCTTCCTGATGCTTATGGTAGAGGGAGAATTATTGGGGATTATAGAAGATTAGCTTTATATGGTGCTGATTTTCTAATTGAAGAGAAGAAAAAAGATAAGAAGAGTATTAAAATAATAAATGAAAAAAATATTAGAAGAATTGAAGAAATATCCGAAGAGTTAAGAGCTTTAGAGGAAATAAAGCTGATGGCCCTGGAATATGGCATAGATGTAAGCCAACCAGCAAAGGATTCTAAAGAAGCAGTTCAGTTTTTATATTTTGCCTATTTAGCTGCAGTTAAAGAAAATAATGGGGCTGCTACAAGTATTGGTCGAATAAGTACTTTTCTAGATATTTATTTTGAAAGGGATATAAAAGCAGGGTTATTAGATGAAATAGGAGCTCAAGAGTTAATGGACCAGCTTGTGATGAAGCTTCGCTTTGTTAGGCATCTTCGTACCCCTGACTATAATGAACTTTTCGCCGGAGACCCTAACTGGATTACTGAATCCGTAGGAGGAATGGGAGAAGATGGAAGAACTTTAGTTACCAAAAATTCTTTTAGGATATTGCATACCCTAAAGAATTTAGATCCTGCTCCTGAACCAAATATTACAATTCTTTGGTCAGATGAATTGCCTCAAGCTTTTAAAGATTATTGTGCTAATGTTTCCATTGAGACTGACTCTATACAATATGAAAATGATGAATTAATGAGACCTGTATATGGAGATGACTACGCCATAGCTTGTTGTGTATCCGCCATGAAGGTGGGAAAAGAGATGCAATTTTTTGGTGCAAGATGTAATCTAGGAAAATCCCTTCTTTATGCAATTAATGGAGGGATAGATGAAAAAAGTGGTCAACAAGTTATTCATGGAATTGAAAAAATAGAAGATGAAATATTAGATTACGAAAAGGTTAAAGAAAACTACTATAAGGTATTAGAATATGTTGCTGCTCAATATGTTGATGCAATGAACATTATTCACTATATGCATGATAAATACGCTTATGAAAAAAGCATGATGGCTTTTCATGATAAAGAAGTCCATCGTTATATGGCTTTTGGAGTGGCAGGTCTATCTGTAGTAGCTGACTCTTTAAGTGCAATTAAATATGCAAAAGTAAAACCTATAAGAGAAAATGGGATAGCTGTGGAATATGAAATAAATGGGGATTTCCCTAAATATGGTAATGACGATGATGCTGTGGACGATATAGCATTAGAGGTCTTACAATTTTTCATAGCTGAACTTAAAAAGCATCCTTTGTATAGAGATGCTGAGCATACTTTATCGGTTTTAACTATAACATCCAATGTAGTTTATGGTAAGAAAACTGGATCCACTCCCGATGGAAGAATGGGAGGGGAGCCTTTCGCTCCAGGAGCAAACCCCATGCATGGAAGAGATATGTCAGGTGCCCTTGCTTCCTTAAACTCTGTTGCAAAGATTCCATACCAATGTGTATGCCAGGACGGAATTTCAAATACTATGACTATTATTCCTAGTGCTCTTTCAAGGGAAACAGAAGATAGAGGTAAGAATTTAGCCTTCTTAATTGATGGATACTTCCTACAAGGAGGCCACCACCTTAATGTGAATGTTTTCCAGAAGGAAAAACTAATAGAGGCCATGGAGAACCCAGATAAATATCCTAATTTAACCATTCGTGTATCAGGTTATGCTGTTCATTTTAATAGACTAACAGAAGAACAGAAAAAAGAAGTTATAAACAGGACTTTCCATTATACAATGGGGTGCTGACTAAATGATTAAAGGCCGCGTACATTCAATAGAAACCAGTGGTTTTTTTGATGGACCAGGAATTAGAACTGTGGTGTTTTTTCAGGGTTGTCCCTTAAGATGTATTTATTGCCATAACCCAGATACCTGGGAATTCAACAAAGGACAGGAGTATACCGTCCCCCAGCTTATGAAAAGAATTTTAAAGAATAAAAACTATTACAAAACCTCTGGAGGAGGGGTAACCTTCTCCGGTGGTGAACCACTAATGCAGGCAGATTTTTTGATTGAAATGCTGAAAGCCTGTAGAAAAGATGGTATTCATACTGTCATTGATACCTCTGGGATCTTAATTCCAGACCAAGTAAAACTAGAATTAATTATTGATTTGTCTGATCTTTTTATTTTAGATATAAAAGGAACAGACCAAGAGAACTATCAAAAAATGACAGGTAGGAAAGATTATAATATCCTTAAATTTATTAAGCTATTAAATAAGTATAATAAAAAAGTTTGGGCGAGATATGTTTTAATTCAGGATATAAACGACAAAGAAGAAGATATAAAAAAAGTAAAGGAAATCATCGATAAAATCGATAATTTAGATAAAATTGAAGTACTTCCCTTTCACCAATTAGGAAGTTATAAATACGAAGAAATGGGAATAGAATATCCCTTAAAAGATCACCCAGAAACAGAAAAACAAAAAGCCCTAGACCTACAAAGATCTCTAGGGGACGCTTAAATTAGACTCCATTTATCCACAGATGAAAAACTATTTCTACCTGTGGATAAGTGGAGTCATTTTAAAGCGTCCCCTAGATTCTTATTTGAATGGTTTGGGCATTTTCGTAGGTTACGAATCCTGGTTTTGAGCCTTTTGGTTTTTTGACGTGTTTTTTTAAAGTGTAGTCTACAGCTACAATTTTTGCGTTCTTACCTTGGCTATTAAGGGCTGCTAATTCAGCGGCTTTTTCGATTACTTCTTCGGGTATTTCTTCCCGATTGGGATTTTTAATAAGAACATGGGATCCGGGAATGTCTTTTACATGAAACCATAGATCTACAGAGGAAGCGAATTTAGTTGTGAGGTAATCGTTTTGCTTATTATTATGTCCAATATAGATATCATAATTCATAAATTCAACTTTACCTAAGGATACCTTTTTTTCTTTCTTTTTCTTTTTTGGGTCTTTAAGATCTTTTTTTAGATAATCTTGTTCTATCATTTCTCCTTGGATTTCCTCTAAAATTTTCGGATTATCTGCAGTATCGATACTTGTCAAAATACTCTCCAAATATTTAATTTCCGTAGAAATAATCTCTATTTGCCTTTTGGCATTTTCCGCACTGGATTTCGCTTTATTATATTTTTTATAATATTTCTGAGCATTTTGATTAGGGGATAGCTGCTCATCCATCTTAATAATAACCTCTTCTTCCTCTTGAGAATAATAGTTTGTTACAGAAGCTTCTTTCCCCTGCTTAATTTGATATAAATTAGCGGTAAGTAGATCTCCAAAGATTCTAAATTCTTCACTGTTTTTTAAATCATTTATTTTCTTTTGATTCAAATCAAATCTTTTTTCTAGTTTCATCATTTCTTTATTAAGAACCCTTTTAAGATGATCTTTTTTTTGTTTTAAATTATTGGTTATGTCTCTTCCACCCACGAAATCTTCTACTAAGGAATTCATGCTTTTATAAAGAATATTTTCAAAATTTTGATATAGATTATATTTAATAGGTGTAAAGTCTTTAAATCGATCTTTATCTTTAATAAGAAAGGGTTGTGCTAAATTATCTTTTTGAAGATTATGGAAAAGTTTAATTGTTTCTTCTAATCGGCGATAATCTATTTCTCCTAAAAATTCTGAGGGAGTATCGGGATCTATTTCACTCCTTAAACAAATTTCTTTAGCACAAATAGGGCTAACTCCAGAAAGAAGAGATAGTATAGCTTGATAAGCAGATAAATCGAGAAAGTTTTCGATTATTTTATTTTGTATAGCTTGGGAATCTAAATCCCCCATTAAATATTTGTTTTGAGCTGGGGGTTCATAATATTTTTTTCCTGGGAGTATCTCTCTAAAACTATTTTCTGAGAGAGGAAATCTCTGCAGAGAATCATGGATAATTTGCTCATTTCCATCAATTAAAATAATATTACTGTGTTTTCCCATGAATTCTCCAACTAAAATCTTCTTTACCCTATCTCCTAATTCATTTGTTGTTTCAAAGACAAAGTGGACAACTCTTTCCATGCCCATTTGCTTAATTTCTTGAAGAGTTCCCCCTTCTAAATATTTCCTTAAAACCATACAAAACATAGGTGGGCTTTCTGGATTTTCATATTTAGTTTGAGTTAGAGAGAATCTACCCATTTGAGGATGGGCAGAAAGAAAGAGTCTATGATTTTTTCCCTCATTCCTTAAGTTCAGGATAAGAGAATATTTATCCATTTGATAAATTTTATCCACTCGGGAACCTTGGAGGGTATCAGCTATTTCTCTACATAAAAAAGACAAGGTAAAACCGTCTAATGGCATAATTCTTCCTCCTTCATTAAAAGTATCTATATAATATAACATATAGCGTAATTTCTAATAAAATTATATCAGATTTTAAATTTTATGGTATTATATAGGTTAACGAATTAACAGGGAGTGTTGTTTTTTGATAAAAAGTATGACGGGTTATGGTCGTGGTGAAAAAGAAGCCTTAGGCAAAAGAATTTCTCTTGAATTAAAAAGTGTTAATCACCGCTATTTAGAGGTAAGTTTAAGACACCCTAGAAAATATTTAAAAATGGAAGAGAAGATTCGCAAAATCATTTCAGAATATATAAAAAGAGGTCATGTTGAGGTATTTGTAAAGATAAAAAATACAGATCAACAAGATGTGGATATAACTATAGATAAAGAGACCGCATTGAAATATTATAATTCCCTAAATGAATTAGGGGAAATGTTGAAAATAAATAATGATTTATCCTTAGAAAAAATAATTACTCTTCCAGAGGTTGTTAGTATAGAAGAAAAAGAAGAGGATATTGATCAGATTTGGGTCCATTATGAAGAAGTGCTTAGACAAGCTCTTGAACAAAACACAGAGATGAGAGTGGAAGAGGGTAAACATCTTAAAGAAGATTTCCTTCACCGTATTGAGGATTTAAAAAAACTTAAAGAGAAAGTAGCTTTAAGAAGCCCTCAAGTAACTCTTGAATATAAAGAAAAACTAAAATTTAGAATAGAAGAATTACTTGAAAAGAAAGACATAATAAACGAAGATAAATTAGAAAATGAAATTGCATTTTTTGCCGATCGATCAAGTATTGTAGAGGAACTTGTAAGATTAGATAGCCATTTCAATCAATTCTTAAACAATCTAAATTTCAAAGAACCTGTAGGTAGAAAACTAGACTTTCTAATACAGGAAATGAATCGTGAAGTAAATACCATAGGTTCTAAAGCAAATGATTCTGAGATTTCAGCAGCTGTTGTTGAAATGAAGGCAGAATTAGAAAAGATAAGGGAACAGATTCAAAACATTGAATAAAATTAATTTATAATAACTCTGGAGGTATGTTTTGTTTAAGAAGAAGGGTATTCTTTTAGTTTTATCTGGGCCCTCGGGTGCTGGAAAAGGTACAGTATGTCATGAAGTTCGTAAAAAACTAGATAATATGCAATATTCCATTTCCGCTACCACAAGGAAACCCAGATCTATAGAGCGAGAAGGGCGAGAATATTTCTTCATAAGTAAAAAAGACTTTGAGGAAAGAATAAAAGAAGGTAAATTCCTTGAATATGCATTAGTTTACGATAATTATTATGGCACACCTAAAGATTATGTTGATGAGATATTGAACAGGGGCTATGACTGTATTTTAGAAATTGATCCCCAGGGAGCAATGCAAATTAAAGAAAAAATGGAAGATGCGGTTTTCGTTTTCATAGTGCCTCCTTCCATGGAAGAATTAAAAAATAGGCTTACCTTTAGAGGAACAGAAAAACCAGAGGAGATAGCTAAAAGATTTAACAACGCAGAAAAAGAGTTTGAAAATATGTCTAACTATGATTATGTGATAATAAATGATAAGATAGAAGATGCTGTTCATGAGGTTGAATCGATTATTATAGCGGAAAAATTGAAAACCAGCAGAAATCTCGAGATCATGGATATATTAAATAGGAGGGAACACAAATGAACAAACCATATATTGATGATTTGTTAATAAAAGCAGACAGCAAATACAGTCTTGTAATTGCCGCAGCAAGAAGGGCAAGGCAGATAGTGGATGGAGATGCTCCGTTAATTCCAGCAGGAGAATTTATTGCTAAGCCTGTAACCATTGCATTAAATGAAATTATGGAAGATAAAATTATTATTGTAAGATAAAGATGAAATATTATTATGTATAAAATAATGACCCCTGGTAAAGGGGTCATTTTAAACTTAAATATATTATATGAGGGGGTGAGGTAATGGTTGCAGAGGTAATAGTTAATATTGGTGGTGATGATCTTCTTGATTATAAAATACCTGAAGGAATTAGTAAGGACTTAGTGGGTAAGAGAGTTATAGTTTCCTTGGGAAGAAAAGAAGTACTTGGAGTCGTGGCTACAATAAAAGAAAAAAGCGAGTTTAAAAAATTAAAAGAAATTATCACAGTCTTAGATGAAAAGCCAGTAATAAGTGAGGAGTTATTAAAGCTACATTCATATATTTCTGATTATTACCTTACTCCTTTAATGAGAGTACTTCGTCTTTCTTTTCCGGAATCCACAAAGGTAAAAAAGAAAAAAGAAATTATAATAAAAGTGGATCAAAATCAACGAATTCTTTTATCAGAAAAAGAAAAGAAAATCATACAAGGAATTGAAAAAAATAAGATTTCTTATTCTATGATTGCTAATAATCAGGGAATGCTTGCTGTTTTTAATAATATGCTAGAAAATAATTTTGTTGAGTTAAAGGAAGTTTTTTTTCTTCCAGAAAATAAAGCTGATGACTATTTGATAAGTTTCAACCCTAATATTGAAGGAAAATTACGCAGGGGAGCTAAGCCTGAGCTTCTCTATCTCTACTTAAGACAGCGAAAAAGCATATCCTTAGAAGAATTGAAGAACAAGGATGTTTATGATGCTAATGCATTAAGGAATCTCTTAAAAAAAGGGCTTTTGGAAAAAAAAGAAATGGATTATCTCTACGAAGAAAAACCCCCTTCTCCTGATAAAATTATTCTTACATCAGAACAAAAAGAAGCTTTTTTAAATATAAAAAAAGAAAAAAAACCATCCTTACTTTTTGGTGTAACAGGTAGTGGGAAAACAGAAGTATACATTGAATTAATGAAGGACATTTTAGAAAACAATAAAAGTGTTTTGTATATGGTTCCGGAGATTTCCCTTATTGACCAAACTATCAATAGAATTAAGGAAAAATTTTCCCAGGAAATCGTATTATGGCATAGTAATCTGTCCGAAAAAGAAAAAATGTCTTCTTGGGATAAACTACAAGGGGACAGAGCTTATATTATTATTGGAGCTAGAAGTTCTATTTTTGCTCCTGTTAAAAACTTAGGATTAATAATAATAGATGAAGAACATGAAACATCCTATAAGCAAAATGAGCCGGACCCTCGTTATAATGCCGTAGAAGCTGCTCTTAAAAGAGGTGAATTTGCCCAGGCAAAAGTTGTATTAGGTAGTGCAACTCCCTCCCTAGAAAGGTATTACAGGGGATGCCAAGGGGAGTTTAAGATAGAAACTCTCAAGAATAGACCAGTAAATTCCAAGCTTCCTAAAGTAGAGGTTATCGATTTAAAAGAAGAATTTAAAAGTGGTAATAGGTCTGTTTTTAGTTTGGTGCTAAAAAAAAGGATTCAGGAGACCTTAGAAAAAAAAGAACAAATTATTTTATTTCTAAATAGAAGAGGTTTTTCCCGCTTTATTCTATGTCGGGAATGTGGACATGTGGTTACTTGCTCCAAGTGCTCAGTGCCTCTAATACTTCATAAGTCTCCCGACATTCTGAAATGTCATTATTGTGAAAAGGTTACTTCAATACCCAATAAATGCCCCGAATGTTATAGTAAATTTATTAAAGATATGGGGATGGGAACACAGAAAATTGAATCTTTGCTTTTAGAAACCTTTCCTGGGGTAAGAGTAACTAGATTAGATCAAGATCAAATTAAAAACAAAGATTCTTATAAAGAATTGTTAACGGAATTTTCTACAGGAAAATCGGATATTCTCTTAGGAACTCAAATGGTTGTTAAGGGACTTGATTTTTCTCGAGTAACCTTAGTGGGTATAATTTCTGCGGATCTGTCTCTAAATGTTCCGGATTTATATTCAGCAGAAAGAACATTTCAGCTTTTGACCCAGGTAGCAGGAAGGGCTGGTAGGGGAGATCTTCCCGGCCATGTAGTTATTCAAACTTATAATCCTGGACATTTTTCGATAGTATCTTCCCAGGAACATGATTTTACATCTTTTTTTAATCAAGAGCTTAAGCAAAGGAAACTTATGGATTATCCTCCCTATACTAAATTAGTTAGAATACTTGTTTCTGGCCAGGATCAAAGAAAAACCAAGGAATATATAGAAAATTTGGTAAAAAAAATTAAGAAGAATCTAACTAAGGAAGAAATTTTAGGACCCGGGGAAGCGCCTATAAATAAAATTAAAAACAGATATAGATATCACTTTATAATCAAGACAAAAGATAATTATCTACACAATTACTTGAAGGACAATTATAATAAACTTAAAAGTGAGGGACAAAAAGAGGATATACGAGTACTTTTTGATGTAGATCCTTTCTTAATTCTCTAATAAAAATAAAATGGAGGTTTTAAAAATGGGAATATATAATATTATTACGAAGGAAGATCCATTACTCCGAAAACAATCTAAAATTGTAAAAAATATCGACGATAATGTAAAAAAAATTATTTCTGATATGTTTGAAACCCTTTATAGTTCGGATAATGGAGTAGGATTGGCTGCTCCTCAAATAGGCATTTTGAAACAGATAGTTGTTATTGATACAGAAGAAGAGGAAGCAATGGTTCTTATTAATCCAGAAATTATTTTTTCTGAAGGAGAAATGGACTCAGAAGAAGGTTGTCTAAGTTGTCCTGAAGAATATGGAATAGTTAAAAGATCTGAAAGAGTGAAAGTAAAAGCTCTTAATGAAAATGGGGAAGAAATAGAAATTGAGGCAGAAGGTTTTCTTGCTATAGTCCTTCAGCATGAATTAGATCATCTAAAAGGAGTACTTTTTATAGATAAATCTACTCCTAAGGAAAAGGTGTAGAATATGAAGATAGTTTTTATGGGAACTCCTGATTTTGCAGGCGAGGTTCTTATTTCTCTTTTAAAATCAGAACATGAAGTTTTAGGAGTTTTTACTCAGCCAGATAAGCCAAAGGGAAGAGGAAAGAAAATGATGTTTCCTCCAGTAAAAGAAATAGCTTTAGAGGCAAAAATTCCAGTATTTCAACCCACAAGAATAAGGGATGAAGAGGTTTTAAAAACTTTAAAAGAAATAGGACCAGATGTGATAATTGTTGCAGCCTACGGAAGAATACTTCCAAAAGAAATATTGGAATTACCACCTTATGGATGTATCAATATCCATGCTTCAATTCTCCCTAAATATAGAGGGGCAGCTCCTATTCACTGGGCAATAATTAAGGGTGAAGAGGAGACAGGAATAAGTATCATGCAAATGGATGAAGGTATGGATACAGGAGATATTCTCATGACTGAAAAAATAAAGATCCATGAAGATTCCGATACAGGGGAACTTTTTCAACGACTAGCCTCCTTAGGAGGCAAGATGATTATTGATACTCTTGAAAAGCTAAAAGACAATAAAATAGTACCTAAAAAACAAAATGAAACAGATGCCAGTTACTCTCCTATATTAACTAAAGAAGATGAGCTGTTAGATTGGAATATGCCAGCTAAAGATATTTATAATAAAATAAGGGGTATGAATCCTTGGCCAGGAGTGTACACTTATTTCCGTGGTCAAAGACTTAAGATCCAAAAAAGTGTTTTAGTGGAGGAAGAAAAGGACACAGGTTTAGAAACAGGAGAAATAATAAGCTTCTCTTCCCAAGGTATTCTTGTTTCGGCAAATCCTGGAATTATTGGTCTAGAAATAGTACAACCAGCAGGGAAAAAGCAATTAAGTTTTAATGACTTCATTAATGGTTATAAAATAAATCCTGGAGAAGTATTAGGAAAAGAAAATGGAAAATAATCTAAATAAAAAAAGAATATATATTGCACTCCTACTCTTATCAGTTTTCTTTTTTGCTCTGATCTGGGGTGGAGTAAGATATGTTCAAAAAGTTGGCGATCCTGTACTTATCAATAGAATATTTAACTCCTTTTCAATTATATTATTGGTAGCAATTAGTATTTTTGTTCTTGCTATTGGTATTTTAATTATAAGTTTGTTAAAGGATAAAAGTTATTCTAGAACAAATAAGATGATTAAGGGTGTAGTAGACTTTTTATTCCCTCTAAGTTTATTTATAGGAAAAATACTTGGAATAGAAAAGGATAAAATCAAAGGTTCTTATGTAAATGTGTGTAATCAGGTTGTAAGGACTAAAAAGTTTAATCTTAAGCCAGAGGAGATTTTAATTCTTACTCCTCACTGCTTACAGAATGCAACTTGTCCTCATAAAATTACGATTAATATTGAAAATTGTAGGCAATGTGGCCTTTGTTCTATAGGAGAATTATTAAAAATTAAAAGAGAAATTGGCGTGGAACTTGTTGTAGCTACTGGGGGAACTTTAGCTAGAAAAGCAATTATTGAGAAAAGGCCTAAGGGTATAGTTGCAGTAGCCTGTGAAAGGGATTTGACCTCAGGAATACAAGATGTAAAACAAATTCCCGTTATAGGAGTTTTAAATATGAGGCCTAATGGACCTTGTTATAACACTTCTGTAGATTTGGAAAAAGTAAAAGAGGCGATTAATTTTTTTCTTGGAGGAAAATATGAACAATATGTCAGCGAGACAGTTAGCACTACAGATAGTAAATAAGATTAATGAAGATGGTGCCTATACTAATATCGCTTTAAACAAAGCATTATCCGCCAATCTATTAGCTGATAAAAGAGATATTTCTTTAGTTACGGAGATTGTTAATGGGACAATTAAAAATAAAATATACATTGACCATGTCCTAAGTCAGTTTTCAAAAGAGAAATTAGATAAGCTATCCCCTTGGGTTAGAAATATTCTAAGAATTTCTGTTTATCAAATACTTTTTCTAGATAAAATACCAGAAAGTGCTGCAGTTAACGAAGGGGTTAATTTAACAAAAAAATATTCTCACCAAGGTAGTGTTAAGTTTGTAAATGCAGTTTTAAGGAATTTAATAAGGGAAAAAAATGATATATTATTTCCCCAAAGAAAAAACAATATAGTGGAATATTTAAGTATTAACTATTCTTTTCCTTCATGGTTAGTAAACCATTATATAAAACTATATGGCGTTGAAAACACGGAGAATATGTTAGAATTTTTTAATGAAGCTCCAGATATTTGGGTGAGGATAAATACACTAAAGATTAGTATTGAAGAAGGAGAAAGGATTTTTTCTGAAAAGGGTATAGCTATAGAAAAATCTGAATATATAGCAGAGGCCTTTAAAATTCCTAGTGGATATCCTTTAATGAGAATGGAAGAATTTAAAAAAGGATTGTTTTCCATTCAAGATGAAACATCTATGATGGCAGTAGATATCCTAAATCCTTCTCCTGGAGAAAATGTGATCGATGTTTGTAGTGCTCCTGGAGGGAAAACAACCTTTATAGCTGAAAGAATGAAAAACCAGGGAAAGATCAAAGCAGTAGAATTTTATAAGCATAAAATAGAGACAATTAAGGAATATTCTAAGAGAAACCAAATAGATATAATAGATGTTGAGCAAGGAGATTCCCGAGACTTATCTTCTAAATATCCAGAAACCTTTGATAAGGTATTAGCAGATGTACCTTGTTCTGGATTGGGAGTATTAGGCAAGAGAGCCGATTTAAAGTATCAAGCAGATTCTTGCAAATTTGAAGAGGTAATAGAAATTCAAAAAGAAATACTTAGAAGCTCAGGCAAGATATTAAAAGTAGGGGGATCTTTAGTTTACTCCACCTGTACTTTAAATACGGAAGAAAACCAAAAGCTTATAAAGGATTTTTTATTAGAAAATACAGATTTTGAGAAAATGGAAATTTCAGCTAAATATAAGAAGTTTCTTGATGAAGAGGGAAATGTACAAACGCTTCCTTTTAGAGATAATAAAAATGGATTTTTCGTCGCTAAACTGAGAAAAAGAGGGTTATAGATGCAGGATATATTAGGAATGAGCTATTCTGAGCTAGAGGATTTTTTCAAAACTATTGATGAGCCAAGATATAGAGGAGAACAATTAGCTCAATGGGTTTATGGAAAAAGACTTAGAGACTTTAATGACATTACAAATTTCAAGAAAGATCTTAAGAAAAAACTAGAGGATAACGCTTTTCTTTATTCTCTTAAATTAAGGAGTTCCCAAACTTCCAAAGATGGAACAAAAAAATATCTTTTTGTTTTAGATGATGGTGAGTTAATTGAGACGGTACTGCTAAAACAGAGGAAGGAAAGCGAAGGCATTCGTAATACTCTTTGTATATCCACCCAGGTTGGCTGCCCTATGAATTGTTCTTTTTGTGCAACAGGACAAGGAGGATTTTTTAGAGATTTAAAAACATCTGAAATAATCGCTCAAATAAGAGATGTAGAAAGAATGGAAAAAATAAAAATAAATAATATTGTGTTTATGGGAATGGGAGAACCTTTTTTAAATTATGATAATGTTCTCAAGTCTATAAACATAATTAATGAGAAAAAATTCTTTAATATAGGAATAAGAAAGATAAGCCTCTCCACCTGTGGTTTAGTCCCAGAAATCTATAAATTTGCTGAAGAAGAATTAGATGTAGTATTAGCAGTTTCCCTTCATTCTGCAGATGACACAAAAAGAAGTAGTATTATGCCAGTTAATAAGAAATATCCTCTTGAAGAATTAAAAAAAGCAATAGCTTATTATATATCCAAAGTAAATAGAAGAGTAACTTTAGAATATGCCATGATCAAGGGATTTAATGATAAACCTGAGGATTTAAAAAAATTAATCGCTTTTTGTCATGGATTAAAAGTTCATGTTAATCTTATTCCTATCAATGAAACAGAAAAGGGATTCCAAAAATCAGATAAGGCGGAATACTTCGCTTTAGAATTAAAGAAAAAAAATATTGATTCTACAATAAGACAGGAAAGAGGATCTGATATTGAAGCAGCTTGTGGTCAGCTAAAGGGTAAAGGGAGGAAACATTGATGAAAGGTATAGTTGTTACTGATATAGGTTATCAGAGAAAATCCAATGAAGATTCCTATTTCCTTGATGAATCAAGAAAAATTATTGGAGTAGCTGATGGTATGGGTGGTCACCAAGCTGGAGAAGTTGCAAGTCAAAGCGTAAAGGCCTACTTAGAAAATCATAGGGATATTGAAGATAAGAGTTTTAGGAAGATATTCCAAGAAATAAATGACTATATTCTTTTATGTGGAGAAGAAAACGAAAAATATAAGGGGATGGGGACCACCTTTACCCTTGTGAAAATAATTGACGATAAACTATTTCTTGGCCATATTGGAGATAGTAGAGCCTACCTGATTCGACAGGGGAAAATTATGCAAATGACTACTGATCATACCATGGTAAATGAGCTTCTAAAGTCAGAGGGTATAACCCAAGCCCAAGCGGCAGGACATCCTTATAAACATGTTTTAAGTAGGGCTCTTGGTGTTGAAAAAAATATTGAGATAGAAGAAAAATCCTTTAAAATCGAAGCAGGAGATTATGTTCTTTTATCCACTGACGGCCTTCATGGCTTACTTTCTGATGAAGAAATAATTAAAATTTTCAAGGAGAATAAATATAACATAGAAAAAGTTGGGGAAAGACTCTTAGAAGAGGCTTTAAAAAAAGGTGGGAAAGATAACATTACCTTTATTATTGCCCAAGATATTACTGAAGGCGGAGAGCGGGAAAAAGAATGATAGGACAAATTATAAACAATAGATATAAAATAATTAGTTTTATCGCAGAGGGCGGAATGGCTCATGTTTATAAAGCTTTAGATATAGAGAAAAATCATATAGTTGCCTTAAAAATATTAAAGAGTCAGTTTTCTGGAGATAAAGACTTTATAGATCGATTTATGCACGAAGCCATGGCTTTTGCGAAGCTAAATCATGAAAATATTGTTAAACTTTATGATTATGGATCAGAAGAAGGACTACATTATCTTAGTCTGGAATATGTAGAAGGTCAGTCCTTAGATGAAATTATCCGAGAAAAAAAACAACTAGCCTTAGAGGAAGTATTGGATATTTCTATTCAAACCTGCCAGGCTTTAGAGCATGCTCATGGAAAAAAAATAATTCATCGAGATATAAAACCCCATAATATATTAGTAAGCAAGGAAGGTAAAATAAAAGTTACTGACTTTGGTATTGCTAAAGCTATTTCCTCCGCCACAATTACCCATGCTGGCGGAATGCTAGGCTCTGTTCAATATTTTTCTCCAGAGCAAGCTAAGGGGGAAAGGGCTACAGAAAAATCAGACATATATTCTCTTGCTATTGTTATTTATGAAATGTTTACAGGAAGAGTTCCTTTTTCTGGTGAATCTCATTTTTCCCTGGCCTTAAAGCATGTTCAAGAAAGACCTACAAGACCCACTGCTTTTAATCGAAGTATACCTCTTAATCTAGAATTAATTATTTTAAAAGCCCTTGCAAAAAATCCGGAATATCGTTTTGAAAGTGCCTTAGAGTTCAAAAAGGCTCTTTTGAATTATGAGAAAATATCTGGTCTCAATAGAAATCAAATAGAAAAAAATCTAGAAGAGGTAAAAATTAGTAATACTTTAATTCAGAAACGAAATACTGAAAGAGTAAAAACTTTAGGGAAAAAAAACAGATACCTTTATATAGGAGTTTTATTGATCTTTTTTTTAGCAGCATTTGGATTTTTATTTAATAAAGAATTAAAGATCCCTTTTATAGAAGGAATGACAATTACAGAAGCAGAAAACATTTTGAATGAAAAGGGTTTTCAAATTAATATAAAATCAGAAATTTTTACTGAAGAAACAGAAAAAGGTGTAATAATATCTCAGGATCCTGAAAAAGGTGTAAAGGCTCCTAAGGGTTCTAGTGTTAATGTTAATGTAAGTGCTGGAAATGAATACATTATCTTCCCCGACCTAGTAGGAAATAATATAAAGCTCGTAGAGGAAATGATGAGGGAAAAGTCTATAATAATAAGAAATAAAGAAGAGATATATAATAATGATTTTCCCGATGGAGAAGTAATTTATCAAGAACCAGAAAAAGGGAGCAAGGTAGCTTTAAATTCCTTTGTAGATCTTGTAGTAAGTAAAGGGAAAAAACCATTAGATTTTCCAGCTCCTAGGTTGATTGGCTTTAGCCAAGAATCTGCTTTAGAAATTATTACTCGCCTCAATCTTCAAATAGGTAAGGTTACACCAATTGAAAGTACAGAATATAGTGAGGGTACTGTTGTTAGCCAAAACCCTTTGCCTAATACAACTGTAAGAGACAATACTGTAGTAGACTTACTGATTTCCTCGGGTCCAGGACCAAGAAAATTTACCCGGGCAATTCCAGTTAATCTAGAGGTGGACGGAATTCTTAAGATAATTGTTCAGGATATTCGGGGAGAAAGTATTTTCTTGCAAGAAAGAAGAGAAAAAGGCTTTTTTTCTGTAGAAGTTGATTATTATGGTGAAGGACGAATTCTTGTATTTATTAATGAAAGAAAAATCAATGAAGTTCAGGTACCTTAAAGGATGGTTAAAATGGTAAGAGGAACGATTATTAAAGGTTATAGTGGTTTTTACTATGTAGATATAGGAGATGAGATAATTTCATGCTCCTTAAGGGGAAAAGATAGGATTACAAATAGTTTTTTTTATCCAGGGGATTTCGTTGAAATCACTATAACAAACAAGGAAAAAGCTGTAGGAGTAATTGAAAAAACTTTAGATCGAAAAAACTATCTTACAAGACCTCCCATTGCTAACGTGGATCAAATTATCATTACTAGTGCAATGAAGGAACCAGCTCCAGACTTTATGCTTATTGATAGGTTAATGGCAGTAGCTATTTCCAAAAATATTGACCCAATTCTAGTTTTCAACAAGAGGGATTTAGTAGGGGAAGAGGAAATTGCTGAAATTAAGAAAAAATATCAAGAATCTAATGTAGAAACAATTTTTATCAGCACTATGGAAAAAGAAAAAACTGCCTTTTACAAAGAACAGTTAGAAGGAATATTAATGCAGAAAATTAATATTTTAGCTGGAATATCTGGAGTGGGTAAAACGAGTATTATTAACATCCTTGATGGGGGAGACGATCGGAAAGTAGGGGGAATAAGCCAGAGGTTAAAAAGGGGTAAACACACCACAAGACATACGGAACTTATTCAGATAGGTGTTAATTCTTGGCTTGCTGATTCTCCAGGCTTTAGTTCTTTAGACTTTCCCAAAGATTTCACTCCTGAAATGCTTCCTAGAGCTTATCCAGACTATCAAAAATATAGCCATTTATGTAAGTTTAATAATTGTTTCCATATTGAGGAACCTGATTGTGAAATAAAAAGAAAAGTAGAGGAAAACATCCTAAGCAAAGAAAGATACAATAATTATAAATATCTAATTGATGAATTAAGAAAAAGAGAAGGGAGTCAATACTAATGATTATAGCTCCATCACTATTATCTGCAGATTTTGGTAATTTAGAGAAAGAAGTAAAGGAAATAGAAAAGGCTGGAGCAGACTGGCTTCATCTTGATATAATGGATGGAAATTTTGTGCCGAATATAAGCTTTGGCCCTATGATAGTAAAAACATTAAGAAAACACACAAGCTTGTTTTTTGATGTACACTTAATGATTGAAAATCCTGATCAATACCTTGAAGAGTTTAAGGATGCGGGAGCTGACATGATAACCATCCATCAGGAAACGACAAAACATCTTCATAGAACAATACAAAGCATCAAGTCTTTAGGGATAAAAGCGGGTGTTTCTTTAAATCCGGCTACATCAGTTCTTACTTTGGAACATATCCTTGGAAATATTGAAATGGTTCTTTTGATGAGTGTTAATCCTGGTTTTGGGGGACAAACATTTATACCAGAAACTCTTGAAAAGATAAAAAAGCTAAGAGCCTTAGCAGAAATAAAAAATCCTAAATTACAAATTCAGGTGGATGGTGGAATAAATAAAGATAATGCGGGAGAAATCATAGCTGCAGGGGCTGATATTTTAGTTGCAGGATCAGCAGTCTTTGGTGCAAAAGATAGAGAAAAAGCAATTAAACAAATAAAAGGAGAATAAGATGAAGGATATTATAGTAAGAGCAACAGCAATGAACAATACAATAAGAGTATCTTCAGTAATTACAACAGGACTTGTTGAAGAAGCACGTCAAAAACATAATCTTTCTCCCTTGGCTTGTGCTGCTTTAGGAAGAATAATGACAGCAAATCTTCTCCTTACTTGGGGTTTAAAAGGTGAGGGATCTTTAACTGTTAGATTTTTAGGGGATGGTCCAATAGGAGGAGTTATTTCTCAGGCTTACTCTGATTATACGGTAAGAGGCTATGTGGGGGATCCCTCCGTCGATCTTCCTTTGACAGAAGAAGGAAAATTGGATGTTGGGGGGGCCATAGGATCCGGCCATCTTAATATAATGAAAGATATTGGCTTGAAAGAACCCTATTCAGGAACCACAGATATTATTACTGGAGAAGTAGGAGATGACATCGCCCAGTATCTGCTGGAATCAGAACAAACACCATCTTTAATTTCTTTAGGTGTTTTGGTGGATATTGACTATAAGGTAATTGCCAGCGGTGGAATAATTGTCCAAGCTTTACCAGGGGCTCCTGAGGATATTCTTGATATCATTGAAGAGAAAGCCTTGCTTAGTAAGGGAGTAAGTATACTTATTAATAATGGCTTAAATGCTAAGGGTCTTTTAGAAGAATACCTTCAAGGAATAGATTTTAAGATTCTAGAGGAACATGAGGTTTCCTTTGATTGTAAATGTAGTAAAGAAAGATTTAAAAATAGTCTATACGCATTAGGTAAAGAAGAATTGTCTTCCATTATAGATAATGAGGGGAAATGTGAAACTAGGTGTCATTTTTGTAATGAGGTCCATATTTTTCCTAGGGAAGAGCTTCAGGAAATAATGACGGCTATAGAGGGAAATGAGAACAAAGAAAAAAACAAATAAAAACAAAAAAGGCTTACTTCAGAATTAATTATTAACCTGAGCAGGCCTTTTCTTTTTAATATTCAATTTATTTAACCGCTCTCTGAATTTTACCGGAACGGAGGCATCTTGTACAAATTTTAACTCTCTTTGGTGAGCCATCAACTACTGCCTTAACTCTTTGTAAATTTGGAGCCCATTTTTTCTTATTACGGATGTGAGAGTGACTTACTGACATTCCAGTGGATACTCCTTTACCGCAGACTTCGCAAACACGTGACATAATGAAACCCCCTCTCTCGTAACAATACTAAAACTACTAGATGATTTTAACATTAAAGTTTTCTTATTGCAAGTGTTTATAATAATAAGTATTATTAAGTAAGAGGCTATTATACGGTTAAGAAAGGCTAGGTAAAATAGATGAAAAACAAGATATTCAAGATTCTTTTAGAGGAAGAAAACTATATTTCAGGAGAAGAAATTAGTGATCTATTAGGTATCTCAAGATCGGGAGTTTGGAAACATATAAACTCCCTCAAAGAAGATGGTTATGATATTGAAGGAATTCCTAGAAAAGGATATATGCTTAAAAACAGAGTTGATAAATTACTTCTTACAGAGATTATAACAGAACTAAATCTTAAACACTGGAAAAAGGAGAACATATATACATATGATACAGTAGACTCTACCAACATAATAGCAAAAAAAAATGCTGGGGAAGGTAAGGAAGAAGGAAGTTTTTTTATAGCAGAAGAGCAGACAAAGGGAAAAGGAAGAATGGGAAGAGACTGGTCATCTCTTCGTGGAAAAGGTATTTGGTTTTCTTTTATCCTTAGACCAGAAATAATGCCCACAAAAGCTTCTGAAATCACTTTTGTTATAGCCGTAGGCATTATGGAAGGAATAAAAAAACAAATAAATAAAGATATAAAAATAAAATGGCCTAATGATATTCTATTAGATGGTAAAAAAATAGTAGGCATATTAACTGAAATTTCTGCAGAAATGGAAAGAATTAATTATATAATAGCTGGTGTTGGGATAAATGTTAATCAGAATATAGAGGACTTTCCTGAGGATATAAGGAATAAAGCTACGTCCCTTAAAATAAATACGGGTGAGTCTGTAAACAGAAATGAACTTTTGAGGAATATAATCGAAGAAATGGAAAGAGTTTATTTTTTTTATAAAAAAGAGGGCTTTGGAGTAATTCTTGATATATGGAAAAACAATAATATAACTCTAGGAAGAAGAGTTAAGGCTATAACTTTTGATAGTGAAATAATAGGTTTTGCTGAGAGGATAGACGATGAGGGTTATCTTATTATAAAAGATGATGCTGGAAAAGAGAATAAAATACTGGCAGGAGATGTTTCTTTGCGAAATGAGGACGGAAGTTATTTTTGAGCTTGAATTAGTTGGTTATTAACCCTATAATAGGAATAGAGATAAAAAGTAGTAAAAAACACGAAAGGGAGAATATGTTATGTCACAGGAGCCTAGGGATACGATTTTTGTTACTAGCTATGCTAAACTTCCTACAGCGATTACCGCTGAAAAATTATACCAAGTGATTGCTATTGGCTTGGAAGTGGAACCTTTAACAGGAGAAATAGTTGATGGAGATTGTACATTAGCTACAGAATTAGGAAGAGATTTTTTTAAAAGAGTTGCCATAGGTCATAACATTGAAACCGGATCCGAGGAATTAATGAAGGAATTCGAAACAAGATATCAAGGAAGTGCTAGAAAAGCTATACTTACCGCTTTAAAGCTAGTTCATGGGCAATGGATTAGCATGAAAGAAAAAACCATTTTACAAAGGTAACAATAAAAGATATAATAAGAACCATTAAGGAAAAGATAATAATACATATTAAATAGCCGATAATTTGTTAAGTTGGTTTAAAAAGACTTCAATACCTATGCAAATTATAACCTGGCCAAAGCGAATAACCTTAAGGTTTTTCTGGAGCTGGGATTTTTTTTGGAATTGGAGTTTTGCACTACATATAATTAAAGAATTAAGAAAACGGATTAATTAAATAGTTTATAAGGATTTAGGTTAACGCGTAAGCCTTAATCTAGCTAATATAAAAAAATTAGGAGGATGAACTATGAACGAAAGAATTAGATGTAAAGGACTTGAAAGTAAAATCATGACAGCTGATCAAGCAGCTAGCTTGATCTTGGATGGAATGGTTGTAGGTACTAGCGGATTTACGCCATGTGGCTATCCAAAAGTGGTTCCAGAAGCTCTTGCTCAGCAAGCTGAAGCAGGTAGAAAAGTAGGAATCACATTATTAACTGGTGCTTCTGTAGGACCAGAATTAGACGGAAGATTGACTGAAGCCGGAGTTATGAAGAAGCGTGCTCCTTATCAGACTAACGGAACTCTTCAGAAAGCTTTAAATGATGGCCGTATTGAATATGTTGACCAACATTTAAGCCATTCAGCACAACAGTACAGAAATAAATATTATGGTAAAGTAAATGTAGCAATCATTGAAGTTTGTGCTATAACTGAAGAGGGACACCTTGTTCCAACAACTTCAATGGGTAACAGTCCATCATATGTAAGTGAGGCTGATATCGTAATAGTAGAAGTAAATACAGTTCAACCAGCTAAATTGGAAGGCATGCATGATGTGTATGTTCCACTTGATCCTCCAAATCGTCAACCTATCCCAATAGTTAATACTAATGATCGTGTTGGAACTCCATATATCGAGTGTGGGCCTGACAAGATAACAGCAATTGTAATGAGTGATGTAACTGATAAAGTTCGTCCTCTAGCTCCTCTAGATGATGAAAGTAAAAAAATGGCATCAAACTTAATCAATTTCTTAAAAGGAGAAGTGGAAAAAGGATGTCTTCCAAAGAATCTTCTTCCATTACAATCTGGTGTTGGTAACGTAGCTAACGCTGTTTTAGCAGGATTGGCTGATTCAGATTTTGAAGATCTAGAGTTTTACTCAGAGGTTATTCAAGACGCTGCACTGGACATGATAGACTGTGGTAAGTTCGTTGCTGTATCTGGTACTTCAATGACTCCTTCAGAAACAGGATTAAAGAGATTTATTGACAACATTGATTTTTACAGAGAAAAAATCATCTTAAGACCACAAGAAATTAGTAACAACCCAGAAGTAGCTCGTCGTTTAGGTGTAATTTCCATGAACACTGCTATTGAAGTTGACATTTATGGTAACGTTAACTCAACTCATGTTATGGGAACTAGAATGATGAATGGTATTGGTGGTTCTGGTGACTTTACTAGAAATGCTTCTATTTCTATTTTCTTAACGGGTTCAACAGCTAAAAATGGTGATATTTCAGCAATAGTTCCAATGGTTTCTCATCATGACCATACTGAACATGATGTTATGGTTATTGTTAGTGAGCAAGGCGTTGCTGACCTAAGAGGTCTTTCTCCAAGAGAAAGAGCACAAGTTATTATTGACAATTGTGCACACCCTGATTACAAGCCAATGCTTCAAGACTATTTTGACAGAGCTAAAGAAGCTACAGTAAGTAAAGGTATTGGCCATACTCCTCATATCTTAGGTGAGGCTTTAAGCTGGCACGAACGTTTTGTAGAAACTGGAAGCATGAAAATTAAGTAAACAAAAAAGAATTTAAATTTTAGAATGCTCTATTGAGTTAGGGCATTCTAAATAAAATATAATGAGTTTTATATAAGGAAGGAGAGTAGAAAAAACATGTTTGAAAAGGCAAAAATGGAAGAAATCAAAAAAGAGGTTGCTGCTTACGAAGCTAAGTGGGAAGCAACAAAGGCAAAAGCTGCTGAAAAAGGCAGAAAGTCAGAAAGAAAAGAAAAGTTCTACACAGGATCTGGCGCAGAGGTGAAACAAGTTTATACACCAGTTGACATTGAAGGACTTGACTATACGGAAGATATCGGAATGCCAGGTGAATTCCCATTCGTTCGTAACGTACAAGCTAATGGCTACAGAGGTAGACTTTGGACAATGCGTCAATACGCAGGATTCTCAACTGCTGAAGAATCAAACGCTCGTTACAGATACTTAATCGAAAGTGGTTCAACTGGTTTATCAGTTGCTTTCGACTTACCAACGCAAATCGGTTACGACTCCGATGATAAAATTGCAGAGGGTGAAGTAGGTAAAGTAGGTGTTGCAATTGACTCACTTGCTGACATGGAAGTTCTTTTTGGTGGAATTGACTTAGGAAAAGTTTCTACTTCAATGACTATCAATGCTCCAGCATCAGTATTGTTAGCATTTTATATTGCTGCAGCTGAAAAAACTGGCGTAACTCCAGATCAATTAACTGGTACTATTCAGAACGATATTCTTAAAGAATACTCTGCTCGTGGAACTTATATTTTCCCACCAACTCCATCAATGAGATTAATTACAGACGTTTTTGGATTCTGTGCGGCTAATGTTCCAAAGTGGAATACTATTTCTATATCCGGTTACCACATCCGTGAAGCTGGTTCAACTGCTTCTCAAGAAGTAGCATTTACATTAGCAGATGGTATTGCTTATGTTCAAGCTGCTATTGATACAGGTCTTGATGTAGACGCATTTGCTGGTCGTTTATCTTTCTTCTTTAATGCTCATAATGACTTATTAGAAGAAGCGGCTAAGTTCCGTGCTGCAAGAAGAATCTGGGCTAGAACAATGAGAGATAGATTTAAAGCTAAAAAAGAACGTTCCATGATGTTCCGTGTTCACACACAAACAGGTGGATCAACTTTAACAGCTCAACAACCAGATAATAACGTAGCTCGTGTAACTATTCAAACACTTGCTGCTATTCTTGGTGGTACTAACTCACTACACACTAACTCAAAAGACGAAGCATTGGCTTTACCATCAGAAGATTCTGTACGTGTTGCTTTAAGAACTCAACAAATTGTTGCTTTCGAAAGTGGAGTTGCTGATACAGTAGACCCATTAGCTGGATCTTACTACATTGAAGCAATGACTAACAGAATTGAAGCAGAAGCTTTAGATTACATTGCTAAAATTGATGAATTAGGTGGCGCTGTAAAGGCTATCGAGCAAGGTTACATCCAAAGAGAAATTCAAGATGCTTCTTACGAGTACCAAAAAGAAGTTGAATCAGGTGAAAGAATCGTTGTTGGTGTAAATAAATTCCAAATCAAAGAAGCTCCTCCAGAAGGCTTATTAAGAATTGACTTAAGTGTTGGAGTAAAACAAGCAAAACAATTAGGCGAAATGAAAGCTGGACGTGACAACAATGTTGTTCAAGCTAAATTAGATGCTCTTAAAGAAGCAGCTAAGGGATCAGCTAACTTAATGCCTTATATCCTTGACGCTTCAAGAGTTTACTGTACAGAAGGAGAAATTTGTAATGTTCTTCGTGAAATCTTTGGTGAGTACACTCCAATTCAAACAATTTAATTGTTAAGTTAAATATAATAAGTAGAAAAATTAAAAACTAAAGACAGGAGGCTTAATTTAAATGGCTAAGAAAGTTCGTATATTAGTGGCAAAACCAGGTCTAGATGGACACGATCGTGGTGCGAAGGTAGTTGCACGTGCATTCCGTGACGCAGGCTTTGAGGTTATTTATACAGGATTAAGACAAACAGCGGAGCAAATCGTAAGTGCTGCTGTTCAGGAGGACGTTGATGTAGTTGCAATGAGTTTATTATCAGGTGCTCATGGAACATTAATGCCAAGAGTAATAGATCTGTTAAAAGAGCAAAATGCAGGAGATAAATTAGTTATCGGTGGTGGAGTAATCCCTGAAGATGACATTCCAGAATTATTAGAAGCTGGTGTAGCTGGCGTATTTACTCCAGGAACACCATTAAAAACTATTATTGATTTTGTTAATAGCAAATTTGAATAATAGTATTTAAGAATTTTTGAACAAAATAAATGAGGCGGTGTGGTTATGGAATTGATAGAAAGAGCCAAGGCAGGAGAAAAATCAGCTATTGGAAGATTAATCTCTATTGTTGAGGAAGGAACTCCAGAATCAACCGCAGTTTTACAGAATATTTATCCGGAAACAGGAAGGGCCAGATTAATAGGTATTACTGGCCCTCCGGGCTCCGGTAAAAGTACATTAACGGATAAACTTGTGAAAGCTTGCCGTAAAAATGGTAAAACTGTAGGTGTTATAGCGATAGATCCTACAAGTCCCTTTACAGGTGGAGCAATTTTAGGTGACAGAATCAGAATGTCTGAATTGGCTCTCGATGAAGGTGTTTTTATTAGAAGTATGGGCACAAGAGGTAGCTTAGGCGGATTATCAAAAGCTACACACAATGCTATTAAAGTGTTGGACTTTGCAGGATATGACTATATTTTCATAGAAACTGTAGGTGTAGGGCAATCAGAAGTAGATATAGTAAAAACAGCAGATACGGTTATTGTTGTTTCAGTACCTGGCTTGGGCGACGATGTACAAGCAAGTAAGGCTGGTATTCTAGAAATAGGAGATATTTTCATTGTTAATAAAGCAGATAGAGATGGAGCACAAAGAGTTTTAATTGAACTTTCTCAGATGCTTGATCTGAACCCTAACAAAGATGAAAGTTGGAAACCACCTATTTTAAAAACTATTGCAGCTGATGGTACAGGAGTAGATGAATTAGTTGCTAAAGTTAATGACCATTATGATTACTTAACTGAGACTGGTGAAATAAACGAAAGAAGAAAAGCCAGAATTGCTAATGAAGTAATGGAAGTATTAATGAAAAATGCAGAAAATTATGTACATAGAAAGCTGGAGGAAAATAAATTTACTTCCGAAAAATTAGAAAAAATTCTGTCCAGAGAAATTAACCCCTATGATGTAGTAGATGATATTGTACAGAAAACCTTTAAAGATATTTAAAAAAGTTTTTTAAAATAGTTTTAATGATAGATAATCTATCTTAAAAAAATAAAAAATAATACATTTATAAAGGAGGTTAGAAAATGAATGTTATTTGTGTAGATCACATTGGTATTGCAGTAAAAAATCTTGATGAAACAATAAAGTTTTATGAAGATACTCTTGGTGTTAAGTGCACTGGAACTGAGGTAGTAGAAGAGCAAAAGGTAAAAGTTGCTTTTATGCCTCTAGGAGACTGTGAACTGGAATTCTTGGAGTCAACTGCTCCAGATGGTCCTATTGCCAGATTTATTGATAAAAATGGCGAAGGTATCCAACATATTGCGCTTCGTGTTGATGACATTGAAGGTGCTTTAAAAGAAATGGAAGAAAAAGGTATCAGAATGATTGATACAGTTCCTCGTTATGGAGCTGGTAATGCAAGAATTGCTTTTATGCATCCAAAGGCAACAAAAGGAATTTTACTAGAATTATCACAAAGAATGTAATAAGCAGACTCAAATACATGAAATTGAGGTGAGTTCAAAACATGTCAACACAGGCAAAATTAGAGAGATTAAAGAAAATGAGCGCGGAGATTGAACTCGGTGGTGGAATAAAGGCCATTGAGAAACAGCACGAAAGAGGTAAATTGACAGCTAGAGAAAGACTAAATATGTTTTTTGATGAAGGTACATTTGTTGAATTAGACAAGTTTGTAAAGCATCGTTGTGTAAACTTTGGTATGGAAGATAAGGAAATGCCCGGTGAAGGTGTAACAACGGGATACGGTACTGTAGATGGACGTTTAGTATACGCTTTTGCTCAAGACTTTACCGTAGCTGGTGGTTCCCTAGGTGAAATGCATGCTAAGAAAATTTGTAAAGTAATGGAATTAGCTATGAAAATGGGAGCACCTTTTGTAGGTATGAATGATTCCGGTGGAGCTCGTATCCAAGAAGCAGTAGATGCTTTATCAGGATATGGTGACATCTTCTTCTTAAATACAAGAGCATCAGGAGTTATTCCTCAGATTTCAGTAATCTTAGGACCAACAGCAGGTGGAGCAGTTTACTCCCCAGCCTTAACTGACTTTATCTTCATGGTTAAAGGACTTTCACAAATGTTTATCACAGGACCTGAAGTAATTAAAACAGTAACAGGTGAAATTGTAACAGCGGAAAAACTAGGTGGAGCTATGGCTCATAACTCAGTAAGTGGTGTTGCACATTTTGCATCAGAAAATGAAGAAGCTTGTTTAGCTGAAGTAAGAACATTATTAAGCTATATTCCAAGTAACAACTTAGAAGAAGCTCCTTTTTATGAAACAACTGATAATCCAGAAAGAATGGATGAATCATTAAATACTATAGTTCCTGATAATTCTAATGCTCCCTATGATATGATCGATATCGTTAAAACTGTAGCAGATAATAATGAGTTCTTTGAAGTTCAAGCTCATTACGCTAAAAATATTGTAGTAGGTTATATTAGATTAAATGGTAGAAGCGTTGGTATTATTGGTAACCAACCTAAATTTATGGCTGGATGTCTGGATATTAACTGTTCAGATAAGGCATCAAGATTCATTCGTTTCTGTGATGCTTTTAATATTCCTATCTTAAACTTTGTTGACGTTCCTGGATATCTTCCTGGCGTAGGACAAGAACATGGTGGAATTATTCGTCACGGTGCTAAATTATTATATGCATATTCAGAAGCAACTGTTCCTAAAGTAACCCTAGTTATTCGTAAAGCTTACGGTGGATCATACTTAGGAATGTGTTCAAAAGACTTAGGTGCTGACCAAGTACTTGCTTGGCCAACAGCTGAAATCGCTGTTATGGGTGCTGCAGGGGCAGCAAACATAATCTTCAGGAAAGAAATTAAAGAAGCTAAAGATCCAGAAGCTAAACGCGCTGAATTAATTGCTTCCTATGAAGAAAGATTTGCTACTCCATATGTAGCTGCTGAGAGAGGACACGTTGATATGGTTATTGAACCATCACAAACTAGACCAATGTTAATCAACTCTTTTGAAATGTTAGCTACTAAACGCGAATCTCTTCCTGCGAAAAAACACGGGAATATTCCTCTATAAAAAAAAATATAAGTAAGGAGGAGAACAAAGTATAATGGGTAATTTTATTATTGGTGCAAAAGTAACTGCAATCGGTTTTTCAACAGTATTTTTAGTTTTAATTATATTAATGGTTATTATTCAAATATCCGGAAGTTTCATGGCAGGACTTGGAAAAAAGTCTGAAGCTGCTCCTAAGGTAGCTCCAGCTACTCCAACGGTAGCAGCAGTACCAGCTCCTGCTACACAAGACAACAGCGAGTTAATAGCTGTAATTACTGCAGCAATTGCTGCATGTGGTTCAACAAAAAGAATAAAATCTATCACAAGAGTAAATGGCACAGCAGGTGCAGCTTGGACAGTTGCAAGTCGTGCTGAAGCTATGAATCGTTTATAAAAAAAATAAGAACAATTATATTAATTAATAGTTGGAAGGGGAAATTATATAATGAAAAATTTTCAAGTTACCGTAAATGGAACTAGTTATGATGTAGCAGTTGAAGAATTAGGAGGAGCAGTTTCTGCTCCAGCAGCGGCTCCTAGAGCAGCAGCACCAGCTCCAAAAGCAGCACCAGCTCCAGCAGCAGCTCCAGCTCCAGCAGCAGCTCCAGTAGCAATCGCTGATGGCGAAACTGTAGAAGCTCCAATGCCAGGAAAAATTGCTAAAATTGTTAAAAAAGTTGGAGATACAGTTGCAGAAGGCGATGTAGTAGTTATTTTAGAAGCTATGAAAATGGAAAACGAAATTACTACAGGTGTAGCTGGTACAGTTAAACAAATTCCAGTTGCTGAAGGACAAGCTGTAAACCCAGGAGACGTATTATTCGTTATCGGTTAATATCCTGAGTAGCGTATTTATTAAGAGAGGGGTTGTACAACCACAATGCAAGATTTTTCAATAGCAGAAGCTATGGGTGATTTAATACAATCTACTGGATTTGCACAAATGGATGTTGGCCAAGCTTTAATGATGTTAGTTTCTTTTGTATTGCTTTATTTAGCAATTAAAAGGGGTTATGAACCATTATTATTGCTTCCAATTGCTTTCGGAATGTTATTAACAAACTTCCCAGGAGCACCAATGATTAACCCACCAGTATATATTCCATTTATTACTGATCATCCAGAGTATACAATTTATAATGATGCCCAGGGATTAATATTCCCAGGCTTACAATTAAATCCAGGAGAGGTTTTAACTATGAAGTTAGACCAACCTGGTGGACTTCTTTGGTATCTTTACAGAGGAGTAAAATTTGGTATTTACCCACCATTAATTTTCATGGGTGTTGGTGCAATGACAGACTTCGGTCCACTTATTGCTAACCCAAAAACTTTATTACTAGGTGCAGCAGCACAGTTTGGTATTTTCGGTGCATTTATCGTTGCTGGAATGTTAGGATTTACAGCTCAAGAAGCAAGTTCTATTGCTATTATCGGTGGTGCTGATGGTCCAACTGCGATTTATGTAACAAGTAAACTTGCTCCTCATTTACTTGGTCCAATTGCCGTAGCAGCATATTCTTATATGGCTCTTGTTCCAATTATTCAGCCTCCAATTATGAAGGCATTAACTACTTCAGCAAACAGAAAAATTGTTATGAAGCAGTTAAGAACAGTTTCTAACTTAGAGCTTGTTATATTCCCAATAATGGTATCTGTTGTATGTATCCTTTTCTTACCAGATGCAGGTCCACTTGTTGGTATGTTAATGCTTGGTAACTTGTTCCGTGTTTCTGGTGTTGTTGAACGTTTAAATGACACAGCTCAAAACGCATTAATGAACATTGTAACAATTTTCCTTGGTGTAACTGTTGGTTCAACAGCAACTGCTGAAACTTTCTTAACAGCTCAGACATTAATGATCGTTGGTTTAGGATTAATGGCTTTTGCTTTAGGTACAGCAGCAGGAGTTGTATTAGGAAACATTATGTGTGTACTTTCCGGAAGACAAATCAACCCACTTATCGGTTCAGCTGGTGTATCAGCGGTTCCAATGGCAGCAAGGGTAGCTCAAGTTGTTGGACAGAAAGAAAACCCAAGAAACTTCCTATTAATGCACGCAATGGGTCCAAACGTAGCAGGTGTACTTGGTTCTGCAGTAGCAGCCGGTGTACTTTTAGCGATGTTTGCTTAATTAAAAACCTTAAAGAGATGGCTTTTGCCATCTCTTTTTTTAATGGTATAATTATTATTAAAATAGATTATAACAAGGTGAGTTTAATGAGAATTATTACTGGTAGTCATAAAAAAAGAGAAATAAAGGCACCAAAAGGTTTGGATACCCGTCCTACAAGTGATCGAGTTAAAGAAGGTATTTTTAGTACTTTAGGGGAAAGAGTTAGAGGTGCCCAAGTTTTAGATTTATTCTCTGGTAGCGGGAACCTAGCATTTGAGTCTTTAAGCAGGGGTGCTGAATTTGCTTATCTTATTGAAAAAGATAAGAAGGCTTATTATACTATAATGGAAAATGTAAAAAGATTAGAGATGACAGACTTAGTCAAGGTATATAATATTAGTTGGGAGAAATATATCAATATAGCAAAAAAAGAAGAAAAAAAATTTGACCTAATTTTTTTAGATCCTCCATATTATGGTAAGTATTATAGTGATGTTATAAAAAAAATATCTTTACATAATCTTTTGAAAAAAAATGGAACAATTATTATTGAAGCTCCTAAGGAACTTAATTCAGAAGATTTTATTGAAGAATGTTTTAAAGTTGTTAAAGAAGCAAAATATGGTGATACTAAAATATTTTATATTCAAAAAAGAGAGGTATAAAAAATGGAAATTATAAGTGTTATTGATGAATTAGAAAGAGAAATTCAAGCTGCTAAAAAGATGCCTTTGACATCTAAACTTCTTATTGAAGAAGAACTATTATATAAATATGTGGATGCACTAAGAGCACATATTCCTGAGGACATAAGACAAGCTCAATGGATTAGTAAAGAAAAAGATAGGCTACTAAAAGATGCGAAAGAAGAAGCTAAAAAGATAATTAGTAATACTGAAAACAAAATGGTTGAAATGTGTGACGAAAAAGAAATTATTAAAATTGCCAATCAAAAGGCAAAAGATATTATAGACCATGCTAATCAGAAGGCTGCAAAAATTGTCCAGGGATCTTATGAGTATGTTGATGAAAGAATGTCTGATTTAGAAAAGAATCTAGACAAACAACTAAAAGAAATCAGGGCAGGAAAAACAGAAATTAAATCTACAATTAATAAATATAAAATGAAACAGACGGCTGTAGCAGGAACTGTTTCAGCAAATACAATGAATATTAAAGAAGTGGAAATGCCCTTTGAAGTAAATGATGAAAAATCCGAAGTAAAAGTTATAAACATTAAACGTGAAAATAAGGAGAATTCGTAAAATCTTGATTATATAAGTTGAAAATTTCCTTTTTTTGTACTTGTGTATATATATTAGTTGTGGAAATTTCTAGATCCAGTAGAAGTTTACTATTTGAAGATGCCCTTTGGTAGAAATCAGCAAACTTCGTAATTATAGGAAGGGAACTTTTTTCTTTCATATTCTTTAGTATTCTTCTTCCTTTTTCATTAAAAGCCAAAACTCTTAGATAGTCAGGGTTTTTATTTTCATACTCTGAAGTTATTCCTAGAAGTATTTCTATTAGTATTCTTCTTATTCTAGTTTCAGTATAACGTTTGCTTTTCATAGAGTTAATTATTTCTTCCGGATTATTTCCTTTTAAAAGAGAAGTAACTATTTTATTCTCTAGACCTTCTGTAACACCTGGGTATTTTAAGAAATCTTCTTTTTCTTTTTTTCTCAACATATACATAATCTGAGATGAAAAGTTATCTAAAAAAACAGGTTCAAACCCTTTTTTTAAAATATTTTTAATAGTAGAATTTGTTTCTTCTGTTAAAAAATCTTGGTAGCCAGATTCTTTATCTTTAATTAGATTTCTAATTAAAGTAGCTCCAGCAATATTTTTAATAGGATCAATGCTATGATAACCTCCAATTCTCTTGATAGGCAGAGGATGTATCTTAGAATCTAATTCTTTCAGAACTTTAAGGTAGTTTAGACCTAAAATAACATTAGGTTGATTTAAGTTAAAAGTAATTTCAGGGAAAAACTCTTTTAAAGCATTTTCCCGAGATTTTGGGTATGACAAACCTTTTTTTAAATATTTTTTAAGAGATGTTTTAAAATCCAAATTTTCTTTAGCTAAAAATTCAGATAACTTAGATAATTCATCTAAATCAGAATGTTCAGAGCCGAAAGCTAAATGGCTTATTACATTAGACTTATCAAAAGAATATATTGCCCCATAGGCGAAATAATAAGCACTACGGGAAGAATAGAGTACTGGAAGTTCTAATACTAAATCTACACCATTTCTAACCGCAATTTCGCTTCTTTGCCATTTAGTAAAAATAGAGGGTTCGCCTCGTTGAACAAAGTTACTACTCATTATAGCTACAGAATAATCCGAATTAGATAATTCCTTTGCTCTATTTAAATGATATAAATGCCCATTGTGAAAAGGGTTATATTCTGCTATGATACCAACGATATTCATCTAATCACCTCTCCATTAATATATCATATTTAACAAGAATCTGTAATCTAAAAAACAAAGAGGGATTATTGACAATCAAGTACTTTATCCATATAATTATACAGTATGCTAACTAACGAATAGAGGTATGATAAAATTCTAGTTAATATAAGTAGTTTCCATAAACATAGTAAGAATCCTGTTTTCCAAGGATCAATTAAGTATTTTGAAGGAGAAAAGGAATTTATATTTAATGTTAAAATTATAGTTCAAGATGATACCTTTATTGCTGAGGGAATCTTGAAAAATGAAATTAAAATTCCTTGCTCTAGGTGTCTTGAGCCAGTTTCTTTGGATCAACAAGCTACTTTTCGTGATTTATATTTAAAACATAAGTCAGATATGGAAAAATTTGAAAAGGATTTTCCTGGTAATATATTCTATGTCGAACAAGGATATATAAACTTGGAAGATAGTATTATAGCATTATTGGAAGAAATTAGAAGTGAAAAACTGATATGCTCAGAAAAGTGCAAAGGACTTTGTCCTAGTTGTGGTAAGAACTTAAATAAAGTTAAATGCACGTGTAAGGAAAATGACATTGATCCTCGTTTAGAGGCATTGAAAAATTTTAAAATTTAAATTATCCTATTTTGGGAGGTGTTGTGTAATGGGTGTTCAACAAAGCAGACGATCAAAAGCTAGAACAGGAAGAAAAAGAGCTGTTTGGTTAAGTACAGATAAACCAAATGTTATGGAGTGTCCTCAGTGTCACGCTGTAAAACTTCCTCACAGAATTTGTCTTGAATGTGGATTCTATAATGGTAGAGATGTATTAGCAAAAAATGATCAGGATTCATCAATTAAAGGGAAAAAAGAAAAAGCAGAATAAAATATATAAAACCAATGATAAACTCCCTTAGGGAGTTTATTTTATTTTTTATTGCTTTTTAAGAATAAATAAATTATACTTGGTATTGTTACTAGGTACTAATACATGATTAGGTGATAAAAATGAGAAAATTAGCCAGGAAAGAAAGACAGGTAGAACTTAAAAATATAATAGAAGAAAACCCATTTATAACAGATGAAGAACTAGCTAAGGAATATATCTGTAGTGTTCAAACTATAAGGTTAGATAGACTTTTATTGGGAATCCCTGAAGTTAGGGAAAGAATGAAATCCGTAGCTAAAGAAAATTATAATAAGGTAAAAACAGCACAAGATTATGAAATAATTGGGGAATTGTTAGAAATAGACCTAGATAACAAAGCTATTTCATATATGGAAGTTCTTAATAATATGGTTTCGGAAAAAAACAATATCTGTAGGGGACATCACATTTTTGCCCAAGCAAATATGCTTGCTTTGTCAATGGTAGATGCTGAGATTGCCCTAACGGGAAGTGCAAGAATAAGATATAAACGACCTGTATATTTAAAAGAAAAATTGGTAGCAACGGCTACGGTTGCAAAAAGAAGATCAAATAAATTATTAATTAAAGTTGTAACAAAGTCTGGAGCAGAAGAAGTTTTTGTAGGAAAGTTTATTATTGTAACTCGCTAGGAGGAGAAAAGATGAGAGTAGCTTTAGATGCTATGGGTGGAGATGAAGCGCCAAAGGAAATAGTAAAAGGTGCATTACTAGCCATAGATCTTTATCCAAAATTAGATAAAATATTCCTTGTAGGAAAAGAGGAAGAGATAAGAAAACATCTTACAAGACAAGAAAAAAAAATAGAAATAATTGATGCTAGAGAAGTTATAGAAATGGATGATCATCCAGCCATAGCATATAGAAAAAAGAAAGATGCCTCCATAACCATAGGGACAAAGCTTGTTAAAGAAGGAAAAGCAGATGCTATAATTTCTGCGGGAAATACTGGTGGGCAAATGGCATCCTCCCTTTTTATATTAGGAAGGATAAAAGGAATTTCTAGACCAGCAATTGCTACTCCCCTTCCAACTATAAAAGGGATAACTTTGCTTTTAGACTCAGGAGCTAACTCAGATTGTTCTCCAGAGAATCTTCAACAATTTGCTTTAATGGGTAGCATTTATGCAAAAAAAGTTTTAAAAAGAGAAAATCCTAAGGTGGCACTTTTGAATATAGGGAGTGAAAAAACCAAGGGAAATGAGCTAACTATAAAAACCTACGAAATACTTGAAAATATGGAAAATATTAATTTTGTAGGTAATATTGAAGGCAGAGAAGTTCCCCAAGGAAATGTAGATGTTATATTAGCCGACGGTTTTGTTGGCAACATAGTATTAAAACTGTCTGAAGGAATGGGTAAAGCAATTACTTCAATTATTAAAAATGAAATTTCAAAATCTTTAAATAGAAAAATTGGTGCTTTTTTAATGAAGGATGTTTTTATAGGTTTAAAAAAGAAAATGGACTATAGAGAAATTGGTGGAGCTCCTCTTTTAGGAGTTAATGGTATAAGTATTATTTGTCATGGAACTTCTGACTCTATAGCTATCCATAATGCAATAAGAGTTGCGATTCAATGTAAAGAAGAAGATTATGTTGAAGAAATAAAAAACAAATTATAGGGAGAAATGTGAACTGATGAAATCAGCAGGAATAATTGGAACAGGCTCCTATTTGCCAGAAAATATATTAACTAATGAGTATTTTGTAAATTATTTAGATACAACAGAGGAATGGATAAAGTCAAGAACAGGAATTTCAGAAAGAAGAAAAGCAGACCCTGGAGTAGCAACTTCAGATATAGGAGCTATAGCTGCTAGGAGAGCCATAGAGGACTCTGGCTTAAGTCCAGAGGACATAGATTTAATTATAACAGCAACGGTAACGCCGGACATGCTTTTTCCTTCTACAGCCTGTTTGATACAAGATAAGATAGAAGCTAGAAATGCTGCAGCTTTTGATGTAAATGCAGCTTGCTCAGGTTTTATATACGGTTTGAGTATAGCGAATAGCTTTGTTGCATCAGGAACATATAAAAATGTATTAGTTATAGGAGCTGAAGTACTAAGTGCTGTGCTTGATCCTGAGGATAGAAGGACTGTTGTACTTTTCGGAGATGGTGCAGGAGCTGCTGTAGTATCAGAAGTTGAACCTGGAAAAGGGTTTTTAGCCTTCGATCTAGGAGCTGATGGCTCAGGTTCAGAGGTATTAAAGCTTGACGCTGGAGGATCAAAAATGCCCGCTTCAAAAGAAACAGTAGCTTCAGGAGCTCATTATGTGAAAATGATGGGAAAAGAAGTATTTAAATTTGCAGTTAAAATTTTAGGTGTAACGGGTAAAAATGTATTAGCTAAAGCTGGAATCACCAATGAAGAAGTGGATTTTCTTGTTCCCCACCAGGCTAATATAAGAATTGTAGATGCGGCACTTAGAAGATTTAAAATTTCAAAAGATAAAACTATGATTAATTTAGATAAGTATGGTAACACCTCAGGGGCCTCAATCCCCATAGCATTAGATGAAGCTGTGAAACAAGGTAGAATTAAAGATGGGAATATAGTTGTTATGGTTGGATTTGGAGCTGGTTTAACATGGGCCTCAACAGTAATGAAGTATTCATTTCCAAAAAAAGGAGAAAAGTAAATGATTAAAACAGAGATCTGCGATTTACTTGGAATTGAATATCCCCTATTCCAAGGAGGTATGGCTTGGGCTGCTACGGCAGAACTTGCTGCTGCTGTAAGTAATGCAGGAGGACTTGGAATAATCGGAGCAGGTAATGCTCCCCGTGAGGTAGTGGTAAAGGAAATAAGAAAAGCCAAGACTTTAACAGACAAGCCTTTTGGGGTTAATATTTATTTTATTTCACCTTTTGTAGATGAAGTAATTCAAGGCATTATTGAAGAAGGTGTTGCAGTTGTTACCACAGGAGCAGGGAATCCTGCTAAATATATACAAGCCTTTAAAGATAATGGGATAAAAGTTTTTCCACTAGTATCCTCAGTAGCTCTAGCCAAAAGGTTAGAAAGATCCGGTGTTGATGGCCTAATCGCGGAGGGCATGGAATGTGGTGGTCATGTGGGAGAAATTACAACCATGGCTCTTACACCTCAGATCGTGGATGCAGTTAACATTCCTGTTATTGCAGCAGGAGGAATTTTTGATGGTAGAGGAATGGCAGCTGCCTTATGCCTAGGAGCTAAAGGGGTACAAATGGGTACCAGATTTTTAGTAAGTAGAGAATGTATTGTTCATGAAAATTATAAGAATGCCCTTATTAAGGCAGGGGATCGAGATACAGTTTTAACAGGACACAATGGTCATTTTGTAAGGGTGCTTAAAAATAAACTTACCAAGGAATATAGTGCTTTAATAAAAGCAGGAGCTTCTGAAGAGGAATTACAAAAACTAGGAGCAGGAAAACTTAGAGTTGCTGTTATTGATGGAGAATGCCAAATGGGCTCATTAATGGCAGGACAAGTAGCTGGTATGATTAAAGAAATTGAAAGTTGCCATGAAATCGTGGAAGATGTAATTATGGGAGCAGAAAAAATATTAAAAAGTTTTTGCTAATAATTAGGAGGAATAATGAAGAAGATTGCATTTATTTTCCCGGGACAAGGTTCACAATATCCGGGGATGGGTAAAGAAATTGCAGAGGCTTATCCAGAAGCAATGGATATTTATAAAATAGCGGATGAAAGATTAGGTTATTCAGTATCGGAACTTTGTTTTAATGGTCCAGAGGATAAGCTTAAACTAACATATTATACTCAACCCGCTTTATTAACCACAAGTATTGCCATTACTGAAGCTTTTAAAAAAAGCGGAATTAAGGCAGATTTTGCAGCTGGTCACAGTCTGGGAGAGTACTCAGCTTTGGTTTATGGGGAGGCAATAAGTTTTTCAGATGCAGTTTGGCTAGTAGAAAAAAGAGGCCAATATATGGCTCAGGCGGTTCCTCCTGGAGAAGGTACTATGGCAGCAGTTCTAGGACTGCCAGAAGAAAATATTGATGCTCTTTGCAAGGAAGCTAGTAAAGTAGCCCTAGTAGAGCCTGCTAATTATAACTGTCCTGGGCAAATCGTAGTCTCAGGAAAGACTGAGGGAATTAAAGAAATAATTAGAATAGCTAAAGATTTTGGGGCTAAAAGAGCTATAGAATTAGCTGTAAGTGGCCCGTTCCATTCTTCCCTTTTGGAAGATGCCAGTCTAAAGCTACTTAAATCCATGGAGAAAGTAACTTTTTATGATCCTAAAGTTAAAATAATTGCTAATGTATCAGCTCAAGAAGTTAAGACTAAAGAAGAAATAAAAAAAGCTTTATTTACCCAAGTAAATAATTCTGTTAAATGGGAGCAATCAGTTAGGTATATGATTAGCCAAGGAGTAGATATTTTTATTGAACTGGGTTCAGGTAAAGTTTTAAGTGGACTTGTAAGAAAAATATCAAATGATGTTAAAACATTTAATGTGGAAAATTTAGAAAGTATGGAAAAAACAATATCTGAACTGAAGTGAGGTGCAAGAAATGGATTTTAAAGGCAAAACAGTACTCGTTACCGGTGGGTCTAGAGGTATTGGGGCTACGATAGCTGAAAGCTTTGCAAAAAAAGGAGCTAATATCGCTCTTAATTATGCAGGTAGCACAGAGGTAGCGGCAGAAATTCAAAAAAGATTAAAGGACTTAGGAGTACAGTGTAAATTATATCAGGCTGATGTTTCTGACCTTTCTCAGGTGGAGGCGATGATTAAAGAAATAGAAGAAGATTTTTCCAATGTTGATATTCTCATTAATAATGCTGGAATAACTAAGGATTCTCTTTTTATGAGAATGAAAGAAGAAGATTGGGATAATGTAATTGCTGTAAACCTTAAAGGAGTATATAATACTTCAAAATCAGTAATCAGAGGCATGATTAAAAGAAGAAGTGGTAAAATTATAAGCATTACTTCTGTAGTTGCCTTATCGGGTAATATTGGACAAGCTAATTATGCGGCCAGTAAAGCAGGTGTAATAGGCTTTACTAAATCTTTGGCCCAAGAGCTAGGTTCAAGAAATATTCAAGTAAACTCAGTAGCTCCAGGCTATATAGAAACAGCAATGACAGAAAATATTCCCCAAAACATAAAAGATGAATTGATTAAAAAAATTCCATCAGGGCGAATTGGAAGCCCTCAAGATGTTGCAAATACAGTTTTATTTCTTGCTTCAGAAGAAGCAGACTATATAACTGGGCAAGTAATATCCGTTAATGGTGGATTATATATGTAAGAATCTAAGTTTTGAGGGGAGGTGACGAATATGGATATTTTAGCAAAAGTAAAAGAAATCGTTTCTGAACAGTTAAGTGTTGACCAAGAGGTTATTAAGCTAGATACAACTTTTGAAGATTTAGAAGCAGATTCTTTAGATGTTGTTGAATTAATTATGAAACTTGAGGAAGAGTTTGATATTGAGATACCAGACGATGATGCTGAGAAAATTAGAGTGGTTGGATCAGCGGTGGAATATATTAAAGAAAAACTTGCATAAGCTAAACAGAAAGTCCTGCAGGATCTGCGGGACTTTCTTTAAAAAACGGAGGTATTAATTGTGAAATTACCTGAATTGAAAATAGGATCTCTAACTCCGAAATATCCCATAATTCAAGGTGGAATGGCTGTAAGAATCTCAACCTCGAGGCTTGCAGCTGCTGTAGCTGAAGCAGGAGGTATTGGACTTATCGCTGCTACGGGTATGGAAGAACAAGAGTTGAGAGATGAAATAAGAAATGCAAGAAAATTAACCAAAGGAATTATAGGAATCAATATTATGTATGCTTATAGTCACTTTGAAATGATAACTAAAACAGCCATAGAGGAAGGAATCGACCTTATTGTTCAAGGAGCTGGTTTTTCTAGAGATATTTTCAAATGGTGTAAAGATTCTGGTACTCCTTTTGTCCCCATTGTTTCCTCTGGCAAACTAGCGGCAACCTCAGAAAAATTAGGGGCATCGGCAGTAATTGTTGAAGGTAAAGATGCTGGTGGCCATTTAGGAACGGATAGAGATGTTTATGAAATATTAGAGGAAGTTGTTTCCGCTGTAAAAATTCCTGTAATTGCTGCAGGAGGAATTATAGATGGAGATACTATGAAAAAAGCTTTTTCTTTAGGAGCAACAGGGGTACAGCTAGGTACTTTATTTGTGGCAACTGTTGAATCTAATGGTGCAGAAAATTTTAAAGAAGCTTATATTAAAGCCACCAAGGAGGATATTGTTCTTATAGATAGCCCTGTAGGATTAAAGGGTCAAGCTATAAGAAACAAATTAACTGAAAAAATCGCCAAAGGGGAAGCACGCCCTAAGGCTTGCGATAAATGTTTAAAAAAATGCTCGAAAAATTTTTGTATAATGGTAGCCCTTAATAATGCCCAGCAAGGGAATATTGAAGAGGGTCTTATGTTTTCAGGAGCCAATGTAGGATATATAAAAGAAATAATTCCTGCTGCTGATGTAATAAAAAATCTAGTTTCTGAATTTGAATAAAATAATAAAGGATGGTGAATTATGCAAGAGAGAAGAGTTGTGATAACAGGAATTGGGATAGTGTCTCCTGTTGGAATAGGTAAAGAGGCCTTTTGGAATAATATATTAGCTGGAAAATCAGGTATTAGTGAAATAACTAAATTTGATACTACAGATTTTCCCTCTAAAATTGCTGGTGAAATAAAAGATTTCGATTCAGATTTATATATGGACAAAAAAGAAGCAAAAAGAATGGATCTATTTAGCCAATATGCAGTAGCAGCTACGAAACTTGCATTTGATGACGCTGGTCTTGATAAAGATACCATAGATCCTTATCGTTCTGGGGCAGTTATTGGCTCCGGTATTGGTGGTATTGGAACTTTTGAAAATCAACATCAGGTATTATTGGAAAAAGGAGTTAAAAGACTAAGCCCTTTTATGATTCCCATGATGATTGTAAATATGGCTTCGGCTCAAGTAGCAATTAATTTTAATCTTAAAGGACCTAACTTTTCCACGGTAACAGCTTGCGCTGCAGGAACAAATGCTTTAGGAGAAGCTTTCAGAACAATTAAAGCAGGAGCCGCTGATATAATGTTAGCTGGTGGTACTGAGTCTAGTATAACACCACTATCTGTAGCAGGTTTTTGTGCAATGAGAGCTTTGTCTACAAGAAATGATGATCCAACAGGAGCCAGTAGACCTTTTTCTGCAACTAGAGATGGATTTGTAATGGCGGAGGGTTCTGGGATCCTTGTTTTAGAATCCCTGGATCATGCTTTGGAAAGAGGAGCTCATATTTATGCAGAATTTGTAGGATATGGAGCAACCTGTGATGCAAGTCATATAACAGCTCCAGCAGAAAATGGAGAAGGCGGAGCCCGTGCCATGCAGGCAGCTATAGATGAGGCTGGATTAAAACCTGAAGATATAGATTATATAAATGCCCATGGCACATCTACAGATCTAAATGATAAATTTGAGACTATGGCTATTAAAACTATTTTTGGGAATAAGCCAAATTTAGTAGTTAGTTCTACGAAATCTATGACAGGCCACCTTCTTGGAGCCGCAGGAGGAGTAGAAGCAGCAGTAATTGCCCTTGCAATTGAAAATGGACTTGTACCTCCAACTATCAACCTTAATGATCCTGATCCGGAATGTGACTTGGATTATGTTCCCAATGTAAAAAGAGAAGTTAAAGTAAGAGCTGCAATATCCAATTCTCTAGGATTTGGTGGACATAATGCAACCGTTGCATTTAAGGAATATTTAGGGTAAATTATAACTGAGGTGAATAGTTTGAATAGAATAGCAATAGTAACAGACAGCACGTCAGATTTGCCAAAAGAAATAGCTAGAAAAAATGCTATTACAGTAGTTCCTTTAAAAGTAAATTTTCAAGATAAGAACTACACAGAGGGCGTTGATATCACCAATGAGGAATTCTATGAGAAGCTAGAAGAATCTGAAAATCTACCAACCACTTCTCAACCTTCACCTTCAGATTTTTTTGAGCAATATGAAAAACTTATTAAAGAAGGTTATGATTCTATTATCTCTATTCATATTTCCGATAAGTTAAGTGGTACTCGCCAATCAGCTCTTATCGGTGGAAGTGAATTAGGTGGGAAGATTAGTAATTTTACAGGAATAGATTCTCAACAAGTAGGTGTTGCTGCGGGACTTATTTCTATAATTGCAGCAGAAAGTGCAGCTCAAAAAAAAGGATACGATCAAGTACTAGAAGATGTAAATTCAGCTATCAACAATATTCAAATATATGTTTTAGTAGACACTTTAAAGTATTTAGAAAAAGGCGGAAGAATTGGTAAAGCTCGGGCCATAGCAGGATCCTTATTAAGTATAAAACCTATACTTACCATGGTTGATGGGGAAATTGTAGATAAAGAGAAGGTAAGAACTAGAAAAAGAGGAATAATTGAACTAATTGATTTGGTAAAAAAATATAAGGAAGCTAAGGGCAGTGTTCGTTATGTAATAAGCCATAGTATGGCTTTAGAGGAAGCTCAAAAACTTGAAGAAGGTCTATTTTCTGAGCTAGGAGTAAAAAGCGATTTTATATCAGAAGTAGGATCAGTAGTGGGAACCCATATTGGTCCAGGTGCTCTTTTTATAGCATTTTTATAAAATAATAGATAAGAAAAAATAATGGTTGGTGAAGTAGATACACTTTTAAGGAATTTTTCCCTAGTAGTGTTATAACTTCACCAATTTTATTTTTAGGACCATTAATTAAAAAATCTGATTTAAAGCTTCTAGCAAAGAATAGTCCTAAAATAAAATAAGCTCCATGAGGTATTAGAGGATAATAGTCCAATGAGGAAAAAGATTTTGAAATTAATCCTAAAAACAATAAAAAATTATGTTCTAGATAAAAATCCTTTATTATAATGCCAAGTACTAATAAAAAGAAAAATAATAAGAGCAAAAATTGATTAGAAAATTTCTTTAAAAAAGCTCCTTTAAGAATCATCATAATTCCAATACAATGGAGTATGCCAAAATAAATAGGTGCTTCCGGAACAACAAAAAAAGTTACTAGAGTAATTATCATTCCCCAAAATAATACATAAAAACCTCTTTTAATTGAGTTCTTAGATAGATTTGAAGAATAGCCACTAACAAGTAAAAAACAGGCAGAAAATATAGGTGGAGTTACTTTTAACAGCTGACTATTTAGGTCAATAGGAAAATTCAAAAAATAAGAAAGATTGAAAGTATAGTGATATGCAATCATTACTAGTAAAAGAAGGCCCCTGATAAAGTCCAAAAGATTTAAACGTTGTAATTTCAAAAAGATCACCCTTAAAATGAAGTATATAAATAAAAAGCGAGAACCAGTTGTAAAATTATAAGAATAGGAATGCCTCTGTAGAATTTATATTTTCTAGTTTTATGCTTAAATATGTACATAGCAAAATAGATTCCTAAACTTCCAAATAAAAAGGCCCCTAAAAAAATAAAATTTTCCGAGATCCGTCTTTTTCCTCTTATTGCCAAAGCTTTATCAATAAACATTACAATAAAGCTAAAAAGATTTATAAATAATAAATAGTATAATAACATAATCCTCCCTATCACTTTCCATCATCAATATAGTATAATTATAGAGATAATACAGAGGAAGGTATATAAAAATGGACTTTATTAAAAAAACTTTTTTATTTTTTCAGACTAAGACACCTGGTGCTCGGACAATTAAAACTGGTATTGCCATTTCGATAAGTATGTTCGTATGTGAAATGTTGAATTTACCAAGTCCCGTCCTTGCTGGAGCAACCACTATTTCAAATATGCAACCAGGTACAGGAGAAAGTATTGAAAATGCGAAGGACCAGGCACTAGCCCATCTGGTAGCAATTGTAACAGCGATAATATTTGGTTATTTCTTTGGAGCAAATCCTTTAGTAATTGGTTTAGTTAGTATTGTTATTATAACCATTTGCCTTGCCTTAAAAATAGAGACATCTATTAGAATTGCAATTATAGGAGCTATTTTTATTTTATATAATCCCGGAAGTAATTATCTTTTTAGTGCCCTTCAAAGGACAGGAACTATCTTTGTTGGTATTTCCGTAGCCCTCCTTATTAATATTACAATACTTCCACCAGAAAATGAAAAAAGATTGCAGAAACAATTTATAACTCTCCACAAAGAAATTAGTGATTTTTTTGAAGAATCTTTTAATAACTATTTATTAATTCAAAATACAGAGCCAGAATTGTTCGAAGAAAAAGAAAAAATTATAGAAGAAAATATAGAGCTAGCTAAGGTGGCTCTGGATACTTTTAAATCAGAAATAAACTTTGATGGGGCTGAAAAAAAAGAAAAAGAAGATTTTTATAGTAAGTATTTGAATTATCAAGTTATATTATTAAAAAACATTATAGACATTTACTCTTTAAGTGAAAAAAGAAGAGATAGGGTTTTTAATAAAAAAGTAGGTATTCCAGAAGAATATTTTTCAGAAATAAACTCATTTATTGTACAGCTGTTTTCAGATTTTCAAAAATGGAATGACCAGGTAATAAAAAAAGTAAAAGGGGAAGAGGTAGATTATTTAGAAATTGAAAGTTTTTGGGACGTATTCAATGAAAAAATTATTAATCAATATGATGCTATTACAGATAAGAAGAAGTTTATACCTACAATTATTGAAGTTTCAATTTTAGTATATAAGATTAAATGGACTACAGATGAAGCAAAAAAAATAATTATAAATCATAAACAGGTAGGTGGATCAATTGATGGTTTCTGAAAAAAGAAAAAAAGAACTTGAAGAGTTTCTTCGCAAGAACAACATAAAAATGGAGAAATATGAACTTTTAAATTCCTCCCTAACTCATCCTTCCTTTATGTTTGAAAAGGATATAAAGAAAACACAACACAATCAACGCCTTGAGTTCCTAGGGGACGCAGTTTTAGGATTGGTAATTGCAGAATATTTATATAATCATTTTCCCGGAAAAAAAGAAGGTATCCTTACTAAGATGAGGGCAGCCATTGTTTGCGAGGGATCTCTGGCAGATTCTGCTAGAAAAATTAATTTAGGCCATTATATTCTTATGGGTAAAGGTGAAAAAATGGGGGGAGGAGAAAATAGGACCTCTAATCTGGCTGATGCTTGGGAAGCTCTGTGTGGTGCGATTTATTTAGAGAAGGGAATTAATGGTGTTAAGGACTTTATTTTAGATTCCTTGAAAGAAGTTATCGATAATGTAGTTAAGGGAAATTTTGGGGATTATAAAACTCGTTTACAAGAACTTATTCAAAAGTGTCCTGAACAGGAAATTGAATATCAAATTATTGAAGAAAATGGACCAGACCATGATAAGGACTTTATTGCTGGGGTTAATATTAACGGAAAAATTGTTTCTCAAGGTAAGGGTAAGACGAAAAAAGAGGCTGAGCAAGCTGCTGCTAGGGAAGCCCTAGTAATTATGGGTGATATAGGTTGAAAATAAATATAATACCCATTTTCATACCCCATTTAGGATGTCCTCACCTATGTAGCTTTTGTAATCAGAAGAAAATTTCCGGATCCCTTAAGGCACCAGATAAAAATGAAATTCTTACTCTTGTTGATGAATATTTGAATGCAGATTTTTCTAAAGTATATGAGATTGCTTTTTTCGGTGGAACTTTTACAGCTCTTCCCACAGAATTGCAAAAGTATTATTTAGAAATAGCTGCCAAGCTAAAATTAGAAAAGAAAATTAATAAAATCCGTTTTTCAACCAGGCCAGATTATGTAAATTCGGAGACCCTGGAGCTAGCAAAGGAGTACAAGGTTGATATTATCGAATTAGGTCTCCAATCTTTAGATAATCATGTTTTAGAATTAGCGGAACGAGGGCATACGGCTGAAGATACTATAAAAGCTGCAGCTTTAGTAAAAGAATATGGTTTTGCCTTAGGTCTTCAAATTATGCCTGGCCTAATGGGAGATACAGAAGAAAGTATTTTAGCTACTATAAGAAAAGCAGCTGCTCTTGAGCCTCAATTTGTAAGGATTTACCCCACAATAGTAATCAAAGGAACAAAATTGGAAAAACACTATAATAACAATGAATTTATACCCTTTACCTTAGATAAGATGGTAGAAATTACAGCAAAAGCCTATGAATTATTTACAGAGAAAGGTATAAATGTAATTCGTATGGGATTACAACATTCTGATAATCTAACAGCAGAAAAAGATTTAATTGCTGGACCATATCACCCAGCCTTTGGAGAGCTAGTATTTTCAGAAATATATAAGAATAAAATAATCTCTATTATTAAGAATAAAAATCTTTATGAAACTAAAGCACTAAATGTAATCGTTAGTCCAGGAGAAATATCTAAGGTAAGAGGGCAAAAAAACAGTAATACAAAAAAGATAAAAAAAGATTTTGATATTGATCTGTTATTTATAGAAGATAGCTTTATAGAAAAGGGACAATTGGAAATTGAGGTGTAATATTTGTATTTAAAAAGACTGGAAATGCAGGGTTTTAAATCCTTTGCAAAAAAAGCAGATTTAACTTTTAACAACAGTATTACTGTTGTGGTAGGTCCTAACGGGAGTGGGAAATCAAATATTGTTGATGCTGTTCGTTGGGTCTTAGGAGAAGGAAGCGCTAAGAGCCTAAGAGGTTCAAAAATGGAGGATGTAATCTTTTCTGGAAGTATAGACAAAAAACCCTTAGGAATGGCTCAAGTTTCCCTAACCTTAGATAATTCTTCAGGAATTTTCCCTGTGGATTATTCGGAAATTAAAATTACGAGGAAGCTTTTTCGTTCGGGTGAAAGTGAATATTTGATAAACAATGTTCGTTGTCGGCAGAAAGATATTCATGAGTTAATAATGGATACGGGTATTGGCAAAGATAGTTTTGCTATTATCGGACAAGGTAAAGTCGATCAAATTTTATTATCTCAAGCAGATGAAAAAAGAGCTTTAATAGAGGAAGTAGCAGGAATTTCTAAATATCGTTATAGGAAAAATGAAGCAAAAAGAAAACTTCTAGACACAGAAACTAGCCTTTTGAGAGTAAAGGACATCTTGAGAGAATTAGAAATTCAAAAAGATCCCCTTAAGGAGCAGGCGGAAAAAGCGTTAGAATATAAAAGCTACAAAAGTCAGTTGGATGAATTAGAAATAAATCTTGCTAGTTTTATGATAGGAAGTTTAGAAGAAAAATCGAAAATAATTAAAGAAGAGACAGAAAGCTTAACAAAAGAAAACATTACTAGAGAGACATTAAATTTAAAAAACGAAGCACAAATAGAAGAAATTTCTTTAACACTAGAAAAAACTATAAGAGAAATATCTGAAATCCAAAATAACATTTATCAAGTTAATAATAATACAAATGATTTGGAAAATAAAAAAGAATACTCTGACAAATTAATTATTACCTTAAATGATAATTATAAAAAATTAGAAGAAGAAGAGAAAAAAATAAATAGTGAGCTTCAAGAACTAATATTAAAGAAAGAAGAAGAAGAACTTAGCTACCAAGTTATCCTCAATGAATATCAAATGATCTCAGCAGATTTCAAAAAAGAAGAAGAAACTATCCAAAATATTAAAAACTCCGAAAGCGGAGTAAATCAAAAAATTCAGGAAATTAAAGGAGAATTATTTGACTTTGCTTATCAAATTTCTGATACTCGGAACAAGATTATTGATCTAGAGAAAAGAGAAGCGGTAATAAATTCTGGAAAAGATGGAATAGAAAGCAAAATAATCAAAAATAAGGATTTTAAGCTACATAAGAATCAAGAAAAAGCTGAAGTAAATAAAGACCTAGCTTCAGCCATTTCAGATTGGGAAAATATAGAAAAGCAAATCCGGTTACTAGAAAAAGAAAAAGACCAAGTTTATGAAAAGGCAAAAGAAAAAGAGAGTATTATAAGGAAAAAAAATGAGGAAAGAGAAAAAAAACTAATAAACAAAAACGCCTTGGAATCCTTAGAAAATAAGAAGGAAGGATATTCTGCAGGGGTAAAGAGTATTTTTTCTAACAAAAATCTTAAGGGAATAATAGGTACAGTAGCTGACCTTGCGGAAACTTCATCTGAATACAGCCTTGCTGTCGAAATTGCTTTAGGAGGAGCTATTCAGAATATTGTAATGGAAAATGAAATAGATGCAAAAAATGCTATTGATTTTTTAAGAGAGAATAAGTCTGGACGGGCTACTTTCTTACCCTTGAATATAATTAACCAGAGAGTAAAAAATAGGAAAGAGGATACCAAGGGGGGTAATCTTAAAACTGCTCTCGAAGTTATTAAGTATGATGAAAGATATGCTGGGATTTTTAAACAACTATTAGGTGGAATCTATATTGCTAAAGATATAGATGAAGCTCTTAAATATAATAAAGAGCAAGGAAGACCTGTTAAAATAGTGACCTTAAAGGGGGAAGTCATTGATCCTAGAGGATCAATGACAGGAGGGCAATATAGGAACAACCAAGAGGGCTTTTTCTTGAGAAAAGACAAGATAAAGGCTCTAAGGCAAGAAATTATTCAGATTGAAGAAGAGAAAGCAGGGGAGGAAGGGGACCTTCTTTCTCTGAACTCCCAAATAAGAGTTACGGAATCAAAAATAAAAGAGCTAGATGAGAATAAATTAATTATTGAAAAAAAGAAACAAAATATAAACAATTTGCTTATTCAAATAGATTTTCAAATATCTGAAGCAGATAAAGAAATACTTCTTTTAAATTCCGAGGAAATTAACTTAAGGGAAGAAAAAGAAGGTTTAAGTAAAGAGAAAAAAACTATCCTAGAAAGTTTTGCCCAACTTGAAATAGGAAAAAAAGATAAAGAAAGTTTAATGCAAAAACTACAAGAAGACATGGAGTTTGAAAAAAACAGTCTCTTTGACCTGGAAAAAGCTTTAAGCAAAATGGAAATAAACTATAATAATTTAAAAAACAAGAAAGAAAATAAGGAAAATCTGTTAGATGAGCTAAAAATTAGAAAAAATCTTCTTGTTAAAAAAATAGAAGAAACATTTAAAGAAAAAGAAGAAATAGAAAAAAGGATAAAGGATCTAAAAGATAATGAAATAGAATATAAAAATAGAATAAAGGAATTGGAAATGTCTCATTATGATTTCCAAAAAAAAGCAGAGGAACTAAAGGAAATTAAAGAAGAAGGAGAAAAAACAAAAAAAGCTCTGGAAGAAGATGTAAAGAAAAATAGAAAGGTATATGAGGCAATTAAGGATAGTATCCATTCTAAGGAGCTTACTTTAGAAAAATATAGAACAGAAAGTCAAAATCTTAAAGAAACATTGGAAGAAAGATTCGATATTCTCTATCAGAGTATTACATCCCAATATCTAGAAGATTTTAGTGAAAGAGGAAGTAAACAAAAAATAAGAGAATATAGGAAAAAAATTGAAGATTTAGGTGAAATCAACTTAATTGCCATATCTGAGTATGAAAAACTTTTAGAAAGATATACTTTTCTAAATGCTCAATGTTCTGACCTAGATGGTGCTAAAGATGCCTTAATGAAAATTATTGATGAAATGGACCATATTATCTCTAAAAAGTTCATAGAGACTTATGATAAACTTAATATAGCTTTCCAGGAAACATTTACCGAAATGTTTAGGGGTGGGATGGCCGAAATTGTTATGACAGATAAAAATAATATACTAGAAACAGGGATAGAAATTATTGCTCAGCCTCCAGGAAAAACTCCCAAGCATCTCAGTCTTCTCTCCGGAGGGGAAAAAGCTATGACAGCTATTTGTTTATTATTTGCAATTTTAAAGATAAAACCAGGACCTTTCTGTATCCTAGATGAGATTGAGGCAAGTTTAGATGAAAGTAATGTTACAAGATTTGCAGGATTTTTAAAGAATTTTGCTCAGTTTACTCAATTTATTGTAATTTCTCACAGAAAGGGAACCATGGAAGCAGGAGATGTTCTTTACGGTGTAACCATGAAAGATAAAGGAGTTTCTAGTTTAATTTCAGTAAGAATAAGCGAAACAATTAAATTGACAAGTTAAAGGAGAAAAGAATGGGAATATTTGATAAATTAAAAAAGACATTAAGAACAGGTTTTGGGGGAGAAAAACTTGAAGAAAGCTTAAGTAAAACAAGAAAAGGTTTTATTGAAAAAGTGGTAGATGTTTTTACAGGGCGAGAGATTGATGACGACTTCTATGACGAACTAGAAGAAATATTAATCCAAGGAGATGTGGGTGTTAATACATCAATTACCTTAGTTGAAAACATTAGGAATAAAGCAGATAAAGAAAAAATAAAAACAGCAATAGAATTAAAAGAAATTTTTGTAAATGAAATAGCTGAATTAATGGGTACAGAAGAAACCTCCTTAAATTTAGTGGATAATCAGTTAAATATAATATTAGTTGTTGGGGTTAATGGAGCTGGAAAAACAACAAGTATTGGTAAATTAACTTATAAATTAAAGAATGAGGGTAAGAGAGTTCTACTAGTTGCAGGAGATACTTTTAGGGCAGCAGCCATTGACCAGCTTAAAATCTGGGGAGATAGGAATAGTGTGGAAGTAGTGGCTCATCAAGAAGGGGCTGATCCTGGTGCTGTGGTTTATGACGGAATACAAGCAGCTATAGCTAGAAAAATTGATGTATTAATTGTTGATACGGCAGGGAGACTGCAAAATAAAGTCAATTTAATGGAAGAATTAAAAAAAATCAAAAGGATCATTGACAGAGAGTCAGAAGGTAGTCTTTCAGAGGTTTTACTAGTACTGGATGCTACCACAGGACAGAACGCTCTTACTCAAGCTAAAATGTTCAAAGAAACAGCAGAAGTAACAGGAGTTATTTTATCCAAGCTTGATGGAACAGCCAAGGGGGGAATAGTTATAGGAATTAAATCCGAGTTAGACCTTCCTGTTAAACTAATTGGAACTGGAGAAAAGATTGAGGATTTACAGGATTTCAACCCAGAAAGTTTTGTTGGAGCCTTATTTTCAGAAATGGAGAGTGGAGATAATGAATAAAGAGAAAAAAGCAGATTTTGCCTTAATTGGTGGAACCGGCCTATCAGATTCAAATTTATTAAGTAATTCAGTAGATCATCTTGTTAAAACAAAATATGGTGAGGTACCAGTAAAAATAGGTGAGTTTGAAGGAAAAAAAATTTGTTTCCTAGCAAGACATGGTTCAGGACATTCTGTACCACCCCATTTAATTAACTATAGAGCGAACATTATGGCTCTAAAAGAATTAGGAGTAACTGAAGTTATAGCTACAGCAGCAGTAGGTTCTCTAAATGAAAAGATGGGACCAAATCACTTTGTAATTTCGGATCAGTTTTTAGATTTTACAAAAACCAGAGTGACTACTTTTCATGATGGAGGGGCAGAGGGAGTAGTTCATTTAGATGTTACAGAACCTTATAATGAAGAAGTAAGAAACTTTTTAATTAATGCCTTAATTGAAGTAAAAAAAGAAAAATCAGAAGTGGAATTTCATGAAAGGGGAACTTACGTTACCTGCGAGGGACCTAGATTTGAAACACCAGCGGAAATTAAAATGTTTAAAATGTTGGGGGGAGACTTAGTTGGTATGACAAGTGTTCCTGAATGTATATTAGCCAAAGAGGCAGGCCTTAAATATGCTAATATTTCTTATGTAACAAATTTTGCAGCAGGGATTTCTAAACATAAATTATCTCATCAAGAAGTTCTTGAGGCTACTGCAGATAATTTTGACAACTTACAAAGTGTAATATTTAAAGCCTTTGCCTTAATGAGTAAATCTTAGGAGTTTATTATGGAGACTATTTATTTTAAAAATGGGAAGCTTCATATTCTTGATCAAAGAAAGTTACCAACAGAAGAAAGTTATATTATAACAGAGGATTATTTAGAAGTTTGTGATGCTATAAAAACTTTAGCTGTAAGAGGAGCCCCAGCAATTGGAATCGCTGCAGCCTATGGGGTTTATTTGGCCTTAAAATCTATCCAAAAAGCAGAGTTTTCAGAAGAAATTATAAGAGCCGGAGATCTTATTAAATCTTCAAGACCAACAGCAGTTAATTTAAGTTGGGCTGTAGATAAACTTTTATTACTTATTAAAAATATAAATGATAAAAAAGAAGCAGAAGAAATACTACTTAGAACTGCCCATGAAATATTAAAAGAAGACATAGAAATGAATCAGAAAATGGGAGATTTTGGAAGTACTCTTTTTTCCAAGAAGGTAAACATTTTAACTCATTGTAATGCTGGGTCTTTAGCTACAGGAGGTTATGGTACTGCTTTGGGAGTTATTCGCTCAGTTTATAGAGATGGTAAAATCAAAATGGTTTATGCGGATGAAACAAGACCTTTGCTTCAAGGAGCAAGACTTACAGTTTATGAATTAATGAAGGATGACATCCCGGTAACCCTTATTACAGACAGTATGGCAGCATACCATATGCAACAGGGTCTTATAGATTGTATTATCACTGGGGCTGATCGAATTGTGGCTAATGGAGATACTGCAAATAAAATTGGAACCTATAATCTTGGAATCTTAGCTAAATATCATGGTATCCCACTATATGTGGCAGCTCCTTATTCTACTTTTGATTTTGGACTGAAAAAAGGGGAAGAAATAGTTATTGAAAACAGGGATCCGGAAGAAGTAAGAAAGTTTGGAGATAAATATTCTGCTCCTAAGGATTGTCTAGTTTCTAATCCAGCCTTTGATGTAACCCCTGCTGAATTAATAACAGCAATTATTACAGAAAGAGGAATTATTTCTCCTGTTAATAAAGAAAACATAAGGAAGTTAATGTATGAATAAAAAAGAATTATTAATCAAATATGGTTTAAAAATGTTAGAGGATTCTCTAGTAAAAGGGAATTGGGGAAATTTGAGCATTCGAGTTCCTCAAGGCTTTATTATAAGTCCATCGGGAATGAATTACGAAGATATTAAAAGCTCAGATATTGTAACATTAGACTTAGAAGGGGAAATTTTGGAAGGACTAAGAAAACCTTCTAGTGAAGTACCTATGCATCAGGAAATTTATAAAAGATTAAAAGAAGTAAATGGAATTGTACATACTCATAGTGTCTATGCCAGTGCTTTCGCTGTGTGTAGAGAGGAAGTACCGCCGATAATAGAAGATATGGTACAAATTGTTGGTGGAAGTATTAAAACGGCTCCTTATGCTCTACCGGGCACAAAGGAACTTGCAGAGAATGTAATTAAAACATTAGAAGGAAGAAATGCTTGCCTCTTAGCGAATCATGGGCTAATTGGGGTAGGCAGAACAATAGAGGAAGCATATAAAGTGTGTTTAATAGTAGAAAAATCAGCTCAAATTGCTTATTTAAGCAGAACTATGGGAAAACCTTGTATTTTAAGTGATGGAGATGTTCAAATAATGAGAGAATATTATTTGAATAGCTATGGGCAGAAATGAGGCAAATTATAAATGGAAAATATTCTAATAAAAGGATGTCAGTATTTAGCTTTTGAAAAAGATAAACTTAGTGTGCAATCAGGAGATATCTTAATTTCTGGAGATAGAATAGAAAATATTTCCCAGGACATATCTTCTCCCCAAGCTAAAAAAATTGATGGAGAAAATACTTTTGTAATGCCTGGATTAGTAAACACCCATACTCATGCGGCAATGAGTCTTTTAAGAAGTTATGCAGATGATATGGAATTACAAACTTGGTTAGAAGACAAAATTTGGCCTGCTGAAGCAAATCTGAAAGCAGAACATGTTTATTGGGGGTCAAGTTTAGCCTTCCTAGAAATGATAAAATCTGGGACAACAACCTTTGCTGATATGTATTTCTTTATGGAGGAAGTTGCAGAAGCTGCCTTAAAGATGGGGATTAGAGGGGTACTTTCTCGGGGACTAATTCAGTTTACAGATCCAGAGGGTAAAAATATTCAAGAAAATCTTGATCTCATAAAAAAATATCATAAAAGGGGTGATGGGAGACTTACTTGTCTCTTTGGTCCTCATGCACCTTATACTACAAATAGAGAATATCTTGAAAAGATAATGAATTTAGCAGATGAAAACAAAGTCGGTATTCATATCCATATATCAGAAACAAAGCAAGAAGTAGAAGACATCATAAAGGAATATGGGAAAAGTCCTGTGGAATATTTAGAAGAAATTGGTTTATTTGAAAGACATGTTGTGGCAGCTCATTGCGTTCATGTATCAGAAGAAGATATGGATATTTTAAAAAAATATAATGTGGGAGTATGCCATAACCCAGGAAGTAATCTTAAATTAGCAAGTGGAATAGCTCCAATACCATTAATGCTGGAAAAAGGCATAAATGTAGGAATAGGTACAGATGGAGCCTCAAGTAATAATAATTTAAATATGTTTGAGGAGATGCACCTTACTTCTTTAATTCATAAGGGCTATAATAAGGATCCTCTTCTTTTAAATGGGGAAGAGGTTCTAAAAATGGCTACGATTGGTGGGGCTAGAGTCCTTGGCTTAGAAAAAGAAGTTGGATCTCTTCAAGTGGGCAAAAAAGCGGATATAATAATTATAGACCTAGAGAAGCCGCATTTTTATCCTAAGGCAGACTTGATTTCTAATATGGTATATTCAGCTCAGGGATCTGATGTAAAAACTGTAATGATAAATGGCAAAGTATTAATGGAAGATTATAGAATGATAAATTGCGTTGAAAAAGATATTTTGGATAAATCTGAAGAAATGAAGCAAGACTTACTTTAAAAGATCTAAATTAAAGAGGTGTTAATTTTGGCAGAAAAAATAGCTGTTCTTGGTTCAACTGTTATAGAGGTAAGAGGTTATGCTGAAGGTGACTTTAGGCATAAAGAAAGCCAAGAGGGTAAAATTGAAATTTCCTATGGAGGACCAGGGAAAAGAATGGCAGAAAACCTAGGAAAACTTAAGCTTTCCCCTAATTTTATTTCCACAAATGAGAGCAATGATTTTGGGTCAGATTTAAGGATAAAATTAGAAGAAAATGGTGTGGACACTTCTTACCTATTGCCTGTAAAATCAGGAGGAGTAGGTAAATCCATAAGCATCAGTAATAATTTAGGGGAAATTTCCCATTACCTCAAGGAACTTCGAGATAATTCCCATTTAGAAAAATATCTAGAAAAATATGGGGAGAAATTTGCTAGAGAGTTCGATGTTCTTCTTTTAGAACTGGAATTAGGTGAAGAATTAAGTAAAAAAGTAATTAATGATTTTAAAAAGAATAAAAAGAAGATTTTTATTTATAGTATGGATTTAATAAATAAATATTCAGATTATTCTATCTTTGAAGATGTGGAATGTATACTTTTAAGTGAGGAATCAGCAAGGGTATTACTAGATTGCGATGTTGATTCTATGGAGATTCATCAAATTCAAAAATCTTTTAAGGAGTTTATCAAGATTAATTCTGCAAGAAGGGGTATAATAGTATTACATCAAAGAGGAACGGTATTTTATGATAATGTTTTAAATCAAAGTAATTTTTTAGAAACTCATAACGAGGAAGATACTAGTCCTATTATTAATAATGAATTGTTGTTTTCTTCAGTAATAGCAAAGCTCCTAAAGGAAGAAGATTTAAGAGATGCAATTATATTGTAGAATTCAAATAAAGTATTTTAAAAGAGGGGGTTGTTAATTTGCTGGGATTGGAAGTGGGAGCAGAAATTCCAAGGGTGGTTTTAAAAAACCAAAAGGGTGTAGAGGTAGATTTTGAAGATTATAAAGGAAAATATATTCTTTTATCTTTTCATCCTCTAGCTTGGACACCGGTCTGTGAAGAACAGATGAAAAATATTGAAGCCCATTACGATTATTTTACAGATAAACTTAATGTTATACCCTTTGGAATAAGTATTGATCATACATTTTGCAAGAATGCTTGGGCTAAGGCTATAGGTATTGAAAAATTAAATATGTTGGCGGATTTTTGGCCAACAGGGGAGCTAGCTAAAAAATGTAATATTTTCAGAGAAAATGCAGGCTCCTCGGAAAGGGCTGATTTGCTTTTCGAAGAGAATGGAAAATTAGTATTTCAAAAAATATATCCTATTAGTGAAGTTCCAGATTTAAATTTAATAGTGGAAGCTATAATGAACAGGTAGTTTTTCTCTTCTAGCAAAAAAAAAGGTGTAAAAATGTTAACTTTAAATGATGAACAGGTAATAAGGGAGGGCTTTATTAAAATATTTAAAAAATATGTAGGAAAAGGTCCTCAAAACACAGAAGTGCGGATTTTTAAAAAAATGGTAATAATTATAATGCAATGTGTTTTAACTTCCCTTGAGAAAAACCTTATATTTACAGGAAATGAAGAAGCTGTTTCTGTAATCAGAGATAAAATAGCTGAGCCGGCAATTATTGAATATAAAAAGTTTCTTGAGGATTTAACTTCTAACAAAATAGTAGATATGATGGCTAAAAACAATCTTAGTTCAGATGAGAGATATTATGTATTTATTTTTGAAAAAAATTTAGAATAAAAAACAAAAGAATGAACTTTTTCAAGTACTTAGCAAATGATAATTTCTTGATAGTTCAGGAAGTGTATTATTGATAAGTATAATGATTGAATAAAGTTTATGAGCAGGAATTTTGGGCGACAATAATTAACATTGTTGATCAATTGTAAACCAATGCAGGTCCCTAGGGATCAGTATTGGTTTTTTTATTTGCCTAAATCACCTTGAAAGAAAGACAGGGGTGATATTAGTGACTTTTAACAAAGCTTTTTTTGTCTACTCTTCGGGTATATTAATAACTATTACTATAATTATTTGTATGATAACTAAGATGTTTGTTTTGAAGAACTTTATTTGCTGTCTAGTTGTATTTCAAATTGCTCTGCTTGAATATCTAGTTATAGTAACAATTTCAGACATATTACACAGAAAAAAAGTCTAGAAAAAATCATGACCCCAAAATACTGGACTTTTGGGGTCATGATAATTATTGTTCTTTTTATTTAATTAATAATAATTTTCTAAGACTTCCACAAAGGTTTCTCCTAAGCCTCTTGATTTTAATCCAATCATATCAGCGGCAGCCATAGATAGATCAATTATTCTATTAGGAATATGAGGCCCCCTATCATTGATCCTAATTACTACAGACTCATTATTTCTTGTATGGGTTACTCGGACAAAGGTTCCAAAAGGTAGTGTTCTGTGAGCTCCAGTTAAGGCATATTGGTCGAAAACTTCACCACTACTAGTTTTTCTTCCGTGAAATTTGCCCCCATACCAAGAAGCAATACCAGTAAAGCTATCAATAACTTTAGTGTCAGCAGGAATTGAGCCCTGCTTTAAAGATGTTTCGATAAGATTTGTAACCTCTGTTCCTTCATTATCCAAAAAAGCGTATATTGTATTAAATTCTTCATTCCAGATAATTTCATATCCTAAAGATTCTGCAGCAAAACGCAAAGGTACATAAGTTGTATCATTAAAAAGAATCGGAGGGACATCTAAGGATTTATGAACACCATTGACTATTGAATCTGTGGAATCAATTTTCAAGAATACTTTATTTTCTTCAAAAGAAGCATTAATTTCTTTATTCTCATTATCCCAATCTACAGTAGAACCAATACTTTCAAAAAAATCTCTCATGGGAAGAAGAATTCTTCCCTCCACATTAATCGGTTTTTTTGAAATTTCTTTAAATTCAAAATCTATTATTATGTTAAGGTTGTTTATTTCTTTAGGGCTAGCCTCCAATGAATAAGTTAATAGGGTTCCGCTAAAAATACAAAGCAGAATAAGGGCTTTCAATATGGTTTTATACACAATAAATCCTCCTCTAGTGTTTTTTACATAATATCTTTTTTTCCAAATTATCGCAAGTTACTAGAAAATTATATGTTTAAAACACTAAGCATTGGGTAATATATATGATATAATCATATTTAAAGAAGTACATAAAAAACAGGAGGAATGTTATATGAGTAACAGAGAAGAAAAAAAACTAAAGGTAATAGAAGTTTTGAATAAGGCTCGTTCCATGGAGTTACAAGCAATTCATCAGTACATGAATCAACACTATAATTTAGATGACAGAGACTTAGGCGAGTTGGCTAAAAACATTAAGTTAATTGCAATTGATGAGATGACCCATGCTGAGGCTTTTGCTGAGAGAATTAAAGAATTAGGTGGAGAGCCAACATCAGAATTATATGGTCCAGTTTTTAAAGCTCAAGAGACAGAAACCATATTTACTTTTGATACAGAAGCTGAAGAAGATGCAATTGAGGCCTATAATGAATTTGCAAAAGTATGTAGTGAAAATGGAGACAGTATAACCAAAAAGTTATTTGAAAAAATTATCAATGATGAACAAGAACATTTAAATTATTTTGATAATGTAGCTAATCATATAGAAAATCTTGGTAATGTATACCTTGCACGTATTGTTGGAACTTCAGCATCCACAGGAGGAACTACAAAAAGTTTCGTAAATCCTGCTGAATAATTAACAAATTAAAAAGGCCACATAATTGTGGCCTTTTTTGATAGGGATGATTTTAAATGTCTGAAAAAAACAAAAGGATATATTGTAAAAACTGTATTAATTATTATATTACCTGGGAACAAAAATTTCCCCACGGCTGCAAACTGTGGGGAATTAAATCTATGCACATGCCTTCTGTTGTTGTATACCGGTCTAAAGGAAGCCCATGTGAATATTATAAAAAAAGAGGAGGGAATACATAATTTATTGATTCATTTTTTCCACAAGATGATATATTAGTCTTTCTGTTGCTGACCATCCTAAACAAGGATCTGTAATAGATTTACCAAAGATTCCTCCATCTACAGCTTGGGAGCCTTCTTCAATATAACTTTCAATCATTAATCCTTTAACGTACTTGCCAATTACTGGTTCTTTTTTTCTATTATGAATTATTTCTGAAGCAATTCTTGGTTGTTGGTTAAATTGCTTATTAGAATTTGCATGATTAACATCTATAATAATTGCTGGGTTTTCAAGATTCCTTTTTTCATAATCTTCAATAAGAAGCATTAGGTCTTCATAATGATAATTGGGGATGCTAGTTCCATATTGATTTATTGCTCCTCTAAGTATAACGTGAGTTAAGGGGTTACCCTCTGTTTCTACTTCCCACCCTCTATAAATAAAGCGATGTCCTAATTGTCCCGCTTTAACAGAATTTAACATTACACTTAAATCACCGCTGGTTGGATTTTTCATCCCTGCCGGTACATTAAATCCACTTACAGTAAGGCGATGCTGCTGGTTTTCTACAGACCTTGCTCCAACTGCTACATAACTCAAAAGATCATCTAGATAAGCGTAGTTTTCTGGATATAACATTTCATCTGCACAGCTTAAATGGGAGGTCTCAATTGCCTTTAAATGAAGTTTTCTAATAGCCTTGATACCTTCATACATGTCTGCTACTTTGTTGGGATCAGGCTGGTGTAGCATCCCTTTATAGCCCTCTCCTGTTGTCCTAGGTTTATTAGTATAGACTCTAGGGACGATTACTATATCATTTTTAACTTTCTCTTGTACTCCTGCTAGTCTTTCGATATAAGATAAAACAGAATCTTCATTGTCCGCCGAGCAAGGTCCAACTATTAAAAGGAATTTCCCGCTTTTCCCAGTTAAAACATCTTGGATTTCTTTGTCTCTTCCTTCTTTTATTTTCTTAACTGTTTCACTGACTGGTATTTCTTGAAATAATACATCTGGAGCTGGTAGTTCTCTTATAAATTTATAAGACAATCTTTTCATCCCTCTCTTTATACATAATCAGTTTTTCCTATAAACTCTCTTAATATTGAATTTACAGGTATTTGAGCATCCTCACTTAAGGGGTAGAAAAATGAAACCAGCCTAATTAGTCTTTGGGCTTCGTAATATTCTGGCTCTATTGGTGATATTTCCTGAAGAAGAGGAACTAAATAATTTCTTATAGTTGAAAGTTCATAAACAAGAGAAGAATTAAAGATTATATCTGCTTCTTCATTGTAAGGGAAAATATTTCCTTCTTCTCCTTTTCTGACAGTAGACCAATATCTTAAAGTATCTAAAGCACTTCTGCCTCGCGTGTGAAAATCCCTAACGATTCTTCTCATTAGTCTTGCATCAGTAGTAGGAAGTCTATTATGATGATCAATACCAAGCTGGGTAAGTGAATTTATATAAATTTTAGCTTTATTTTTTCTAAAGACTGAAGAAGTAAGTTCTTCATTTAGTCCATGAATCCCTTCAATAATTAATATTTCTCGAGGGTCAAGCTTTATTGTTTCGCCACTAAAACTTCTTTTACCTTGTATAAAATCATATCTAGGGATTTGAATTTCTTCTCCATCAAAAAATCTTTGTAAGTGGTCTTGGAAAAGTTCGGTATCTACTATATCTAAGGATTCAAAGTCTGGTGATCCATCTGCTCCAAAAGGTCGCTCTTCTAAATCCAAGAAATAATCATCAATGGAGAGGAGTTCTGTTTTATAGCCTAGCACTTGTAATTGAATACTTAATCTTTTAGTAAAAGTTGTTTTCCCTGAGGAGGAAGGACCTGCTATACATATCAATTTCAGGTCTTCGTTTTCCACTAAATCGTCTGCTATTTGCGCTATTTTCTTTTCATGAAGGGCTTCAGAAATTTTTATTATATTATTTATTTCTCCCTCAATAATATAATTATTTAAAGAGGAAATATAGTTACAATCGATTATTTTTGCCCAGCGACGAGTTTCTGTAAACACTTTTGCGAGTTTAGGGTTTTCAATAAATTTTGGGAGTTCTAAGGGTTTGTGCCTTGTTGGGAATCTAAGTATAAAACCCGGAGGGTAAAACATCAAGTCAAAAAGTTCTAAGTAACCAGTACTCGGGACCATAGTTCTATAAAAATATCCAAACTTGCTTCCTAAATAATAAAGGCTGGAACAAGGATTGTTTAATTGGCTTAAAAGCAAAGCTTTATCTTCCATGTCATAATTTTTATAGAGGCTAATAACTTCTTTGGTAGGCAAAACTTTCTTTATAAAAGAAATGTCTTTTTCCACATATTCTCTCATTCTTTTTTCTACTTTTTCCAGCTCTTTACGAGTAATAGCTGGGTTGATATCAATTTTACAATAGACTCCTCGGCTTAATGAGTTTTGAACTTTCAGTTGTGCCCTTGGAAAAATTTCTTTAGCTGCTACAATTAAGAGAAATATTAAACTTCTTTGATAGACTTTATTGCCTAATTCTGATGTATGATCAAAGAAATCCACTCGGCTATTATTTTCAGAGGATTTCAGTTCATAGGATAGATCTTTAATTTGACCGTTTACCATAGCAACAATTATTGGTGTTTCAAATTGATCTTGGAAATCTTTACTAATTTCTAAAAGAGTAGTATTTACAGGATATTGCCGATCAAATGAATTATTAACTATAAGTTGTAAAACAGACATAGGTGCACCTTCCTTTATTGTATTTAAAATAACACCCTTGCCAATAGGAAAGGGTGTTTACTATAGCAGTTATTTTTTTTCTTTTTTTCTTGCTCTTTTTTCAGTAGCTTTTTCAGTAGCTTTTTCGTAGTATTTTCTTATTTGTTCTATAGGATTTAGTTTTTCCCAATTAGTAGGTTTGGTCATCATCAAATTATCACTGCCACATTTTCTACAATGATTCCAGTTATTGATAAACATGGATGCCATTCCACCGTTTCTTCTTAAGATTGAGTACCATCCACAATCTTTACAAGTAATTTTAAAAGAACGCTCAAAAAGATCTTCTACATTTTCAACTTTCCCTGCAGGGAAGTTTTTATCAATTAATTTCATATATATTACCTCCTAGGTGAATCTATCTGTCTATATAGTATAATAACAATTTTTTAAAATATTAAAAAGGGGTAAAGATAAAAAAACTGTTAATTATTTTTAAAAAGAGATTATTTTATTTATTATAACATTGCACAAGGAAAGTAAAAAGTGTAAAATAATTTATTAAACAATATCGAAGGGAGATAATTATGCCGCATTATTACAAGGAACCATCGAGAACTTTTAGTGAATTTCTTTTAATACCTAATTTAACAACAAAGGACTGTACTCCTGATAACATTTCTTTAAAAACTCCTTTAACTAAATTTTCCAAAGGAGAGGAATCTGAAATACAACTTAATTTACCAGTTGTATCAGCGATTATGCAATCAGTATCCGGGACTGAAATGGGAATAGCTTTAGCTAGAACAGGGGGACTAGCTTTTATTTTTGGTTCTCAAACCATTGAGGAACAGACTGAAATGGTAAGAAAAGTAAAAGGTTACAAAGCAGGATTCGTCGTTAGCTCTTTAAATTTAAAACCAGATCAAACTTTAGATGATGTTTTAAAACTTAAAAGTATTACAGGACACTCCACGGTTGCAATAACAGAAGATGGCTCTCCTAGCGGAAAGCTCTTAGGAATGGTTACTAGTAGAGATTATCGTTTATCAAGAACAGAGGGAAGTACTTTAGTACAAGATTTCATGACTCCTTTCGAACACCTGATTTATGGTAAAGAAGGTATGACACTTTCAGAAGCAAATGACATGATCTGGGATCATAAACTTAATTGCCTTCCAATTATAGATAGTAAACAAAACTTATGTTATTTAGTATTTAGAAAAGATTATGACAGTCATAAGGAAAATCCAGAAGAGTTGCTAGATGCAGATAAAAGATTAATAGTTGGAGCAGGCATTAATAGTAGAGACCATGAAGAAAGAGTTCCCGCATTAATAGAGGCTGGAGCAGATGTGCTTTGTATCGATTCTTCTGATGGTTACTCAGAATGGCAAAGAGATACAATACAATATGTAAAAGCTAATTTTGGTGAAAAAACAAAAGTTGGTGCAGGTAATGTGGTAGATAGAGAAGGCTTCTTGTACCTGGCAGAGGCAGGTGCCGATTTTATTAAAGTAGGAATTGGTGGAGGATCAATTTGTATCACCAGAGAGCAAAAAGGGATCGGTAGAGGTCAAGCTACAGCAGTAATGGAGGTAGCAGAAGCAAGAAATGAATATTATGAGAAAACAGGTGTTTATATTCCTATTTGTTCTGATGGAGGAATTGTCCACGATTATCATATGACCCTTGCTTTGGCAATGGGAGCAGACTTTTTAATGCTTGGCAGATATTTTGCAAGATTCGACGAGAGCCCAACCAAAAAATTAAAGATTGGTTCTAATTATGTAAAAGAATACTGGGGTGAAGGATCTAATAGGGCAAGAAACTGGCAAAGGTATGATGATACTGGTACAGGAAAAATGGAATTTGAAGAGGGCGTTGACTCTTATGTGCCTTATGCAGGAAAACTAAAAGATAATTTAAATGTTTCCATGAGTAAAATTCGTTCTACTATGAGTAGTTGTGGTTCGAAAACAATTAAAGAGCTTCAAGAAACAGCAAGAATTACTTTAGTTTCTGCTACAAGTATAGTAGAAGGCGGAGCTCATGATGTTATATTGAAAGAAAACTCTCCAAGTCGATTTAATTCTTAATAAAAAAAGAAGCCAATTTAATATTGGCTTCTTTTTGTTTTTCATTATAGTATATTTATAATAAAAAAGAAAAATCCAAGGGGGAAGAATTAAAATGAAAAAATTCTTTACTGAAGAAATAGATTTTTTTAAAGGTAATAATCCGGAACAATTACTGGAGAAATACGGAACACCTTTATATGTTTATAATGAGGAGATATTAAGAGAACGTTGTAGAGAAATGAAAAACCTTATTAAATATCCTAATTTTTTAGCAAACTACTCAATAAAAGCAAATTCAAATCCTGAACTTCTTAAGATTACCCGGTCAGAAGGTTTAGTAGCGGATGCCATGTCACCTGGAGAAATATTTGTTTTGGAGAAGGCAGGATTTAAAAATAGTGAGATCTTTTATATAAGCAATAATGTGTCAGAGGAAGAAATGCAGTTTGCTATTGATAGGGGAATCATGATTAGTGTAGATTCATTATCCCAATTAGAAATGTATGGTAGATTGAATCCTGAAAGTAAAGTGGCTATTAGGTTTAATACCGGGGTAGGAGCAGGTCATAGCGATAAAGTTATTACAGGTGGAAAGAAAACAAAATTTGGTGTAAATAGTAATTTGATATCTGAGGTTAAAGATATATTAACAAAGTATAAACTTACTTTAGCAGGGATTAATCAACATATTGGATCTCTTTTCATGGAAGCGGACCCTTATATAGAAGGAGTACGATTAATACTTGCTGTTGCAGAGGAATTTCCCGAGATAGAATTTGTTGATTTTGGCGGTGGTTTTGGTATCCCCTACAAAAAGCAAGAAGGGGAAAAAAGATTAGATATTAAAGATTTAAGTAGAAAGCTAGACAAAGTTATTTTAGATTGGGTTGAAAAGAATAAAAGGAGCTTATTATTTAAAATAGAGCCAGGACGATATATATCAGCTGAATCTGGTGTAATCCTTGGCAGGGTAAATGCTATAAAAAACAATTATGATAGGAAATATATTGGTACAGATATAGGATTTAATGTTCTTGCTAGGCCTATGACCTATGGTTCCCATCATGATATAGAAATATATAGGGATGGAAAGATAATAAAAGAATCAGAAGAGGAAAATGTCTATGTAGTAGGTAATATCTGTGAAAGTGGTGATATTTTAGCAGAAAACAGGTATCTTCCAGTGATTGAAGAGAAAGATATTATTTGTGTAACCGATGCAGGAGCCTATGGTTATTCCATGGCATCCAATTATAATAATCGCTTAAGACCAGCGGAGATTTTGATTAATAAAGACGGCAGTGTGAGACTTATTAGAAGAAGAGACAATTTTACAGATCTATTTAGAGAGGAGATATAAAAAATGAAGAGAATAGTCTTGGCAGGAGGATGTTTTTGGGGCGTAGAAGCCTTTTTTAAGAGGATAGAAGGAGTTCTTAGCACCGAAGTGGGTTATGCTAATGGAATACATCCTAATCCTAATTATGAACAAGTGTGCACGGGAACTACAGGCTATGCGGAAGTGTGTAATATCACTTTTGATGAATCTATAATCTCCTTTGAAGAAATATTAAATAAGTTTTGGAAGATTATAAACCCTACCCTTTTGAATAGACAAGGTAACGACATTGGAAGTCAATATAGAACAGGTATTTATTATGTAGATCCTTTAGATTTTAAAATTATTGAGAAATCTTTTAAAGAAGAGCAACAAAATTATAAAAAACAAATAGTAACAGAAGTTACCCCGTTAATTAATTATTATCCTGCTGAGGAATATCATCAAGATTATTTAACAAAAAATCCTGGTGGATATTGTCATATTAATTTGGAATGATTAATAAAAAATTTTTTACTTATATACTAGAATGTAGTGATTCATCTTATTATACAGGCTGGACAGACAATTTAGAAAAGAGGCTAGATTCACATAATAAAGGTAAGGGAGCTAAATATACCCGCAGTCGTCTTCCGGTAAAAATTATTTATTATGAGATATTTTCAAGTAAGCAGGATGCTATGAAAAGAGAAGCTTCTATAAAGAAATTAAGCAGAAAAGAAAAAGAAAAACTGATAGTGCCTTGACAAGTGACACTCTTCTTGCTATTCTGTTGTCAGATGTAAGTGACATATAGACTTTTGCAAGGAATACATAATAGTAGTCAAAAATAGTCAAAAAATTAGGAGTGTAAATTTCGAATAAATTATAAAAACAAATATACTAACCATGGACAACCAGGGGAGGTATATTTTTTTTGTTTTAAAAATGTTAAAAGAAGGGGGACGGATTGCCAAAAAACACATAATCTTTTAAAAAAATAGGAGGAATTTTGATGAAAAAAACACTAGCATTTATTTTATTAATTTCATTAGTTATTGGTTTTGCTTCATTTGCAATGGCTCAAACCACAGATGTTACTGCTGAACCAGCAATGACTGCAGAAGAAATTGCTGCAGAGGAAGCAGCGGCTGTGCAAAAAAGCAAGAATATTAGAAGTACTTTACTTATTCTTGCATTTGCAGCATTTTTCTTTGTAA